>NCHM01000187.1 GCA_002257205.1 Rhizobiales bacterium 24-66-13 | reverse complement strand
GGCATCGTCGCCCTCGTCACGCTGCCGCGCGAGGAGGAGCCGCAAATTTCGGTGCCGATGGTCGACATCCGCGTCGAGGCCAACGGCCTCAAGGCGGAGGATGCGGTCAAGCTGGTCACCGAGCCGCTGGAAACCATCGTCAAGAGCATCGACGGCGTCGAGCACGTCTATTCCCAGACCGAGGATGACGGCGTCGTCGTCACCGCGCGCTTCCTCGTCGGCACCAGCTCCGATGCCGCGATCCTGCGCGTGCATGACAAGGTGCGGGCGAATCTGGACCGCATTCCGGTCGGCATTCCCGAGCCCCTGATCGTGGGACGCGGCATCGACGACGTGGCCATCGTGGTTGTGACGCTGGCCCCCGCGCCGGCTGCCGCCGCACGCTGGACCGCGAACGGGCTGACCCGTCTTGCCCGCGAGCTTCAGGTGGAAGTGGCCAAGCTGCCGGATATCGGCCTGACCTATATCGTCGGCGAGCAGCCGGAGGAGATCCGGGTCGAGCCGGACCCGGAAAAGCTCTCGCTTTACGGCATCACCCTTCAGCAGCTTTCGGCGAAGATCGAGGGTGCGAACCGTTCGTTCCAGATCGGCAAGGTGCGCGAACAGGGCCAGCAGCGCACACTGCTCGCCGGACAGACGCTGCAGACGGCGCCCGAAATCGGAAATCTGTTCCTCACCGCCCGCGATGGCCGCCCGGTCTATGTGCGCGATGTCGCCAACATCGTGCTCGCGACCGAGCCCAACGAGGCGCGCGTGACCGACGTGCGCAGGAGCTCGGCCGGCCTCGAACGCGTGCCCGCTGTGTCGCTCGCCATCGCCAAGCGGCCGGGGACCAATGCGGTCGTCATCTCGGATGCGGTCGCCCGTCGCCTGGAACAGGTGCGCGGGCAGATCCTGCCGCAGGATGTCGAACTGACGGTCACCCGCAATTACGGCGAGAGCGCCAACGAAAAGGCGAACGAGCTCCTGTTCCATCTGGGGCTTGCCACGGTCTCGATCGTGGTGCTGGTCGCGTTCGCCATCGGCCGGCGCGAGGCGCTGGTGGTGGCGGTGGTGATTCCCACCACCATCCTGCTCACGCTTTTTGCCTCGCGGCTCATGGGCTACACGCTCAACCGCGTCAGCCTGTTCGCGCTCATCTTCTCCATCGGCATCCTGGTGGATGATGCCATCGTGGTGATCGAGAATATCGCCCGCCATTGGGCCATGCGGGACGGCCGGGCGCGGGAGCAGGCGGCGATCGAAGCGGTGGCGGAGGTCGGTAATCCCACCATCGTCGCGACGCTGACGGTGGTGGCGGCCCTGCTGCCCATGCTGTTCGTCTCCGGCATGATGGGGCCCTATATGAGCCCGATCCCCGCCAATGCCTCGGCGGCGATGCTGTTCTCCTTCTTCGTCGCCGTGGTGCTGACGCCGTGGCTCATGATGAAGCTGGGCCGCAAGGGCGATGCGGCGGCCCATGGGCATGATGCCGCCCACGGGGGCTGGCTCGGGCGGGCCTATGTGGCGGTGGCGGCGCCGATCCTCAAGACCAAGGCCCGGTCCTGGACCTTCCTTCTGCTGGTCGGTTTCGCCACGCTGGCCTCGCTGGGGCTGATCTATACCAAGCACGTCACGGTGAAACTGCTGCCGTTCGACAACAAGACCGAGCTCCAGGTGGTGGTCGACCTGCCGAAAGGGTCGTCGGTGGAGGACACCAACCGCGCCCTTCAGGCGATCGTCGACCGCCTCGCCCCGATTCCGGAGACGATTTCGTTCCAGACCTATGCGGGAACGTCCGCGCCGTTCAATTTCAACGGTTTGGTGCGGCACTATTATCTGCGCTCCCAGCCGCAGCAGGGCGATGTCACCGTGAACTTGCTGCCCAAGGGCGAGCGGGACCGGCCGAGCCATGCCATCGCCCTCGACATCCGCGAGCGCCTGCGGGGGCTCGATCTGCCGGCGGGCACGGCGGTGAAGGTGGTGGAGCCGCCGCCGGGGCCGCCGGTGCTCGGAACCCTGCTCGCGGAGATCTACGGCCCAGACCCCGCCACCCGGCGCGCGGTGGCGGCCAAGGTGCGGGAGGCGTTCGAGAGCGTGCCTTTCATCGTCGATGTAGACGACAGCTACGGCATCCAGCCCGAGCGCGTGCGCATCGCCATCGACCAGGACAACCTTGAATATTACAAGGTCGAGCAGGGCGATGTGTACGACGCCATCCGCGCCTTCTATGCCGGCTCGACGGTGGGCTATTCGCATCGCGGCGGTGGCCGCCAGCCGATCCCGATCCGCATCGCCTTGCCCAAGAGCGCCGAGGTTGTGAACGAACGCACGCTCACCACTCCGGTGCCGGCCAATGCGCTGCCCGGGGCCCGCGGGGTCGTGGAACTCGGCGATGTGGTGACCGTGACGCGCGAGCCGGCGTCCTTCCCGATCTTCCGTCACAATGGGCGCGCCGCCGAAATGGTCACGGGCGAACTCGCCGGCCAGTTCGAGGCGCCGGTCTACGGCATGATGGCGGTGGCGGACGCCATCGAAAAGGCGGACTGGGGAGATGTGCCGAAACCCGTGATCGCGCTCCACGGCCAGCCCGAGGACGAGAGCCATCCGACGCTGCTGTGGGACGGCGAGTGGGAGGTGACCTGGGTCACGTTCCGCGACATGGGGGCGGCGTTCGGGGTCGCGATCCTCGGTATCTATATTCTCGTGGTGGCCCAGTTCGGCTCCTTCAAGGTGCCGCTTGTGATCCTGACGCCGATCCCGTTGACCTTCATCGGCATCATGCTCGGCCATTGGATGTTCGGGGCGCCGTTCTCGGCAACCTCGATGATCGGCTTCATCGCGCTCGCCGGCATCATCGTGCGCAATTCGATCCTGCTGGTGGATTTCATCCGCCATGCCCGCACGCCTGACCGGCCGCTGGTGGATGTGCTGCTGGAGGCCGGAGCCATACGTTTCAAGCCGATCCTCCTCACCGCGCTCGCCGCGATGATCGGGGCCGCGGTGATTTTGACGGACCCGATATTCCAGGGGCTCGCCATCTCCCTCCTGTTCGGCCTTGCCTCGTCCACGGCGCTGACAGTGCTGGTCATTCCAGCGATCTATGTGGTGCTGCGGGGCGGCAGGCGCGCGGGTGAAAGGATAGGGGAGGGGACGCAAGCCCAGGGTTCGGAGCGGGTGTGACCGACGCTTGCGAAGGCTGATGGGCGGCGGCGTGCGCTTCGCCCCCCATATGGAACCACCAAGTGGTTCCATATGGGGGGATCGCGCTCTTTATCTGGTGGATCAGCTTTTCGAAACGGATGGATACCATCCGTTTCGGTTGATCCATTAGCCGGCGCGCGCTCCAGCTTTCAAACCTTACTGTTTCTTGCCGTCGGCGCCGAATTGCGCCAGGAACGCGGTGAGATCCTTTATTTCCTGCTCGTTCTTGAGACCCGGGAACGCCATCTTGGTGCCAGGAATCTTCGCGCGCGGATCCTTGATATATTCGGCGAATACCGTCTCGTCCCAGGTGATCCCCGAATTCTTGTTGGCTTGCGAATAATTATAGCCGGGAACCGTGCCCGCCGGGCGCCCGAACACGCCGTTCAGCGTCGGGCCGACTGCATTCTTCGCAGTCTCTCCCACCTGATGGCAGGCACGGCATTTGTTCCAGACCCGCTCGCCTGCGGAAATGTCCTGCGCCACGGCGGGCACCGCGCTCAGCGTGGCGAGGGAGAGCAGAAGAACGGAAGACGTCAAGCGCATCTTGAATGACCTCGATCATTGTAGTGGCCGCGTGTGACGCAGCAAGGGAAGAGCGGCTGCTTCAGCTAAAAGACAGCCGCGGCGATCATCCGAAGATGTCGGCGGTGATTGCGGCGTACCAGCCGATATTCTCGGCCCCGGTCTGCTTGCGCAGGTCGGCGCTTTCGTCGGTCTTGGAGACGAAGCCCTCGATTTCCTTGATGCGGCCGTCGGCGGGGGCATAGCGCCCGCCCACCTTCACCGCATCGTCGGTGTCGATGAGGCTCCAGCACGTATTGGAATAGCGCGCGGGAAAGGCCTTGGCGCCGGTCAATTGGGCGCGCACCGCCATGGCCGCCACCTTCGCCTGGCTGTTGGCGGCGAAGGCGGATTTCGGCATGTCGCCGGGAATGGCGGCATCCCCCACGATGAAGATGGCGGCGTCCATCGCCGAGGCCATGGTCTGCGGATCGATCGGGCAATAGCCGGTGGCATTGGCGAGCCCGGCGTCGCGGGCGATGCGCCCGGCCATCTGGGCGGGAATGACATTCACCAGGGCCGCGTTCTTATAGGTTTCAAAGCCCGTGACGACCGTGCCGGTGGCGGGGTCCACGGACTTCAGCCCGTCATTGATGGCGGGAGCGATCCATTCGACCATGCCGGGATAGTGGCTTTCCCAGCCGGCCTCGAACAGGCCCATCTTGGAGAACTTCTCCTTGGGATCGACGATGATGATCTTGGCCTTGCCGCGTCCCGTGGTCTTCAGCACATGGGCCATCATGGAGGCGCGCTCATAGGGCCCGGGCGGGCAGCGATAGGGATTGGGCGGGGCGATGATCACGATCAGGCCCCCGTCGGGCACCGCATCCAGCTTCTGCTTGAGCAAGAGGGTCTGCGGCCCGGCCTTCCAGGCGTGGGGCATTTGTTCGGCCGCAGCTTCGCTCCAGCCGGGCACCGATTGATAGTTCAGATCGATGCCGGGGGAGAGGATGAGGCGATCATAGGAGAGGCTTGAACCGTCGGCGAGCCGCACCTGCTTCTTCTCGCGATCGATGCCGGTTGCGGCCTGATGGTTCAGCGTCACGCCCTGCGCCGCCAGCTTGTCGTAGCTCTGCACGAGGGAATCGAAGGTGCGATAGCCGCCGAGATACAGGTTCGAATGGAAGCAGGTGACATAATGGCGGCTTGGCTCCACCAGGATCACCTCGATCGCCCGGGCGCTGTCCTTTGCCACATAGCGCGCGGCCGTTGCCCCGCCCGCGCCGCCGCCCACCACCACGAGGCGGGGCTTGGCTTGGCCAAGCACGGCGGGGGCGCCGAGCGGAACGGCGAGCGCCGCCGCACCCGAGCCGATCATGAAGTCTCTGCGATTGATGGGCATGGTTTATCCCTCCCGCGCCGGCCTGTTGCGCTCAGCCGATCTTGATATAAGCGAAGCCCTTGTTCTGGAGCGCGGCGACGGTGGCGACGCCCGAGGGCACGAAGGCGATGAAATCGGCCTTGCGGACCTTGTCGCGATTGAGCTTCAAGCGTTCGAAGGTGATCGAGCACAGATAGACCTTGAGCCCGTTCTTCGCGACGCTCTCCACCTTCTCGAAGATCTGCGGCACCATGACTTCATCGCGCCAGGTGGTGTCGTCGAGGGATTCGAGAAAGAATTTCACGCCCGGTCCGTGCGCCACCAGTGCGATCTGGATGGCGAAAGGGTCCGCGCCGTACGCGGAATAATGGTTGGAGATATTGGTTAGGGTCTGGACGAATCGGGGCGGATCTCCGAAGTCGCAATGATAGAGGCAGGCACTGTCCGCCTCCTTGGAGATGTCCTTCAATTGCAGGCTTTGCGCGGCGGAGGCCGCCACCGGCGCCGCCCCGGCAAGCGCCAGGCTTCCAAGAAAGGCGCGGCGATCGAAAATGGCCATGGGCTTCTCCCCTGATGACGGGCACCTGTTCCGGCGCCTCGTTGAATCTTGCGACGGTGTTTAGGGCCCGCCTGTGGCCTTCAAATCCCCGAAATAGGCGGCGAGCGCTGCGATCTCCTCATCCGACAAGGCGGCCGCCACGGTGCGCATCACCTCGTTGTCGCGCTCCTTGCGGCGGTAGGACGTCATCACGGCAGCGAACTGGTCCGGCGGCCAGCCGACGATCGCCGGCACGCCACCGGCGCTCTTGCCTGTCGCCTGATGGCAGGTGACGCATTGGGACGCGAGATAGGCGCCATATTCGCGATCGCCCTCGGCCCGCGCCGGCCAGCCTCCGGCGCAGAGGATCGCCACCGCCAAGCCCGCGCACCGTGCATGTCGGGTGCGCGCTTGCCGGGTGCGTGCGTGCTCCCGCCTTGCCTGGGCCGGGCGTTGGTTCACTCAAGATTGCCTTTCGGTTCCTCGCCTTCCTTCGGCGTCACGTTGAGAATGCGGGCGTGTCCGGTCACCTTCACCTCGCCGGAGCAGTCCTTCATGCAGGGATTGGCGTTCCAGAAGGCTTTTTCGGCCGTTTCGCGGTCGTCGTCATAGAAGGCGCCCACGTTGGGCAGCGTCACCTTCGGAAAATTCTCCCGGCTCAAGACGAAATCATCTTTGACCACGTCGTTCAGGTTCAAGAGATAGGCGACGATGGCATAGACTTGGTTCGGCTCCAGAGATTGGGCATTGCCGAACGGCATGGCCCGATGGATGTAATCATAGGCGGTGGAGGCATAAGGCCAGAAGGAGCCGATGGTTTTTTCCGGCCGCTCGGATTTGAGCGAGCCCTGTCCGCCCGCCAGCACGGGCCAGCGGCCGGCGCCCTCGCCGAACTCGCCGTGGCACACGGCGCAATTCTGCAGGAACAGCTCCTCGCCTTCCTTCACCGAGCCCTTGCCGGGCGGCAGGCCCTGGCCATCGGGGCGCACGTCGATGTCCCAGGCGGCAATCTCCTCCGGCAGCGCGGGCCGGCCGACACCGGCGGGGCCCGCCAAGGCGGGAAGCGCGGGGAGGGCGGCGAGCGCGATGGCGAACAGGAGCGCTTCAGCCGACTTCGACATTTTCCGTCTCCCCGTTCGGCCGCACCAGCCACGTCTGGATGCCATTGTTATGATAGATGGAATTCTCGCCGCGGATCGCCCGCAGGGCGGTCTTGGTGGGCTGCACATAGCCGGTCTCGTCCATGGCCCGCGACTGGACCATGAGTTCCTGCCCGTTCCAGTCGAAATCCAGATAGAAGCGCGCCATGGACATGGGCAAAGCGGCGCCCTCCAGGCGCGCCGTGGTCCAGTTGCGCCCGCCGTCGAGCGAGACGTCCACCCGCTTGATGGTGCCGCGCCCCGACCAGGCGATGCCGGAAATCACATTGGCGCCCTTGTGGCGCAGCGGCGCCTGCGGGCTCGGGCTGGTGATGACGGATTTCGCGTCCATCACGAAGGTGAAGCGGCGCGAGCGGCCGTCGGCCAGCAGGTCAGTATACTTGGAGGTTTCCTCGCGCTGCTCCCAGGGCTCGTCGCCCACCTCGATCCGGCGCAGCCATTTGATCCACATATTGCCTTCCCAGCCCGGCACCACGAGGCGCACCGGATAGCCCTGCTCGGGGCGCAGCGCCTCGCCGTTCATGGCGAAGGCCACGAGG
>NCHM01000186.1 GCA_002257205.1 Rhizobiales bacterium 24-66-13 | reverse complement strand
GCGGGCGGCGCGCGGGTGCTGATGGTCTCCAACGCCCCGCGCCCGAACGCCTTCGTCATCGCCATGCTGGACGGGTTCGGCGTACCGCGCACCGCTTATGACGGCATCGTCACCTCCGGCGACGTGACGCGCGACGTGCTGGCGGCGCGGCCGGGCGTGAAGCTGTTCCACCTCGGCCCGCCGCGCGACCTCGGCACGTTCGACGGGCTCGACGTGACGCCGACCAGCCTTGCGGACGCCGAGCTGGTGGTCTGCACCGGCCTGCTGAACGACGATGTGGAAACGCCCAAGGATTATGCCGAACGGCTCGCCGCCATGAAGGCGCGCGACCTGCTGTTCGTGTGCGCCAATCCCGATCTGGTGGTGGAGCGCGGCGAGACTTTGGTCTATTGCGCCGGCGCGCTGGCCCAGCTCTATGAGCAGATCGGCGGGCGGGCGATCTATTGCGGCAAGCCGCACAAGCCGATCTATGACGTGGCCTTGCGCCGCGCGGCCGCGCTCGGGGGCGCGCCGGTCCGGCCCGAGCGGGTGCTCGCCATTGGCGATGCGCTGCGCACCGACATCATCGGCGCCACGGCCGCCGGCTTCGACAGCCTGTTCATATCGAGCGGCATCCATGCCGAGGAATTGCACCGGGAAAACGGCAGCGAGCCCGATGCCGAGGCGCTGGCCAATCTGTTTTCCGATCACGCCCACCCGCGCGGCGTCATGCCTCGCCTGGCATGGTAAGGGACGGGTAAGGAGAGCCGCCGGGCCGGCCATGGGGCGCTGCGCACGAGCGTGACCCCGGCGCCGGGATGCCCGGGGCGGGCTTTACGCAAAATCCCGTGCTTGACGCTGGCGGGTCCGCGCGCGAAGGGTTGCCTCCCCTCCATTGTGCCGGCCGCCCCTGCCGATGTCCGATCCTTCCGAGTCTTCCTTTCCCGTCGTCCAGGGCATCGCGCCAATCCCCGCGCGGATCGCGCGACCGGTTCTCGCCATCGGCAATTTCGACGGCGTGCATCGCGGCCACCGCGCGGTGATCAATGCCGCGCTCGCGATGGCGCAGACGCTGGGGCGCCCTGCGGCGGCGCTGACGTTCGAGCCGCATCCGCGCAGCTTCTTCCAGCCCGACGCGAACCTGTTCCGCCTCACCCCCGGCCAGCAGAAGCTGGATTGCCTCGCCCGCACCGGACTTGCCGGCGCCATCGTGCTGCCGTTCGACGCCGCGCTGGCGCGGGTGACGGCGGAGGATTTCGTCGAGGAAATCCTGGTGCGACGGTTCGGCGTGTCGGGCGTGGTGGTGGGCTTCGATTTCCATTTCGGCCGCGCCCGCGCCGGCTCGCCCGCCTTCCTGCGCGAAGCGGGCGCGCGCCTCGGCTTTCCCGTCGAGGTGGTGGAGCCGGCTCTCGACGAGGGCGATCCCATTTCCTCCAGCGCCATCCGCAATGCGCTCGCCGCCGGGCAGGTGGGCCATGCCGCCCATATGCTGGGCCGGCCCTGGAGCGTGCGCGCCACCGTGATCCACGGCGACAAGCGCGGCCGCGACCTCGGCTATCCCACCGCCAACCTCGCCATGCCGGCGGGAACCCAGCTCGCCTTCGGCATCTATGCGGTGCGCGCGCGGTTCGACGGGCAGGTGGTGGATGGGGTGGCGAGCTACGGCCGACGGCCCACGTTCGACAACGGATCGCCCCTGCTGGAGGTGCATCTGTTTGATTTTTCCGGCGATCTCTACGGCCGCGAACTGGATGTGGCGTTCCACGGCTATCTGCGGCCGGAACTGAAGTTCGACGACATCGACGCGCTGATCGCCCAGATGAACAAGGACAGCGCCGCCGCCCGCCTGGTGCTCGCCCGCCCCCAGGTCTGGCCGGTGTGAGCAAAAAGCCGGCCGGGCGTGACCCCGGCCGGCGCGCGTTCAATCCACGGTCGCGCCGTAGAGCAGATTCTTGAACAGCATGCGGGTGACGACGCGCTGCGACGGCGCGGCGGACATGAACACGCCGACGATCTCTTCCTTCGGGTCGATGGTGAAGAAGGTGCCGCCGGCCCCCGCCCACATCGCATCCCCCACCGAGCCCGGCGCCACCGCAAACCCTTCATAGCGGCGAATCGCGAACCCGAGGCCGAAGCCATAGCCCGGCCCTGTGCTCGCCGCCGTGGAGCCGCCGAGGCCGATCAGATGGTCGGACAGCATGAAATCCACGGTCTTGGGGGAGAGGATCCGCACGCCGTCCAGCACGCCGCCGTTCAGCATCATCTGGGAGAAGCGGAAATAATCCTCCGCCGTGGTGACGGTGCCGGCGCCGCCGAGCCGGTATCGCTTGCCGGGGTCCTGGTCCACCCGCACCCATTTCCAGCCCGCTTCCTTTTGCGGATCGGCATCGAGCGCATCGGCGAGGCGGGGCGCCTGGGCGGGCGTGAGCTGGAACGAGGTGTCCTTCATCTTCAGCGGCTTAAACAGGTTCTCGTCGAGGAACACGTCGAGCCTTTTGCCGCTCACGCGCTCCACCACCACGCCCAGCACATCCACCGAAAGGCCGTATTCGAACCGCGTGCCCGGCTCATAGGCGAGCGGGATCTTGGCGAGGCCGCTCACGAAGGCTTCCGGAGAAAGATCACCATTGCGGCTCTCAATGTCGGCCTTCACATAGCCCTCCTTGATTTCCGGGAACGGCGCGCTGCCGGAATAGGTGAGGCCCGAGGTGTGGCGCAGCAGATCCTGGATGGTGATGGGATTCTTCGCCGGCACCACCTCGCGCACGGTCTTGCCGGCCTCGTCCTTCTTCTCGGCGATGACATTCATCGCCTTCATCTCGGGAATATATTGCCCCACCGGATCGCGCAGGCTGAGCTGCCCGCGCTCCACCAGCATCATCGCCGCCACCGAGACGAACGGCTTGGTCATGGAGAAGGCGCGGAACACCGCATCCTTGGTCATGGGCTTGGTCTTGGCGGCATCGAGGAAGCCGTGTGCCTCGAAATGCACGATCTTGCCGTCATGGGCGATCAGCGTGACCGCGCCGGGGAAAGTGCCCTTGTCGATCTCCCGCTGCATGGCCACGGGGATGCGCTTGAGCGCCTCCTGGGAAAAGCTGAGGTCGTCGGCATGAGCCGCCGGAACGTGGAACAGGCTGAGCGCGAGCAAAGCCGGCGCAAGGGGTCGCATGATGCTCCCTGCCATGGGTGGTGTCTCCCGAGCTTGATTTTAATCGTTTCAGGCCGAGGGCGGAATTGGCGTTCCTGAACCCTCGGTCCGGCCGCGGCGGCGCTGGGGGCGTCCTTGGTCCGCGACGGGGCGCAGCATGCCGCTGCGGCAGGGGCATGTCGATAGGCGTCGGGGATGCTTAGGCGGTTCTTAACCGAGTTTCGGCATTCTCGCGGTAACCCCAATCGTGCGAGACGATACCGATAACCGTGCCCGCTCCTTCCGCTCCCCCGGACCGCCGTTCTCCCTTCATCCGCCTCGCCGATCTCCTGGCCGGCACGGAGCCCGGCCGCGCGCCCCTGAGCGCTGCGGTGGGCGAGCCGCAGCATGCCATGCCGGATTTCGTCGGCCCGGTGCTGTCCGGCGCCCTGCCCGGCTTCGGCCGCTATCCCCGCGCGGAAGGAACGCCCGCGTTCCGCGCCGCCGCCGCCCAATGGCTCGGCCGGCGCTACGATCTTGCCCGCCCGGTGGATGCGGACCGCGAAGTGCTGGTGCTGAACGGCTCGCGCGAGGGCCTCGTCTCCGCCGCCATCGTTGCCCGTCGCCTGACCGGGGATCGCGGCGGCCGGCCGGTGATGCTGCTGCCCAATCCCTTCTATGCCGCCTATGCGGCGGGCGCCGAGGCCGCCGGCTGCGAGGCCATTCCCTTGCCCACCACCCGGGACTCCGGCTGGCTGCCGGATCTCGACGCCCTCGATGACGCACTGATGGCGCGCGCGGTGGCGGTGTTCATCGCCTCGCCCGCCAATCCGCAGGGGGCGATCGCCTCGCGCGCCTATCTGGAGCGGCTGCTGTCCATCACGCGCGCCCACGGCACCTATCTGTTTTCCGACGAATGCTATTCCGAGATTTATCTCGGGGCGGAAAAGCCCACCGGCATCCTGGAAGTGTGCGGCAGCGATTTTTCCGGCGTTGTGGCGTTCAACTCGCTGTCCAAGCGCTCGTCCTTGCCGGGCCTGCGCTGCGGCTTCTGCGCCGGGGATGCGGACTTCCAGAAAGCGTTCCTCGCGTTTCGCTGGGTCGCCGCGCCCCAGGTGCCCGAACCGCTCCAGGCGGTGGGCATCGCCGCCTATGGGGACGAAGCCCATGTGCAGGCCTCGCGCGCCCTTTATGTGCAGAAATTCGACCTCGCCGACCAGATGCTCGGCGGGCGCTTCGGCTATGAGCGGCCCGGCGGCGGCTTCTTCCTGTGGCTCGACGCCTCGGCGGCGGGCGGCGGGGAAGCGGCCACCTTGCGGCTGTGGAAGGAACAGGGCCTGCGCGTCGTGCCCGGCGGCTATCTCGCCCGCCCCGATGCGAACGGCATAAATGCCGGCGATCCCTATCTGCGGGTCGCCTTGGTGCAGGATCTCGCCACGTGCGGGGAGGTGCTCTCGCGCCTGCTCGCCGGGCTAGGGTAAGGGAGCTTCCGCGCATGGCCCCGGCTCGCCGTCGTCCCGCCCCCGCCATGGCCCTGCGCCATGGGCTCGGCATGGATTTCATCCCCGAAAGCGTGCGCGGCGCGGTGCGGCGCCGCTCCAGCCAGATCTGCGGCGCGGCGCTGCTCTCAGCCAGCCTGTTCGCGCTCGCGACCATGGTCACCTGGACCGCGAGCGACCCGAGCCTGTCCAATGCCAGCGGCGCGCAGGTGAAGAACCTGCTCGGCCGTCCCGGCGCCATCGTCGCGGATCTGCTGATGCAGGGCCTCGGGCTCGCCAGCCTGTTCCTGCTGCTGCCGCTCGCCTATTGGGGCTGGCGGCTGCTGACCCATCGCCCGCTGCGGGGCGAGCAATTGCGCGCGGGCGCGCTCACGCTCGGCGTGCTCGGCATGAGCGCGCTGCTGAGCGCCCTGCCCACGTTCGGCGCATGGCCGGTGCCGACCGGCCTTGGCGGCGTGATCGGCGACCTGTTCCCGCGCCTGGTCGCGGTGTTCCACGGCGGCTGGTCCGGCGGCCTCGACGCGGTTCTGGTGGGCGGCGTGGGGGCGGTCGGCGGCGTGGCCGGGCTGGCCTTCGCCTGCCGGGGCGGCGCGCCGAAGCGCCAGGACGCCGATGCCGAGGGGGCGGACGACGAGGATGAGGATTTCGAGGACACCGACCGCCGGCTGATCTCGCTGGGCGCGCTCACCCATACCTTTCTTTCCGCCAAGGCCCGCCTGTTCGGCCGCCGCCGTGGCCGCTCGGCGGGCGCCATGCCCGCCGCCGGCAAGCTTTCCGGTGGCAAACTTGCCGACGGCAAGTCGGCGCCGGTGCGCGCGGCCGCCATCGGCGCCTTCGCCCGCGAGATGTTCGCCTCCGAGCGCCGCGCGGTGGACGACCAGGGCCGCGTGGAACCGCGCCTCCATGCCGGTCCCGCCCATGAGGCGCCGGCCCTCGGCGGCGTGCGCCGCGTCGACGAACAGGACGATGATTCCGACATCATGCCCGCCGAGCCCGCACCGCGCGCGGCGAGCGGACGCGCGGCCGCGGCCCGCACGCGCCAAGGCGCGCGTGAGGGGGGACGCGAAGGGCGGGGCCGTCCCCACGCCTATCGCCTGCCGGACCTGCAATTGCTGGGCGCCCCGCCCCCGTCCAAGGGGCCGACCATGAGCGAGGAAGCGCTCGCCGACACCGCCAAGCTGCTGGAAGGCACGCTGGATGATTTCGGCGTGCGCGGCGAAATCGGCCAGGTGCGGCCGGGCCCGGTGGTGACGCTCTATGAGCTGGAGCCGGCGCCGGGCATCAAGTCGTCCCGCGTGATCGGCCTCGCCGACGATATCGCCCGCTCCATGAGCGCGATTTCTGCCCGCGTCGCCGTGGTGCCGGGGCGCAACGCGATCGGCATCGAACTGCCCAATGCCAAGCGCGAGAAGGTGCTTCTGCGCGAATTGCTGGCCACCAAGGATTTCGGCGACAGCGGGCAGAAGCTCGCCATCGCGCTCGGCAAGACCATCGGCGGCGAGCCGGTGATCGTCGATCTCGCCCGCATGCCGCACCTGCTGGTGGCCGGAACCACCGGCTCGGGCAAGTCGGTGGCCATCAACACCATGATCCTCTCGCTGCTGTACCGGCTGAAGCCGGAACAGTGCCGGCTGATCATGGTCGATCCCAAGATGCTGGAACTCTCCGTCTATGACGGCATCCCCCATCTGCTCGCCCCGGTGGTGACCGACCCGAAAAAGGCGGTGGTCGCGCTCAAATGGGCGGTGCGCGAGATGGAGGACCGCTACAAGAAGATGTCCAAGCTCGGCGTGCGCAACATCGACGGCTTCAACGCCCGTGTCTCCGAGGCCGAGAAGAAGGGCGAGAGCCTCGCCCGCACCGTGCAGACCGGCTTCGACCACGAGACCGGCGAAGCCATCTATGAGCGCGAGGAAATGGAGCTGGGGCCGCTGCCCTATATCGTCGTGATCGTCGACGAGATGGCGGACCTGATGCTGACCGCCGGCAAGGAAATCGAGGGTGCCATCCAGCGCCTCGCGCAGATGGCCCGCGCCGCCGGCATCCATCTGGTGATGGCCACCCAGCGCCCCTCGGTGGATGTGATCACCGGCACCATCAAGGCCAATTTCCCGACCCGCATCTCATTCCAGGTGACCAGCAAGATCGACAGCCGCACCATTCTCGGCGAGATGGGCGCCGAACAGCTGCTCGGTCAGGGCGACATGCTCTACATGGCCGGCGGCGGCCGCATCAGCCGCGTGCATGGCCCGTTCGTTTCCGACGACGAGGTCGAGCGCGTGGTGAAGCATCTCAAGGCCCAGGCCGCGCCCGATTATCTCGAAGCCGTGACCGCCGACCTCTCCGAGGACGGGGGAGAAGGCGAGGACGGCGCGGTATTCGACAAGGGATCGTTCGGGGAAGAGGGGCAGGACCTCTATTCCCAGGCCGTCGCGGTGGTGCTGCGCGACAAGAAGTGTTCCACTTCCTATATCCAGCGCCGGCTTCAGATCGGCTATAACAGGGCGGCGTCCCTGGTGGAGCGGATGGAGAAGGAAGGCGTGGTCGGCGCCCCCAACCATGCCGGCAAGCGCGAAATCCTCCTCTCCGACGAGGCCGCCGAATAGCCGGGGCCGGTTTTTGGGTTGCCGCCGGGCCACAGGTTCGCCATAGGCAAGATTTATGGGGGAGTGTGACCTTGAAGATTCGTCCGCACGCCCCGTTCGCC
>NCHM01000185.1 GCA_002257205.1 Rhizobiales bacterium 24-66-13 | reverse complement strand
TGGCGCGCCACCTCGCGCGGGCTGCGATGGGAATCGGTGGGGCGGATGGCCTCGTGGGCCTCCTGGGCATTCTTGGCCTTGGTGGTGTATTTGCGCGGAACGGCCGGCAGATAGCGGTCGCCGAACTGCTTGCCGATGGCACTGCGTGTCGCCGCCACGGCTTCCGGCGCCATGTCGACGCCATCGGTTCGCATATAAGTGATGAGACCCACGGTCTCGCCGCCGATGTCCACGCCCTCATACAGGCGCTGGGCGATCTGCATGGTGCGGGCCGGCGCGAGGCCGAGCTTGCGACTCGCTTCCTGCTGGAGCGTCGACGTGGTGAAGGGTGGCTGGGGATGCCGCTTGAGCGGCTTCGCCTCAACATTGCGCACCGAGAAGGCGGCGCTCTCCAGCGCCGCGCGGAAGGCGGCGGCCTCCTCGGCGGTGCCGACCGACAGGCGCGTGATTTTCTTGCCGTCGGCGCCCGAGAGGCGCGCTTCGAACGTTTCGCCGCGCGGGGTCGCGAGCTGGGCGGCGATCGACCAATATTCGCGGGCAACGAAGGTCTCGATCTCGCGCTCGCGGTCGCAGACCAGACGCAGAGCCACGGACTGGACGCGGCCCGCCGAGCGGGCGCCCGGAAGCTTGCGCCACAGCACCGGCGAAAGGGTGAAGCCCACCAAGTAATCCAGGGCGCGTCGCGCGAGATAGGCGTCCACAAGCGCGATATCGACCGCGCGCGGCTGCTTCATCGCTTCCAGCACCGCCTGCTTGGTGATGGCGTTGAACACCACGCGCTCGACCTTCTGGCCCTTGAGCGCCTTCTTCTCGCGTAGCACCTCGAGCACGTGCCAGGAAATCGCCTCGCCTTCACGATCCGGATCGGTGGCGAGGATCAGCCCATCGGCCGCCTTCACCGCCTTGGCGATGTCGCTCAGGCGCTTCTGCGATTTCGGGTCGACCTCCCAAAGCATGCGGAAGTCGGCCTCGGGATCAACCGAGCCGTCCTTCGATGGGAGATCGCGGACATGTCCGTAGGAGGCGATGACCTCATAATCCGGACCAAGATATTTGTTGATCGTCTTCGCCTTTGCGGGCGATTCGACGATGACGACCTGCATGACGGCTGCTGTCTCTTGAAATCGCCGCGGCCCCTGGCGGCGGCGGCAACATGGGGTGCGGCGCACGGCCTGTCAAATCCGCAGACCGCGACCTGCCTTCCAAGCCATCCTTTCGTGAATACAACCCTGAGTAGCTTGTTTAACCACTCCCAACTCGCAGGATGCGCGACTGTGGACGGGGCAAGAGGATGTCGGGATGTCTGGGGCGCGTGAAGACTTTAACGAGGATCAGGCTGCCGAGTTCGCGGCCTATGTGGCGTCGTTGACAGCCGAATTATCGCGCCTGGCACGCCTGCACCGGCTGTCCACTCTCGCCTATCTGCTGGAAATGTCTAGAATGGAAGCGCGCGGCATCGCCCAGCCACGGCCGTTGGGCAAGACCCAGGAGGCGAGCGAATAGCTAACGCAGGCTCACCAATCCCCCGCCATGCCGCTCAAGCCGCCCCGCCAGGTCCAGTTCCAGAAGCACCCATTGCACATCGCTGACGCTCGCACCGGAGAATCGCACCAGATCGTCCATGGGGGTCGGCACCGGCCCGAGCAGTTCGGCGATGCGTGCGCGCACCGTGTCGTCGGGAGGGGAAGGCTCGGTTGGAGCGGTGGGCGCTTCGAGATCCTGTGCGGGCAGATGCGCGAACAGGGGAGTCAGGGCTTCCACCACGTCGTCGGCGCAGGTCACAAGGGTTGCCCCCCGCTTCAGCAGCGCATTGGTGCCGCCGGCGCGCGGATCCAGGGGAGAACCGGGAATCGCGAACACCTCTCGCCCCTGTTCGGCGGCAAGGCGCGCGGTGATGAGCGAGCCGGAGCGTTCCGCTGCCTCCACCACCACGACCCCGAGCGCCATGCCGGAGACGAGGCGGTTGCGGCGCGGAAAGTCCCGTGCGCGCGGCTCCCAGTTGAGTGGCATTTCCGACACCAGCGCGCCCTGCTCGGCGACCGCCTCAATTAATTTGAGGTTTTCCGGCGGATAGGGCCGCGCCAACCCGCCGGCAAACACGCCGATGGTACCGCTTGCGAGACTGGCTTCATGGGCGGCCGCGTCTATGCCGCGCGCGAGGCCCGACACGATCGCATAGCCCGCTGCCCCGAGATCGCGGGCAAAGCGGCCGGCCAGCGTTCGCCCGGCGGCCGAGGCATTGCGGGCGCCGACGATGGCGATCTTCGGCAACCGCAATGTATCGCCCGTGCCGCGCACACACAGGAGCGGCGGCGCATCGTCGATTTCCTGGAGGGGATGGGGATAATCCGCCTCGCCCATGGCGACCAGCCGGCCGCCGATGCGCGCAAGGGCCGCGATTTCGTCCTCGGCCTCAGCCAGCGTCGGAACGCGGGGAGGAATGAGTCGTCCGCCTTTGCGCGCAAGGGTCGGCAGGGCCTCAAGCGCGGCGGCGGCCCCGCCGAATTGGTTGATGAGCGCCCGGAACGTGCGCGGCCCCACCTGCTCGGTGCGAATCAGCCGTAGCCAGTCGGCGCGCTGCCGGGGCGAAAGGGTGACGCCCCGTCGTGCCATTCCCTTAATCCTTCTGGCCGATACGGCCTTCGGTGCCGGACAGCAGGCGGGCGATATTGGCGTGATGCTTGGCCCAGAGCAGCACGGCGAGGCCCGCCATCAGCAGGCCCATCTCGAGCCCGCCCACGAAATAGGCGGATAGCGCAGTCGCCGCCGAGGCGATCAGCGCGGAGAGTGAGGAATAGCGCGTCAGCGCAGCAATGCCGAGCCATGCCAGCGCGAACACCAGGGCAGATGCCCAGGCGAGCCCGAGCGCCACGCCGAGGAAGGTCGCAACTCCCTTTCCGCCCTTGAAGCCGAGCCATACCGGGAACAGATGTCCGAGAAATGCCCCGAGGCCGGCGATGAGCGCAGCGTCCTGCCCCAGCCATGCGCGCGCGATGAGCACCGCCGCCGTGCCCTTCAGCGCGTCGCCGAGCAAGGTGAGCGCGGCCAAATCCTTGCGGCCGGTGCGCAGGACATTGGTCGCGCCGATATTTCCCGAGCCGATGGTGCGGATGTCGCGGGTTCCGGCAAGGCGCGTGATGATGATGCCGAAGGGGATCGAGCCCAGGACATAGCCGAGGGCCAGCGCCGCCAGGGTCCAGGGCAAGGCGAGAGTCCAGGAAAGCTGCATGCACAAGCCCCACGTGCCGGCCCGGCCGGCCAATCAAACGTATTCGTATACCGTGCGCCCGGCAACAAGTGTTCGCAGCACGCGCCCGCTCATGCGGGCTTCATCGAACGGCGTGTTGCGCGAGCGTGAGTTCAGCTGGGCGGGATCCACCAGCCACGGCATGTCCGGATCGAACACCACGAGATCCGCCGGCGCACCGGGGCGCAGGGTTCCCGTGGGCAGGCCGAGCAATTCCGCCGGCCGGGTGGACAGCGCGCGCAGCACGTTCACGATGTCGACCTGGTCGGAATGCACCAGCCGCAATGCCGCTGAAAGCAGGGTTTCCATGCCGATGGCGCCGGGCTCCGCCTCCGAGAAGGGGAGACGCTTCATCTCCACGTCCTGCGGGATGTGGTCAGACACCACGACGTCAATGAGGCCGGACGCGAGCGCATGGATCAGCGCCTGCCGATCCTCCTCACTCCGCAGCGGCGGGTTCAATTTGAAATAGGTGCGGTACTGGCCGATATCCAACTCGTTGAAGCTGAGATGGTTGATGCTCGCCGAGGCGGTGACTGGCAGCCCGGCATGCTTTGCCCGCGCCAGCACTTCCAGCGATTCGGCGCATGTGAGAGCCGCGGCGTGATATCGCCCGCGCGCCCCATCCACGAGTCGCAGGTCGCGTTCCAGCACGATGGCTTCGGCGGATTTCGGATTGCCCGGCAGGCCGAGGCGGGTGGCGAAGGCCCCTTCGTTCATCGTGCCCTGCGACATCGAGGCATCTTCGGTGTGATGGACGATCAGGGCATCGAAATCACGGGCGTAAGTCAGGCAGCGGCGCAGCACCTGCGCGCTCTTCAGCGAATGCGGCCCATCGGTAAAGGCCACCGCGCCGGCCGCCTGAAGCAGGCCGATTTCGGTCATTTCCTCACCCTTGAGCCCTTTGGTGAGGGCGGCCATGGGGTGCACACGTACGATTGCGGTATCGCGAGCCCGGCGCAGGATGAAGTCGACGATCGCGGGATCGTCCACCACCGGGTCGGTCTCGGGCTGGCAGACGATGGTGGTGACGCCGCCCGCCGCTGCCGCACGGCTCGCCGTGGCCAGGGTCTCACGATGTTCCGCGCCCGGCTCGCCGACAAAGGCGCGCATGTCGACGAGGCCCGGCGCGACGATGGCGCCCCGGCAATCCACCACTTCCGCCCCATCCGGAACGCCGGCGGCGGCGATACCAAAGGCGCTGTCCTCGATGCGCCCCTCGATGATCAGGACGTCGCCGTGGAAATCCGAACCGCGCGAGGGGTCGATGACCCGCGCGTTCGCGAGAACCACCGGGCGGATATCGGACGGGCGGACGGTCTCACGCATTGGGCAGTTTCCGCGCCAGGGCATCGAGCACCGCCATGCGGACCGCGACGCCCATTTCCACCTGTTCCCGGATCAGGGATTGCGGCCCGTCGGCGACGCTGGAATCGATCTCGACGCCCCGATTCATGGGACCGGGATGCATCACCAGGGCATCGGGCTTGGCGCGCCGGAGCTTGGCTTGGTCGAGGCCGAAATAATGGAAATATTCCTTCACCGAAGGAATGAACGAGCCGGCCATGCGCTCGCGTTGCAGGCGCAGCATCATCACGATGTCCGCCCCCTCCAGTCCGCTGTCCATGGAGCGGTGGACCTCGATGCCGAACTGCTCGATGCCGCTCGGCAGCAGGGTGGAGGGCGCGATCACCCGCACTTTCGCGCCAAGCGCGGACAGCAAATGAATGTTTGAGCGCGCCACTCGCGAATGCAGCACATCGCCGCAGATCGCAACGGTCAGCCCCTGGATGCGCCCCTTGTTGCGGCGGATGGTCAGCGCATCCAGCAGCGCCTGGGTGGGATGCTCATGGGCGCCGTCGCCGGCATTCACCACGCAGCAATCCACCTTGCGCGCCAGCAGCGCCACCGCACCGGAGGCATGGTGGCGGACCACCAATATATCGGGATGCATGGCATTCAGCGTCATCGCGGTGTCGATGAGGCTTTCGCCCTTCTTCACCGACGAAGTTCCCACCGACATGTTCATCACGTCGGCACCCAGGCGCTTGCCGGCGATCTCGAAAGAAGATTGCGTGCGGGTGGAAGCCTCGAAGAACAGATTGATCTGCGTGCGCCCGCGCAAAGTGGTGCGCTTCTTCTCGATCTGCCGGTTGAGATCGACGAATTCCTCGGCAAGATCCAGCAGGCCGACGATCTCGCCGGCTGAAAGACCTTCGATGCCGATTAGGTCGCGGCGATCAAGGGTGAAGGCGGGAGAAGATTGCATGGCAGGCGGCAGGCTTAACCACACTCGGCCCCAGCCGCAAGGGTAGAACGTGCGCGGGCCACAGGCCATTCGGCGATGCCCGTGACCGTGGGCGGTCCCATGTTCGCCGGGAGAACAGAAATTTGACGTTCCGGCGCCATTGTTCATTCACAGCGCATTCACAGCGTGCGGCGCAGTATTGAGGCTCGAAAGCGCAGACACAATTCGGCTTAGATCGTGGCCGATACCAATTGAAACGGTTCTCGCGGCTCAAGTTTCGAGCGCGGGACGTCGCAACGTTCAGGAGATGTTCACCATGTCCATTCTCACCAAGCAGGTCGCGGCACTGGGGCTGGTGGCGGCCCTTGGCGTGATCTCGCTGACACCGGCCATGGCCGGGGCGATCGGCACCGGCGCGGCGAGCCTCTCCGCAGCCGTACCGAATGGCGTGACCCAGGTTCAATATTGGGGTCCGCGCTACGGCTATGGTCGTGGCGGCTGCTGGAATTGCGGCCGCTATTACAACAATAACAACAATGGCGCGGCGGTCGGGGCGGGCATTGCGCTCGGCATTCTCGGCGCGGCTGCGATCGCCGGCGCGGCCAGCGCTCCGCCTCCGCCCCCGCCGGTCTATTACGCTCCGCCCCCGCCGGCCCTCTATGCCCCCGCCCCGCCCGTGGTTTATGCCCCGCAGGCCCGTGGCGGATGCTGGTTCCCGACCGACACCCACGGCAACGGCTATTGGGGCGCCTGCTGAGGCGGGCGACGCCGACGAATCGGCAATCAGGGCGGCTTCGGCCGCCCTTTTCCGTGGTTCTCCCCGCATGAAACCGCGATTTCGCCCGAACATCGAGCGCGGCATGTTTCATCCGCCAATGACGAGCGCCGCGGCGACCACGAGCGGCAATGTCAGCGCGGCGACCACCAGTTGCAGCGTCAGGATCTGCGCCAGGAGAGGGGCATCGCCGCCCATCTGGCGGGCCAGGACGTAGCCGGCCGGCGCCGAGGGCACGGCACAGATGACCGTGACCACCACCAGCTCCATGCCCTTGAGCCCCAGCGCCAACCCGAAGGCCAGCGCCAGCGCGGGCTTCACAAGCAGACACAGCCCAATGGAATAAAGCGCGCCGGCAGCCGGCCGCACCAGATGCCGCACGCTGACACCCGCCCCCACCACCACCAATCCCACGGCCAGCGATGCGCGGCCGAGGATGTCGGCAACCTCCAGCGCCATATGCGGCACCGGCACATGGGAGATGTTGATCGCCGCGCCCGCGAGGCAGGACACGATCAGCGGATTGCGGATGAGCTGGCGGACGATGCGCCCGGCGGTGGGCGCCTCGGCACCGGCGTAGCGGGCCAGGACCGCCACCACCACGACATTGATCGCAGGGATCAGGCACACCAGCATCACCGCCGCGACGGCCACCCCCGGCGTGCCATAGAGCCCATCCGCGAGCGCCAGCGCCACATAGGTGTTCCAGCGCACCGTGCCCTGGAACACGGAAGTGAACGCCGGTCCATCGATGCCGTGCAGCCGCATCAAACGGGCGCGGGCCACCAGCAATCCGGCGCACAGCACGGCGAGCGAGAGGCCCATGGCTCCAACCGTGCCGATCACGCTCACGCGCGACATGTCCACCCGGATCGCCGAAACCAGCAGCAGCGCGGGGAACAGCACGTAATACGTGACCTGCTCCAGGCCGACCCAATGGGCGCCGCAGGCCCGTCCCGAGGGCGACCACGCAGAAGACGGGAAGCAGCGCTGAGAGAATCGTTTCCATGGGCGACCGGTGAGGCAAGGAGGAGTGCGCCGGTCGGCGCGGCTGGGAGGCGCGCGAGGCGAATCTCGAAGCACTTGCGTCGCGCGGCGCCCCATCCATGCGCCCGCCGGCCTTCGGACTCAAGCCGGCCCGCGCGACGGTTCGTGGCGGCGCGCATGCAATTCAACATGCAATCTGCGCATGCCATTGGCGTATCGTTGCGCCGGGTCCGGAAAGCGGAGCCATGGCCCCTGAGACATTTTCGCCGGCAAGCCTTTTCAACTCTCGCAGACGCCCGAGGATGCTTGCATTTGACGACGGTATATTGTTGAACTCCTGAAACTTATGGGTGCACCGGGTTCGGGGAACGGGGCCGCATGTCAGATCGTACGGCTGCCGGCATCGCCGAGCAGATGCTTGATCTTTTGCCTCCGGATGGCGCGCCCGTGCTGAACCGGATGCTGCGGGCCATGCTGTCCCGGCGCCTTGCGCAATCGGTCTCCACGGAAGATTTCTTCCTCGCCCGCGACCTGCTGCTGAAGCGCGGCCGGGTGGGTCGCGAACGCGGCCAGGGCGGCAAGATCTTCCTTCTCAAGACTCCGCCCGCCGAGCCGGCGGCCACTGCACCTGCTCCGGCTTCGCCAACCGCGCCGCTGGAAGCGGAATTGATGGCGCCGGTGGCTCAGTATCTCTCCACCATCTTCGTGCGCAATCTCGACCTGCCCAAGGGTGGACTGGCCCTGATGCAGGACATTTCCGCCATCGGTCCCAGCTCCGGCCAATGGGCGCGGCCGGATTTCATGCTGGTGAGCCTGATGCGCTTCACCTTCATGCCGGGTTCGCAGCTTGATGTGCATGCCTTCGAGCTGAAGACCGAAACCGGCGGCTCGGTGCTGGCGGTGCATGAGGCGCTCGCGCAGACGCGCTTTACCCATTTCGGCCATCTCATCTGGCACTTGCCGGAGGAGTCTAGGGCGCGGGCGCGCCTGCCGGACGTGCAGAAGCAATGCGAGGAGCACGGCATCGGCCTGATCCTCGCGGTGCGCCCGCAGGACCTCGAAAGCTATGAAATCCTGCTCGACCCCAAGCGCAAGGCGACGCCGCCGAAGACGGTGGACGGGTTTCTGGAAAGCCGCCTGAACCCGCACAACCGCGCCGCGCTCAAGAAAGCCCTGAAGGAGGACGCCTGATGCCCCGGCACGGACGCGTGATTGCCGTCGCCAACATGAAGGGCGGCGTCGGCAAGACCACCACGGTGGTGATGCTGGCGGAAGCCTTGGCGGCGGATGGAAACCGGGTGCTCGTCATCGACCTGGATGCGCAGGCCAGTGTTTCGTATTGCCTGGCGGGCAACGAGTTATTGGGCAAACTGATCCGGGAAGGGTGCACGATCAGTTCCTTCCTTGAAGATGTGTTTGTGGATGGCTCGCGGAGGACACTGCGCCAGGTGATACGCAATCAAGTCAGCACCACCACGCGCGGTAGTCATCTCCTTGATATCTCGTTGGTCCCGGCGGACCCGAGCCTGCGCTATGTGGAGCGCCATCTCATGGCAGCCCTGGTCAAGAAGGGCTTCGACATTGATGCACTCTCCAAGCGGATTTGGAACCGTATGGAACGGGAAATGCCGCCTTTACGTAAGGAATACGACTATATTTTCTTCGATTGCGCGCCTGGGATCTCTCTCATGACGGAAGTCGCGATCCGGAGTGCTGACCTTGTGCTGGTGCCGACGATCCCCGATCCCCTCTCGACGCTTGGCCTTTCGGCCTTCTGCAACACGTTCTGGCGCGGACCGCTGGCGAAAATGACCCCTCTGCCTCTGCCCCAGCGCATTCCGTATGTGCTCGCCTCTCGCTGCCAGAGCATTCGGGCACACAAGGAGACCCTGGCGGTCATGCAGGTCGACGCCGGATCGAACGAACCCCCTTATCGTCTCCTAAAAACCGGAATCCCTCAGCTCGCAATCCTAGCCGACGTTTGCAAGGACCGCGCAGGACGGACATTTCAGGCCAAATACGGACCAGTGATCACCACAGCGCTTAACCAACTTCTCGGCGAAATGAAGGACATTCTCGATGGCCATCCATCTTGACGGGCATGCCGTCTTTGCGGCGATCGGCGCCCATCCGGCAGCTTTCCCGGACCTCTCAACCGATGTCGCGGTCGCTGCCGAGAAGCTGCTGGTTAAACAAATCAAGGCCAAGGGGCTGACGCTCGACGGCCTGCGCGCGCTGTTCAAGGCCATCGGCAGCGATCTCGCGACCGTGCTTCTCGATACGCTGAAGGATACTGAAGTCGCGGCTCTGGTGAAGAAGCTGGATAAAAACCGCGCCGGCTTGGAGCCCGCACCGGCCCGCGCCCTGCTTCACGCGCTCGGCCTTGGACTGAGTGAGCCTGAAGCCGACAAACCCAAACCTCCGACCAAGTCGAAGCCGGCAACTAAAAAGAAGCCGATCAAGGGCCTGATGGAAACCACTAACGCGTTCGAAGCTACCAGAACGCGCGAATCAGAGGAGAAACCGGTACCTGCGCCAAAAGCAGCGGCCAAGCTGCCGGCCGAGGCTCCAGCGGCGCCGGCAAAGCCGAGCGGCCGGGGTGGGCGGGCGAAGAAGGCGTAGCCCGGGAATTTTGCAAGCCAGGGGATTCAGGCACCGAGGCCTTGGCCTTGTCGCCTGCCGCTCTGGCGAAAAATGAGGGGCAGCGGGAGACCGCGTGAGTGCAAGCGGAAACGGCGCTTGACAGAAATTGCAGCGCCCTCGCCCGTTCACCCCTGCCCGTCCGGCCCGGCCTCCGCGACATCGCGCAGGCGCAGGGTGACGCGGGCTTCGCCTTGCCAATGGTCAAGATCCAGCGATCCGGCCACATGCACCGTGCGTCCGCGCAGCTCCGTCAGCGCCCGGCCCAGCGGCTCCTCCGCGCAGCGGAAGGCGACGGCGCGCAAGGTCGTGCCGTCGCGCGCGGTGAGGCGGGCGCGCATGTGGCCGGCGCCGAACGTCTCCACATAGGAAAGGCGATGGGAGGGGAAGGCGAACACCGGCTCGGGATTGCCGGCGCCGTAGGGTCCCGCCTTGGCCACCAGATCCACCAGAGCCGGCGTTGCGCCGGACGCCGTCAAAGCGGCATCAATGGTCAGCGCGCCTTCCGAGCGCGCACGCTCCACCGCTTCGCCAAGCTCGCGCTCCAGATAGGCGCGCAGATCGCCGAGCTGCTTGCGCTCCACCGTGAGGCCCGCCGCCATGGCATGGCCGCCGCCTTTCACCAGCAATCCGGCCTCCACCGCGCCCCGCACCGCGCGGCCGAGATCGACGCCGGGAATCGAGCGGGCCGAGCCGGTGCCGGTGTCGCCGAGGAACGCGATCGCCAGCGCCGGGCGGTTGAACCGCTCCTTCAGGCGCGAGGCCACCAGCCCCACCACGCCGGGATGCCACCCGTCGCCGCTCACCACCACGGCGGCCCCCGCCTCGTCGCCATGGGCCGCGAAAGCCTCGGCCTCAGCGCTGGCGAGGATGGCGCGCTCCACCTCCTGCCGCTCGGTATTGAGGCGGTCGAGTTCGGCCGCCATGATCTTGGCTTCCATCGGGTCCTGCTCCAGCAGCAGGCGCGTGCCGAGCGTGGCATCGCCGATCCGTCCGCCGGCATTGATGCGCGGGCCGAGCAGGAAGCCGAGATGCCAGGGGCGCGGCGGCCCGTCGAGCCGCGCCACGTCCATCAGCGCGGTGAGGCCCGGCCGCTGGCGCCGGCGCAATGCGATCAGCCCTTTTGTCACATAGGCCCGGTTGAGGCCGACGAGCGGCACCACGTCCGCCACCGTGCCGAGCGCAACGAGGTCGAGCGCGGCCAGCAGATCGGGCGCCGGCTGTTCCGCGGTCCAATGCCCCTCTTCCCGCAGCCGGCGCACCAGGCCGACCATGGTGATGAACACCAGGCCCACCGCGCACAGATGACCGAGGCCGGACAGATCGTCCTCCCGGTTCGGATTGACGATGGCATCGGCCTCGGGAAGCGTTTCGCCGGCCTGGTGATGGTCAATCACCACCACATCGAGCCCAAGGCGCCGCGCGGCGGCGAGCGGTTCGAGGCTCGTGGTGCCGCAATCCACCGTCACCAGCAGCGTGACGCCGCGCGCCGCCAATTGCTCGATGGCGCCGACGTTCGGGCCATAGCCTTCGAAGATACGGTCGGGAATATGAAACAGCGGGTCCAGCCCGCCCGCGCGCAGCACGCTCACCAGCAAGGCGGTGGAGGTGGCGCCGTCCACATCATAATCGCCGAACACCGCCACCGTCTCCCCGGTGCAGACGGCGGCGGCAAGGCGCTCCACCGCCGCTTCCATGTCGGTCAGCGTGTTGGGATCGGGAAGCAGGGTGCGGATGGCGGGGTCGAGATAGGCCGGCACCTCCTCGATGGCGACGCCGCGCCCCGCCAGGATGCGCGCCAGAAGCTCCGGCAGATCATAGCGTTGGGCGATGGCGAGCGCGCTCTGGGCGGCGCGCAGGTCCAGCCGGTCGCGCCACGTCCGCCCGGTGGCGGAGGTGGTGACGCCGAGAAAGGGGCGATTCGTTGGGTGCACGCTCACGCCCCATGAAGCCAGAGCCATGCCCCTGCGTCGAGAGCGCTCATGCCAGCAGCGCCAGCGCGCAGCCCATCGCCACCGCGATGCCGGTGGGCACGGCGAGGCGCAGCGCGAAGGCCGGGGGCCCGGCGCCGGCACCATAGGCCGCGCGGGCCAATGCGTTCACGCCCAGCGCCGCGAGCACCGCATGCGCGGCTTCGCTCACCGAAATGCCGTGGCCGGCGAGACGCGCGGCATTCAGTGTCGCGACATCCACATCGGCAAGGCCGGCAAAGGCGCTGACCAGAAGCAGGCTGCCGGCGCCGCTCGCCTGCAACAGCCATGCGCTGAGCACGGCCACGCCCGCAAACCCCGCCGCGAAGATCAAAAGCGGCTTGAGATCGAACGGATTGCCCAGCCGTGTGCCCTTCTGCATCCGCCCTCCCGCCTGCCGCATCAGCCAGAAACCGCTGAGTGCGAGGACGAGGGCTGCGGCGCCGGCGGGTGCGGCCACACGCGCCAGGACGGCCGGTGCGAGGAGAACGAGCAAGGTCAGCACCCGCAGAATGGAGACCATGCCGGCAAGGCATGCCCCGCCGGCCAGCAGCGCCGGCGGCTCGCCGCCCGCCGCGCGCCGCGCGAACACCACGGTGACGGCGGTGGACGAGACCAACGCCCCGGCAAGTGCGCTGAACAGGATGCCCCGCTGCGGCCCCGCCACCTTCACCGCGAGATAGCCAGCATAGGAGATGGCGGCGGTGAGGACGGTGAACAGCCAGATTTCGCGCGGATTGAGGCTGTGGAACGGGTCGATGGTGCGGTCGGGCAGCAGCGGCAGCACGATCACCGTCATGGCCAGCAGCACGAGTGCCGAGCGCAATTCCACCCAGGTCAGCCGCTGCACCATGCCGTGCAGCATGCCTCGGCCCGCAAGCAGGCCGGCGCTGGCGATGGCCGCCCCTCCGGCGAGCCGCGGATCGCCCACCACGGCGAATGCGCCGAGCGCGAACACCAGCAGGCCGGCCACCAGCCCGGTCATCGAGAACGTGCGCTGACGCTCCAGCTCCCGCCAGGTGAAAGCGCCGAACGCGAGGGCGAACACGAAAAAGCCGGTGGCCAGAATCAGCGGGCTTTCCAGGGCCTGCGCAAGCACCGCGAACACGCCGCCCAGCAGCCCGGCGAGGGAAAAGGTGCGCACGCCGGCGGTGCGGCTGCCGGCCGGCCGCTCGCGGGCCTGCCAGCCGCGCTCGATACCGACGATGAGGCCGATGGCGAGCGCCGTGGCAAGCCGCAACAGCAGATCCTGCATCGCGCCCTCCCCCTGTCGCGGAACCGCCCGCCTTGCGGACCGGAACGCGCCTTTAGAGCATTTTCGAGCGAAGTGGACACCGGTTCGCGTGAAGAAAAAGCGACACCGCAATGAGTTAGAGCATTTCGTCGTTTCCCGTGAAACGATGAAATGCTCTAGAATACGAACTTGGAAAAATCCCGGTGCTCGGTCTTCACGCGCCGCACGGTTCCGGTTGAGGAGCGCATGAGCACCGTGTCGGTCTCGATCACCTCGCGGCCGAACCGCACCCCCTGAAGCAGCGCGCCGTTGGTCACGCCGGTGGCCGACACCAGGCAATCCCCGCGCACCAGGTCCGAGAGCTTGTAGATGCGGGAAAAATCGCGAATGCCCATCTGCTTGGCCTTGGTGCGCTTGGCCTCGGTGTCGAGCACCAGGCGACCTTCCATCTGGCCGCCGATGCAGCTGAGCGCGGCCGCCGCCAGAACACCTTCGGCGGCGCCACCGCTGCCGAGATAGATATCCACGCCGCTGTCCTGCGGATTGGTGGTGTGGATGATGCCCGCCACATCGCCATCGGTGATCAGTTTCACCGAGGCCCCGACCGCGTGCACGGCCTCGATCAGCCCGGCATGGCGCGGACGGTCGAGCACCAGGGCAGTGATTTCGGAGGGCGAGATGCCGCGCGCCTTGGCGAGTGCCTGAATGTTTTCCTGCGGCGTCGCGGCCAGCGAGACGATGCCCTCGGGATACCCCGGGCCAATGGCGATCTTTTCCATATAGACCGGCGGCGCGGCGAGGAGCGAGCCGGTCTCGGCGATGACGATCACCGAAATAGAGCCGGGCATGTTCTTGGCGCACAAAGTGGTACCTTCGAGCGGATCGACGGCGATGTCCACTGCATCCCCGCCCTCGCCCACCTCCTCGCCGAGGAACAGATGGGGCACTTCGCCTTCCAATCCCTCGCCGATCACCACCCGGCCGCTCAGCGGCATTTTCGACAGCTCGCGATAGGCGGCGGCGCTCGCCGCTTCATCGGCGGCCTGCTCGTCGCCGCGCCCCCGCAGCCGCGCCGCCGCCACCGCGGCGCGTTCGGTCACACGTGCGAGCTCCAGGGCAAAACGGCGATCCAGCACCTGGGCCGCGCGCGTTTCGGGCATGGATCAGTCCTTCTCGATGCGGATCACCTGGGGCGGATTGGCGATGACGCCTTCCGCCTCGATGGCCGCCACGGCGCGCCGCAC
>NCHM01000184.1 GCA_002257205.1 Rhizobiales bacterium 24-66-13 | reverse complement strand
GCGGGCAAAACTTTAGCCGCTTCGGGTCGCGACAGCCCGGAAGGGTTTGCCACGATGCAGCCGCATGGCTAGTTTACGCGCCCTTGGCCTGGGCTTTGTCCGGCCCCTTTCGGCGCGTGCCTGTTGCGGACCATTCATGACCGACATTTTCCACGAGATCGAAGAAGACCTGCGGCGCGACCGGCTGCGCCGGGTATGGGATCGCTTCGGCATCTATTTCATCATCCTGGTGGTCGCGATCATCGCCGCCACCGGCGCCTATAGCGCCTATCGCTATTACAGCCTGCAGAAGGCGCAGGCCGCTGGCGCCCGTTTTGAGGCGGCCAGCACCCTTGCCGAAGATGGCAAGGCCGCCGAAGCGCAGGCCGCCTTCGAGGCGCTCGCCAAGGACGGACCTTCGGGCTATCGCACCCTGGCGCGGTTCCGCGCGGCGGGCGAAATCGGTGCCAAGGACAAGCCGGCCGGGGTCGCCGCCTTCATGGCGCTCGCAAATGACGGCACCTTGCCGCCCGTGCTCCGCGACCTTGCCAGCGTGCGCGCATCTCTCCTGCAGGTGGATACCGCGCCACTGGCCGAGATCAAGGCGCAGCTCCAGCCGCTCGCCGACGGTACGGGCGGGCTGCGCCATTCGGCGCGCGAGCTGCTTGCTTTGGCGCAGTTCAAGGCCGGCAACCTCGCCGACGCCAACAAGACCGCCCAGCAGGCTATCGACGATCCGGAAGTTCCGCTGGGCGTGCGCAACCGCATGGAGCTGATCCGCACCCTGACCGCCGCTGCCGCCCAGCCGGCGCCGGCTTCGGAAGCCGCAGCAGCGGCCGCCGAGGCGAAGGCCGCCAAGGAGGCGCCTGCTGCCGTGCCGGCTCCCGCCGCCGCGCCGGCTGCGTCCGCACCCGCATCCGCCGCCCCATCCGCACCGGTACCCGCCGAACCGGCGCCCGCCACCCCGTCCGCCGCCGCTCCCGGCCCGGCAGAAGGCGGCGGCGCCACGAAATGAGGAGCTTCCCCATGAACCGGCCGCTGCGTCTCCTTCTTGCGGGCTCTCTGCTGCTCGGCCTCAGTGGCTGCGCGGGCTTCGATTTCGACAAGATCAACCCGTTCCAGGAGCGCAAGACCCCGCTTTCGGGAACGCGCGAGCCGGTGTTTCCCAATGGCGTGCCGGGCGTGACTGCCTCCGCGCCGCTGGACCAGCCCTCCAATGCCAATGTGTCGCTTGACGCGATCTCGGCCGCCAAGCCAAATGCCCCCGCGGCCGCGCCGGGCACCAACTGACTCTAGGGCGCGCGTGCGCCGAGCTTAAAAAACCATGTCCTTTACCCTCGCCATCGTCGGCCGGCCCAATGTGGGCAAGTCGACCCTGTTCAATCGTCTCGTGGGCAAGAAGCTCGCGCTGGTGGACGACCGCCCCGGCGTGACCCGCGATCGCCGCGAGGGCGATGCGCGCCTCGGCGACCTCTCGTTCCGCATCGTCGATACGGCGGGGCTGGAGGAAGCCGACCCGGCGAGCCTGGAAGGACGCATGCGGGCGCAGACGGAAGCCGCGATCGGGGACGCCGACGCGCTGCTGTTCATGGTGGATGCCCGTTCCGGCCTCACCCCTACGGACCGCGCGTTCGCCGCCTTGGTGCGCAAATCCGGCAAGCCGACCATTCTCGTCGCCAACAAGAGCGAGGGGAAAGCCGGTGAGGCGGGCTCGATGGAAGCCTATGCGCTCGGCCTCGGCACGCCGATCCCGCTCTCCGCCGAGCATGGCGAAGGCCTGTCCGATCTTTATGACGCCATCTGCGACGCGCTTCCCGCCCACACCATGAAGCCGGAAGACGCCGAGGACGAGCGCGAGGAAACCGACGAGGAGCGCGCGAAGCGCCCCATCAAGGTGGCGGTGCTCGGCCGGCCCAATGCGGGCAAGTCCACCCTCATCAACCGCCTGCTGGGCGAAGACCGGCTGCTGACCGGGCCGGAAGCGGGCATCACCCGCGATTCCATCTCGGTGGAAGTGGAATGGCGCGGCCGCCGGCTCGACGTGTTCGACACCGCCGGCCTGCGCAAGCGCGCGCGCATCGACGACAAGCTGGAGAAGCTCTCCGCCGCCGATGCCCTGCGCGCCATGAAGTTCGCCGAGGTGGTGGTGGTGCTCATCGACGCCACCCGCCCGTTCGAGGAACAGGATTTGCGCATCGCCGATTTGGTGGAGCGCGAGGGCCGGGCAATCGTGATCGGCTTCAACAAATCCGATCTCGTGCCCGATACCGGCCTCATGAGCCGGCTGCGGGAAGAGGCGGACCATCTGCTGCCGCAGATCAAGGGCGTGCCGATCATCCCGATTTCCGGGTTGACCGGACGCGGGCTGGACCGGCTGGTGGAGGCGATCGCGGAAACCTACCGGGTGTGGAACGTCCGCATTCCCACCAATCCGCTCAATCGCTTCCTGCAACAGGCCACCGACACCCATCCGCCACCGGCCGTCTCCGGCAAGCGGCTGAAGATCCGCTACATGACGCAGGCGAAGGCCCGCCCGCCGAGCTTCGTCATCTTCTGCTCGCGCACGGACGCGGTGCCGGACAGCTATCTGCGCTATCTCTCGAACAGCCTGCGCGCGGCGTTCGACCTGCCGGGCGTGCCGATTCGCATGACCTTGCGCGAAAAGGCCAATCCCTACGCCTCTTGAGGCAGCGGCAGCAGGATCGTGTCCTGCGGCATCAGGGGCTTTCCCGCGGCGTCCCGCACTTCCAGCGGGGCGATGGGCTTGCCGCAGGCGGCATCCACCAGCGGCGGAAAGCTCTCGCCGCTGGAAAAGCCGTATTTCTCGCCCCATTGGCGCAGGGCGATGACCACGGGAAACAGGTCGCGGCCCTTCGGCGTCAGCACATAATCGTTGAACGCACTGCCATCCGCGGCGGGAACGCTGGCGAGAATGCCATCCGCGACGAGCGTCTTCAGCCGGGCCGAGAGGATGTTCTTGGCGACCCCCAGGCTCTTCTGAAATTCCCCGAACCGACGCTTGCCCAGGAAGGCATCGCGCACGATCAGCAGCGACCACCAATCGCCCACGACGTCCAGCGTCCGGGCAATGGGGCAGGTGGCTTCGTCCATACGCGTGCGTTTCACGGCTTTCCTCTCCGCGCCCCGGCGGACGCTTTTCCATGATGATCATCATCAAACTGGTTGCATTATAAAACCAAAGACGCTAAACGTCCATTCGGTTTCAAAATGCAACCAACTAATGGAGCTGAAAATGCGTCTCTCAGGCAAGCGGGCCCTCATCACCGGCGGCAATAGCGGCATCGGGCTGGCCACCGCCCGCCTCTTCATCGCGGAGGGGGCGAAAGTCGCGATCACGGGGCGGAACCAGGAGACCCTGGACGCCGCCGCGGCCGAGCTCGGCCCGAACCTCCTGGCGCTCCAGGCCGATGTGGACGATTTCAACGCCACCGCCGCCGCCGTGAAGCAGGCGGCGGACGCCTTCGGCGGGCTGGACATCGTGTTCGCCAATGCCGGAATCGGCGGCTCCACGCCGCTCGGCCGGGCGAGCGTCGAGACCTTCGAAAAGATCATCAGCACCAATCTGACCGGCGTGTTCTTCACGGTGCAGGCGGCCGAGCCCTTCCTCGCCAAGGGTGGATCGGTGGTGCTCAACGGCTCGGTGCTGGCCGTGCTCGGCGCGCCCGGCTGGTCGGCTTATGCCGCCAGCAAGGCCGGCGTGCGGGCGATGTCGCGTGTTCTGGCGTCGGAACTCGCCCCGCGCGGCATCCGGGTGAACGTGGTCGTGCCCGGCGCGGCGCGCACGGCCATCTGGTCTCCCTTGGCGCCCACGCAGGAGGCGCGCGCCGCGCTCGACGCCGGCCTTGCCCGTTCGATCCCGCTCGGCCGCCTCGGCGAGGCGGAGGAAGTGGCGAAGACCGTGCTGTTCCTTGCTTCCGACGATGCCTCCAACATCACCGCCGCCGAGATCGTGGTGGACGGCGGCACCACGGGCGCCCCCTCCGGCGCGCCGATTTATCGCGGCTGAACCCGTGCCGGTGCGGGAACGCGCTTAACGAAGGGTGAACCTGCCTCGCTTACCTTCCTGCACAAATCGACCAACGGGAATGGGTGCAATGGGCGTGGGGATGATCATCAGTCGGAGGGCGGCCCTGCGCGCCCTCTGCGGCGTGGGCGTGGGCCTCATGTCCACGCCCCTGTTTGCTGTGCGGGCGGCCGACGATGCCGACGAGGTTGCGATCCGCGATCTGAAGCCGGGGACCTATATCTGGTATCCCGAACGCGCGCCTGACGGGCTTGTGGCGATCGTGGTATCGCTGCCGGAGCAGCGTTGCTTCGTCTACCGCAATGGCGTGCGCATCGGCATCTCCACGGTTTCGACCGGGCGCGAGGGCCATGACACGCCGACCGGGGTGTTCACCATCCTCAATAAGGACGTGGACCACCATTCCTCGGTCTATAACGATGCCGCCATGCCCTATTCGGAGCGGCTCACCTGGTCGGGCGTGGCGCTCCATGCGGGCGGGCTGCCGGGCTACCCGTCCTCGCACGGCTGCGTGCACCTGCCGCTGTCCTTCGCCAAGCTGCTGTTTTCCATCACCCAGGTGGGGACCCCGGTGATCATCGCCGACAGCCATAGCGGGCCGGCGGATGTGCTCGATCCCGGCCTGATCCTGCCGGCCGATGTGGACAAGATGTTCGATGCGGACGCCAAGCCGACCCTGGTGGCGGCGGCCGGCGATCCGGTGTCGCTGGTCGCCAGTGGCGCCGACCGCAAGCTGATCGTGCTGCGCGGCGGCGCGAGCGTGCTGGAAGGGGCGATCACCATCCAGGACCCCACGAAGCCGCTCGGCAACGTGGTCTATCTGCTGGCCGCCGACGGTGTCGGGCGCACCCCGCGCTGGATGGCGGTGAGCTATGAAGGCAATGGCGCGCAGCCCGGCCTTGCCCAGGAGGCGCTCTCGCGTATCGTAGTGGACCCTGCGATCAACCGCGATCTGAGTGCCATGTTGAGCCCTGGCGCCACCTTGCTGGTCACCGATCTGCCGGCCCATCCGGGAACGCGCACCGACAAGGATTTTGTCATCCTCACCCGCAAGGGCACGGTATGAGGGCGCGCCGCCCCCCGATCAGCGCGCTGCGACTGGCGGGTCTTTCGGCCGCCCTCTTTGTCGTCGCGGCGCTGGTCGCGCCGAAGCCGGTGCGGGCCCAGAGCCTCGCGCCGGGCGGTGCGGCCGCAATACCGGCGCGCGAGCTGTTCGGTGCGGCCAGCGGTCCCGCGCCGCTCGCGGCCAGGGCGGTGGGCTTCTATTCCAAGGGCTGCCTTGCCGGCGGTGCCGCCCTGCCGGTCACGGGCGCCACGTGGCAGGTGATGCGCCTGTCGCGCAATCGCAACTGGGGTCACCCCGATCTCATTGATTTTCTTGAGCGTTTTGCGGCCGTCGTGCCGCAGGTCTCGAACTGGCGCGGCATCCTCGTGGGCGACATGGCGCAGCCGCGCGGCGGCCCCATGCGCACGGGCCACGCCTCCCACCAGGTCGGTCTCGACGCGGACATCTGGCTGACGCCGAGCCCGGGACACGAGCTGACGCGCGCGGAGCGCGAAAGCCTCTCGGCCACCCTGGTGGTGCGCCCCGATCGGCTGGATGTGGATCCCAAGGTGTGGACGCCGGACCATATCGCCGTCATCCGTGCCGCCGCGCTCGATCCGCGCGTCGAACGCATTTTCGTGAATGCCGCGATCAAGAAGGCGCTCTGCCGGGATGCACGCGGCGACCGGGCCTGGATGACCAAGGTGCGTCCCTATTGGGGGCACGATTATCACATGCACGTGCGCTTGAGCTGCCCGGCCGACAGTCCCGATTGCCGCCCCCAGGAAGCGCCGCCCCAAGGGGACGGGTGCGGCGCGGACCTTGCATGGTGGTTCACCGACGAGGTCTTGCATCCCAAGCCCCCGAAGGTTCCGCCGAAGCCGACCCCGCCTTTGCTTCTGGCGGATTTACCCTCCGTCTGTGCCGCCGTGCTTGGCGCGCATTAACTTGACCATGGCCGATTGAGGTCACCCCAACGCCGCCCGCCTGCCGCATTTGCACCGCAGCGTGGAAGCCGCTATCCAGGAGCGGTTCCAAGGTGAAGCGTGACGGGGCGGCGATCACGCGTCTGACGAGGATGTATGGGCCGTCTCGATCGTTACATTTTTCAGACCGCGGCGGTCGCCTTCTTGGGCGTGACCATCGTTCTGACGGCCATGATCTGGTCCACCCAGGCGCTGCGCCAGTTGGACCTCGTGACCAGCCAAGGCCAGACCATCCTGGCCTTCTTCGCGATCACCTCCCTGTCTGTGCCGACCCTGATCCTGGTGATCGCGCCGGCCGCTTTGTTCATCGCCACCGCTTACACCTTGCTGAAGCTGAACGGCGATTCCGAAATCGTGGTCATGGCTGCGGCCGGCATGAGCCATTGGCGCGTGCTGCGCTCCATGATTCTCCTCGCCACCCTGGTTTCGCTTTTCTGCGCCGCGCTTTCGATCGACCTGGTGCCGGCGAGCCTGCGCATGTTTCGCGATCAAGTGTCGCGGGTTCGCGCGGACGTTGTGTCGTTCGTGGCGCAGCCGGGCCGGTTTGTGAACCTGGCACAGGGTCTCGTGTTCCATGTGCGCGAACGCTCCGCCAATGGCGTGATGCACGGCGTTTTCATCAATGACGCCCGCGAAAAGGAAATCTCCACATATCTCGCGGATCGTGGGCAGATCGTCGAAACTCCCAACGGTATTTTCCTGGTGCTCGAAGACGGCTCCATTCACCGGCGGACCTCCGGCTCGACCAGCAACGGATCGGTTGTGGCATTCCAGCGCTACGCGTTTGGATTGTCTGAACTCGCGCCGGGCTCGCAGGCGGTGGATATTCGTCCGAACGAGCGGTCGTTTGACTATGTGCTGAATCCGCCCGCGAACGACGTCTATCGCATCCTGGGGCAGGGGGGGCGGTTCCGCGAGGAGATCCACAAGCGCCTGTCGTCGGGGCTTTATCCCTTCGCCTTCTTCGCCGTAGCGGCCGCCGCGCTGGCCCGTCCGCGCACCACCCGCCAGGGGCGCGCGCTGGCGCTCGCGGCGATCATTCCCATGATGGTCGCACTCCAGATCGCGAACTTCGTCGTGACCGGCCAGTTGCGGACCTCACAGGCAGCGGTGCCCATCGCCTATCTGCTGCCGATCACTTCGATCCTTCTATGTGCGCTCGCCCTCGACGGACGGGTGAGAATCGCCGTGCCCGGCTTCATAACCCGCATCATCGACGCGATCGCGCTGCGCGTTTCCCGGCTCTCGGCGACCTGAGCCATGATCGGAAAAACCCTCGGCTTCTAT
>NCHM01000002.1 GCA_002257205.1 Rhizobiales bacterium 24-66-13 | reverse complement strand
CGCCGAGTTCGCGCATGTCCTCGACGAAGTCGCGGGCGTCGAAGCCACGATCGGCCCCGACCGTCACGCGCCGCGTGCCTGACGCCGAGGAGATGCCCTTGACCATCTCGACCGCCGCCATCCGCTCGGCATGGCCGGAGACCCGGGTGGCTTCGACATCGACGACGAGGCCGTTGCGGTTCTCCATCAGGACGTGACCCATGTAGCAGAGCATCGCGCTGGCGCCGGGGCTCTTGCGATAGAGCATGGCGTCGGGATCGGTGGTCGAGGCGTGCGTCGCGTTCGAGCGCTTCTCACCGTGAAAATCGACCTCGCCATTGCGGCCGTCGGGCTGCTTACCGGAGGAACCGTCGTCGGCGGGAGGTCCGCCCGAGCTGTCGCCGCTGCGGCGGCGGAAGCTCTTCATCGAAGCCCAGGCCTCGATCAGCGTGCCGTCGACGGAGAAGTGCTCGGTGGAGACCAGGCGCTTCACCTTCGGCCGGTCGAGGATGGCGGCAAGGAAGCGCATCGCGATGTCTCCATCGAGCAGGCGGTCGCGGTTCTTCGAGAACGTCGAGGCGTCCCAGACCCGATCGTCGATGCCCAGGCCGACGAACCAGCGGAACGACAGGTCGAAATCCAACCGCTCCACCAGGAGCCGCTCGGAGCGCAGCGCGTAGAAGATCTGCAGCAGCATCGCCCGCAGGAGATGCTCGGGCGGGATCGAAGGGCGACCGATCTCCGAGTAAAGCTCACCGAAGTCGCCGTCGAGCGCCGTCAGGGCCTCGTTCACGATCGTCCGGATCGTTCGCAGCGGATGCTTCTCCGGGATCCGGCTCTCCAGATCCACATAACTGAACAGCGTCCCCGACTTCTCGGTCGAACCGCGCATCGAACCACTCCGTCATCCCTCAACACGACGGAATCACGCCAAGCTCCCCCTGGGAAGGGCCTTTTTCATCGCCCTGCTAAGCCGCGTGCCTCACTTTGACAAGCCGCTTGATCGCCTGCTCCAAAGACCGCTGACCCTCGCAATAATCCGTCCAGGCGGCGCTCTTCTTCAAAAGCGCTGGCACGGTGCGAAGGGTGAAGCGTTTTGGATCCAGATCAGCTTTGACCTGCGCCCAGGTGAGCGGCATCGACACGGTCGCGCCCGGCCGCGCACGTGGCGAAAGCGGAGCAACGGCCGTCGCCATGCGATCATTGCGCAGATAGTCGAGGAAGATGCGGCCGCCCCGAAGGCTCTTGGTCATCTTGATCAGATAGAGCTCCGGGTTGTCGCGCGCCATCTGCAGGCAGACATCACGCGCAAAGTCTTTGGCCTCCGGCCAGGTGAGCTTGCTGCGCTTGGCGACCGCCAGCGGGGTGACGACATGCAGGCCTTTCCCGCCAGTGGTTTTGCAGAAGCTGACGAGGCCGAGAGCCTCGAGGCGGTCGCGCATCTCCCGTGCCGCTTCGATCACATTCGAAAATGGGACATCCGGGCCTGGATCGAGATCGAAGACAAGGCGGCCTGGCAGGTCGGGGTGATGCGGCTCGCAGTTCCAGGGGTGCAGTTCGAGAGCGGCGACCTGCGCGACGGCGGCGAGGCCCTCGACGCGGTCGATCTGGAGATACGGCTTCTTGTCGCCGAAGACCGTCACCAACTCCAGGAGGTTGGAAGAGCCCGGCATGGCATGGCGCTGGAAGAACTCCTCACCGCCGATTCCGTCCGGTGCCCGAATGATCGAGCACGGCCGCCCGCGAATATGATCGATGAGCCACGGTCCCACCGCTTCGAAGTAGCGGGCAAGATCTTCCTTCGTCACTGGCTTGCCGTCATTCGCGTCCGGCCAGAGCGGTTTGTCCGGGTTTGAGATCAGCACGCCCATGATATCAACCTTGCCACGCCGGCGGGACTGCGTTGATGACGCCGGGACCGCGGGTTGAGACAGGTCTGTCTTTGTTGGCGGCGCGGGCTTCTCGGCCTCCACCTCGGCCGCAGGCTTGTCCTCGCGCAAGCCTTTGAAAGCCGCCTGCCGCACCAGTCCATCCGACGTCCAACCGGCGAACTCGATCTCGGCCACGAGCTCGGGTTTGAGCCAGACGACGCCTGCCTCCTTCTTCGGAGCGCCGATGCCGGTAAAGGGCGACTTTGAGGTCGCGAGCGCCTTCAGCTTCGGCAGCAGGGACCTGACCTTTTCCGCGCCATAGCCCGTTCCGACGCGCCCGACATAGACGAAGCTGTCCCCGCGATAGACCCCGACCAAAAGCGATCGAAACTTGCCGGCCGTCGTGGCATAAGCGCCGATCACCACCTCATGGCCTGCGCGGCACTTCGACTTTGCCCACGTATCCGTGCGGCCGGAGACATAAGGGGAATCGGCCTGCTTCGACACGATGCCCTCAAGCGACAGCCGACAGGCTGAACGCAGGACCGCTTCACCACCCGTGTCGAAATGCTCGACGAAACGCAGGCGCGCATCTTCACCGGCATCGGACAGAAGCCGCTGCAGGCGAGCCTTGCGATCGGCCAATGGCTGCGCTCGGAGATCCTCTCCGCCCTCGAAGAGAAGGTCGAAGGCGAAATAAACCAAGGCATCGGTCTTACCTTCTGAGAGGACTGCCTGCAGAGCAGCGAAATCCGGAGCACCGTTCTCGTCGAGCGCGCAGATCTCGCCGTCGATGATCACATCCGGCAGCTTTCCGGCAGCCCGGGCAATGGCCGAGTATTTGGCCGTCCAGTCCAGGCCCTTGCGGGTCTTCAGGGTCACTTTGCCGCCGAGCACCCGCATCTGGATGCGATAGCCATCGAATTTGATCTCGTGGATCCATCCTTGTCCGGAGGGTGGCCGATCGAGCACCTCGCATAGCTGCGGGGCGATGAACTCGGGTAAATCGACAGCTGTCGGAGCGCTGAGCTTCTTCGCGCGCGCCGGTGCTTTGCGCTCCTCGGCGGCAAGACCAGTGCGACTGTCCCACACCGCGTCGGCTTCGACTTTTCCGCCCTGCATCATGAACGGTTTTGGTGTGCGGCCCTTGCCGGCGGCGATCGCATCCATGGTCCGGCCGGACGCGACCGAAGTGGCATTCTTCTCAAGGACCGCGGCGCCGCTCTCTTCGACCGCGAACTCATCCCGGTGCTTGATCAGTAGCCAATTGGTCCGCTTGCCGCGCTCCCGGTCGTGGGCCATCCGAACCAGGACGAAGCTGCCATGCAGCCGTTCCCCATGGAGGGTAAATTTGAAATCACCCTTTGCCAGCGCTTGCTCCGGGGTTTTCGTACCCTCCGGCTCCCAATAGCCGCGGTCCCAGAGCATGACCGTGCCGCCGCCGTACTGCCCCTTGGGGATCGTCCCTTCGAAATCACCATAGTCCAGCGGGTGGTCCTCCACCTCGACGGCCAGGCGTTTGTCGTGGGGATCAAGTGACGGGCCTTTCGTGACGGCCCAGGATTTGAAGACGCCGTCGAGCTCGAGGCGCAGGTCATAGTGCAGACGGGTGGCATCGTGTTTTTGGATGACGAAGCGACGGCGGGTCGACCCGGCGACCTTCGTCTCACCGCTCGGCTCCTGCGTCCGCTCGAAGTCGCGCTTCGCCTTGTAGGTGGTGAGCTTGTCTTTCGCCATCGGAACCCTCGGACCGTGAACATGTCGCCACCCCCCAACGAACAAATGTCCGGCGGGAACGCATGTTCCCGCCGTGGGCGGAGCAGTGGCAGCGGGCTCCTGCCGGCCCCTCGAAAGCTCACCCTTTAAGAAGGGCGAGCGTCCGCTCGTCTGGCTCTCCAGCGAAGTATCGATCGAGGGCCGAGCGAAACAGAGAACCGCCCTCCCCTTCGGCAGCCGCGCTGAAGAGGGTCATCGAGGAGCGGAATTTCATGTCATCGGGCGATCCGAAAATCGCATGCGCCGAACGCTCCTCAGCTGATAGGGTCGCCGCCGTAGCGAGCCGCAGTCGTTCGCCTAGGACTGGATCGGCAAGATAAGCGCGCGCCTCTTCGATTGAGGAGAGACCGTAGAACTGGGCGGTCGGCGAGAAGCCGAGACCCCTAATTGCGGGAACACGAACCACATCCAATGGGTCTGCTTTTGGCCCCTGAGTAGCTCAGCGAGCGCGGTCTCGAAGATCCGTCCTTGTGCCGTCCTGAACCGTTCCAAACCGTACGGATCGGTGACGCTCATGGTTCCTCCTCCCCATCAGCGAGCTCAATCCAGGTTGGAGCCTGATCGCTCGCCTTCTCCCAACCGCGCACCGCCCCATCGACCTCCGCGGCCGTGAGGCGATCAGCGACTGCCGGGCTCAAGAGAAGATGATCGAGCCGCTGACCCGCATTGCGACCCCATGCGTTTCGGAAATAGTCCCAGAAAGTGTAGATGCGCTCATCGGGGTGCAACTTGCGGAGGGCGTCGGTCCAGCCCTGCGCGATCAAGGCTTGGAAGGCGCTGCGGACCTCGGGCCGGAACAGCGCATCGTCGCGCCACCGCTCCGGCTTATAGACGTCGAGATCGGTCGGCATGACATTGAAGTCGCCGACCAGCATCACAGGGACCTCAAGCTCGAGCAGCTCCAACGCATAGCTTGTCAGGCGGTCGAACCAGCGAAGCTTGTAATCGAATTTCGGGCCTGGAGCGGGATTGCCGTTGGGCAGGTAGATGCAGCCGATGAGCATGCCGCCAACCGCTGCCTCGATGTACCGGCTGTGGCTATCATCCGGATCCCCTGGAAGCCCGCGGCGCGTCTCTATCGGCTCGGCCCCACGCGCCAGGATCGCCACCCCATTCCAGCTCTTCTGGCCATGCCACACGGCGCCGTACCCTGCCTGCTCAATCTCGCGACGAGGGAAGCGATCGCTCGGGGCCTTCAGCTCCTGAAGGCAGACCACGTCGGGCTTCGCCTCCGCCAGCCACCGCAAAAGCACCGAGAGCCGGCCGTTCACACCATTGACGTTGAAGGTTGCCACCTTCATCGCGGGAGGGCTAACGCTTCTGGTCGCCCTTGTCGCCCTCTCCGGGTTTGACCTTCGTCTTGGCCGATTTCCGCACGTCCTGCGCCAAAGACTTCCCGACGTCGTCGGATTCCTTGAACTGCCCCTTCTCGTCACGCCGGACGTAGCGCTTGTCCTTGCCAGTATCTATGAGTTCTCGTTTTGCCATGGAGGCTCTCCCTTGCGTGCTGCGGTTTTAACGCCCGAGCCCGGTTTTTGATCAGGTCGCCCACTCCGCAATGTCGCAATATCCTCGCTGGCCTTCGGGCAAGCCGCCGCCAATGCGGCCTGCTCGATTGCTGCCAGGACGGCTGGATCGGGCGACATGAGTTCCCGCCACCGGCTTCCATTCACGGAACGGTGCCACCCAGCCTATCGATCTCGCTCCGGATCAGATTCCGGTGCTGGTCCCATGTGGTCAGAGCCAATTCCATCTGAGCGAGCAATGCCTCGGCGAGCGCCGTGTCATGCCCCTCCGACCGAAGCCCCTCGATCATGAGGGATTGCGCGGCGATCCGCGCTCGTCCCTACACGATGTGCCGGTCCGCCATAGAGAGGGCTGCCACCGTATTCCAAGCTTGGCATCGGACCCTCTGGGGCGCCGTCCGCAAGGACGGAGCGAGCATGCGCGCTCACGACCGCGAGTGAAAGAGGCCGCGGCTGGCTTCCGTGAAGACCTAACTTAGGTTGGTACGGACATCGTCCCCCTGTGCGAACGTCGATCACCTGGGGGGCCCAGGAGCGTGCAGATGACCGGGACGCGATTCACTTTCAACCGCCGCGGGGTCATGGGGCTTTTCGGCGGTCTTGCAACCAGCATGGCCTGCGCATGCGGAAAAGCGCGGGCGCAGCCGATAACGGGGGAAGAGAGATCAACCAAGAGCACGGTGCTCGGAATGGGCGCTGACATGCTTCAGAGCAAAGGCCCCATCGACACCATCAACATGTACCTGAACGGGTTTCATTTCTATGCCGACGATATGGGACGGCAGATTGAGGCGCATCACTACTGTTCACATGTGAACGAGGATTTCTTCCAGTGCGTGATCTACGATGACAACAAGGGGGGCGCCCGGCTCATCGGCATTGAGTACATTGTCTCCGAGCGCATCTTCAACACGCTCCCCGCCGAGGAGAAACGCCTCTGGCACAGCCATCGTCACGAGACGACTTCCGGCGAGCTTGTGATGCCGGGTATCCCAGGTCCCGTGGAGCACACGGCCATTGCGATGCTCGTGAACACGTACGGCAAGACCTGGCACACGTGGCAGGTCGACCGCGACAGCAAGCTCCCGATCGGCATCCCCCAACTGATGATGGGGTTCACCACAGACGGCCAACTCAGCCAGAACATGATCCAGGATCGTGACCGCCGGCTGGGCACGGACACCGCCGATACGCGCAGATCCCGCGAGGACCTCGCGAGATCCTCCCCTCCTGTAGCCGCCGGCGCCGATGGATGGACAAAGGGCCGGTCGCCGCAGCTCGTTCTGACAGAGACGCCGCTGCAAAACCGCCGCGGGTAATTACAGGCCTGAACGATCCTGAGCGTTTGGAAGGGACGCCAGGCTCAAGACCAAGAGGGGACGGTCACGCGTGGAGAATCTGCCAGGGTCCAATAATCTGCTATCGGTGCAGCTCGCGCTGTCTCCTGCGAGGCGTTCCTGAACCGCAGCAGGTTTATTTGGCGAGAATCGAACGACACATGTCTTGGGGATGACATGCCCGCCGAGCTATGGGGGCCAGCTCCCGTCGTCGAACCGCTTTGTCTTGGCTTCGTGACCGCGCCGCCTTCCCTTGCGGAGTCAGTAGCGAGGCTCACGGGTGCGGTTGATGACGACACTTGGGTGCTATATCGCGACCCAAATGCTCCAGCAGAGACACGACAATGAAAACTTGGGTCACACTGCTTTCCCACCGAAGCTATCTGCCTGGAACGCTTGCCCTGCAACGGTCCCTGAGCGCCGTAAGTAGCACCTATCCCCTTCTTGTTATGGTGACGGAGAGTCTTGATGACGAGGCGCGTGATGCGCTGGCATCGGAGGGATGCATTCTCCGGGACGTAAATCCTCTTCTGCCCCCGGCCGAGCGCCAGCTGGACTACGCGTCCCCGCGGTTTGCCCACACATGGACGAAGCTTCGCGCCTGGGAGTTAAAGGAGGTTGACCGAGCGGTGTTTCTCGATGGGGATATGCTCGTGCTCCGCAGTATGGACGAGCTGTTCGACTTGCAGTTACCGGCTGGGGGAATTGCGGCGTGCCGTGCTTGCCTTTGCAATCCCGACCATAACCCGACATATCCGGCGCATTGGATTCCGGAGAATTGCCCCTACACATTTAATGAAACCGCGCGCGAGCTCCTGTTGGCCTCGCCAAGGGACTATTTGAATGCTGGGCTGTTTGTGTTCGAGCCTAACCCTTTGGTCTTTGATGCCATCGCTGCACGGCTGAATGCACTTCCCGATGGCGCTTCCGCCCCATTTTCAGACCAGGATTTGATAAACGCCCACTTCTCCAATAATTGGATTATTCTGCCTTATATCTATAATGCCCTAAAGACGTTATCGAAATCCCATAGCAACATGTGGTCTTTGAAGGCCATAAAGAACATCCATTACATTTTTGACAAGCCATGGGAACAGTTCGCGCGCTCGCCAGATGACCCGTATGCGGACCTCAATGAACTGTGGTGGAAGTTCTGGCAGCATGGGGGCGAAACCCGAAGGTCATAAGCCTGCCTGGGGTGGCGCTTTCGGAGTGGCTGTGTAGTGCGGACATCTAGAGCGTTTTATCCCTGTGTGGAGACGGGCCGCTCCGCCGGGACGAACATCAGGACTGCGCGATTTCGCCCTGGCGCCGGTGCGCCAAGACGTAGGATAGCGACCACCGATGACAATGGAAACACCATGGTGTGCCAGCGCCTTCTCTCCGCCCTCTCCGGCCTCCTCCTCTCCGGCCTCGCCTGCTTCGCAATCGCCCCGCTTCTCGGGTCCCCAGCCGAGGCACAGGCCATCACATGCCCCGGTCCCGGCGGCGGTCCCTCGGGCGCGCGGCAATGCCGCTACCGCTTCGATGCCGCGAACTATTATCCGACCCCCGAGGGCGGTCCGTGGGTTCATGTGGACCTGCTCAGCATCACCAAGGAGCGCCTCCAGGCACTACGCGACGGCAGCACCAAACAGCCGGTCTTCCCCGGCGGCGGCGCGCCCGTGCTGCCGCGGCTCGGCATCGTGCACGCCTATATCTGCCTGAGCAGCAGCCCCTCGCCCGCGAATAACTGCCCGAATTACGGCACGCTGGGCGCCAGCGGCGCGACCTGGAGCATCCCGGAACAGTTGAAAGACAAGCTGGCCCTGGTGCGGGAAACGGGCCTGAAGGTCATCCTTCGCTTCATCTATAATTTCGGCCCGGAGACCAGCCATTACGACGCTGGCGACAGCACCTGCGGCGTCACCAACGTGCCGCCCGACCGCTTTATCTCTGACATCCTGACCGACATGCAGGCAGTCTCTACCGTGGTGCTGGAGAATGCGGACGTGATCTACGCGCTGGAGGCCGGCTTCATCGGCTATTGGGGCGAATGGCACAATTCTTCCTGCAGTGAGAACGCGACGCCGGACGCCCACAACATCTTCCTCGACCAGCTCCGGAGCACGTTCCAGTCCCGGCTTAATCTGGAGGTGCGCTATCCTTATGTCCTGCTCGACTATGCCAAGCACAAGGGCAGCGCGCCCCCGAACTACAGGGCGCTCCGCCTCGGCATCCATAACGATGCCTTTGCCTCGAGCCGCGACGACCTCGGCACCTTCACGAGGAAGGAGGGCTATCCCCCCGGCAAGCTTCGGGCCGCCGCCCAGGCCGCCGGCGCGGCGCTGACCACCACGGGCGAGTTCGCTCAACCCTATCCCCCGCGACAAGGTTGCCGGCCATTCCTCCGCTACGCCCGGCGCTATTCGCTCTCGAGCCAGAACATCCAGAGCGTCTCCAGTGTCCTGAAGGGGTGGTATGACAGCAAGCCGCCCTGCTATGCAGGCATCATGCGCGCCATCGGCCCGCATCTCGCCCTGGACAGCGCGTCCTTCTCCCCGGCCGGCATGGCGCCGGGTCTTGGGCTGACCGTCCGCGTGAGCCTGCGGAACTTCGGCATGAGCCGCTTCGCGCGCAACCGCCCGATCCTGCTCTATGCGCGAAAGACGTCGGACAGCGCCCCGTTCCAGATCGGCACGTTGGATGGCGACCTCACCCGGCTTCCTCCGGACGGCGCCGCGCCGCTGCTGCTGACCGGCAGGGCGCGGCTTCCGGGCCGCGGCACCTACGACCTCCTGCTCCGGCTGCCCGATCCACACCCGAGGTTGGCGGGACGGGACGAGTATGCCTTGCCGGTCGAGAATGTGGGGGTGGGCAATGTCTTTCCCGGCTACGGCCTGTTGGGACAGATCACCTATTAGGTGGGAGGCCATGCGACGGAGACCAGCCGCGTGGTGCTCCACCAGGGCGCCTACAGGCCAGTGGCCATATCCTCCCGGTGCGGCCTCGACCGTCGGCGCATCACCCCGTCCGGCGCCTGGGCGAGATCGACCGATCGCGGAGGACATCGGTGATGGGCGCCAGCGATTGACATGTGCCATACGCGTGAATCGACGAGCTTTCTGGATCCGAACTTTGAAGGTGGAGAGACTCGAACCTGCGGCATACTAAGAGATGGTCCGCTGTGCGCCGATTCCGTTGAAAAAGTCTGCGTTGCTGTGGGCGTGAAGTCCTGATTCAGCCCCCCTTGTGATGAGATTGCAGGCAGATGATGGCCGAGCGCGGATGGTGATGCAGGAGGCGCTGTTCTACGAGATCACCCGACACGAACGCCCATGTCACCGCGCCTCCAGCGCCGACTTTTTCAACGACATCCGCCACAAGCGGACGTTTCTGCACCGCTTGGAAGAGCGCCTTTTCTAGCTTTCCGTTCGGCTCCACAGCTTAAGCGCGAACATGCGCTTGCGTGCGGTTAACTTCCTTATGCAAACTGGCGCTGGTTTAGGGTGGGGAGAACACTGTGGCCTATCCGAAGGGGATGCACCCGGGAGCCGTGTGGCATAAGGCTGACCTACAGTGTCATTCACCTCGAGATCGCGGATGGCAAGGCACAGCCACTCTTCCGGGTGGCGACCAGGTGAAAGAACAGGCGCGTAGCGCTTGGGCGGTTGAGTTCATCGCGGCGTGCAAAGACAGAGGTCTGAGTATAGCGTCCATCACTGACCATCATGACATCTGCCTGGCCGATTACGTCAGGGTCGCCGCGAACGGTGATGACGACTTCGTTTTTTATCCCGGAATTGAAGTCACCTGCAGAGACAACGCGCAATGCCTGATTATTTTTGACCCAAGCTGCGGTGTCGACTTCCAGAATAAAGTCCTCGGCCTCCTGACCAACGCAATGCCTGCCGGTCGAGAGGATGAGAAAACATGCGTTACCCAACCGATCGGAAGAACCGTAGCCGAGCTTTACCAAGCGATTTTAGACGACGAGCACCTTCGAGAGCATTGCATCCTTTTCCCGCATTTCGGAAACCAAGACACTTCTCACAAGAGCCTAAACGAAGTCGGACATCACCATCGATTCGCTGCCCTCGGTTGCGACGGCGTTTATGTCGAAGTCCCGATTGCTCAGCTGGATGAACCAACAAAGCAGAAGATCCGCGGAGAGATCCCAGATTGGGGTAGCCGTCGCCGCGCCCTTATTCCGACCGGCGACAATCGACGCGAAGATTGGGCCCGGCTCGGTGCTCACGACTGCTGGATAAAGCTCGGCGAGCCCACCATTGAGGGCATTCGACAGGCGCTTCTTGCGGATGAAGCGCGGATCGCGTTTGCCGCCCCCAAGGAGCCAGACGAGCGGCTGGTCACCCTGACGGTCCAATCCACATTGTTCGGCAATGATCCAGCCAGCGTTCGCTTCAATCCGGGGTTCAACGCCATCATCGGGGGGCGCGGCTCGGGGAAGAGCGCGCTTCTCGAATACCTGCGCTTTGGGCTCGGACGCACCGCAACTGACATGCCGGGCGGCGAATCCCGACTGAAAGACCGTACCGTTAATTTGATCGAAGAAACACTAAAAGACGGCGGTTATGTCGAGATCGCGCTTGAGCGAGAAGGCATCTCTGAGACTTGGCGGCGGGACTACGCAAACAGAGAAACCATTTCTGTGCGCGACGCTGCGGGTAACGTGACTACGGTTCCCCTCAGCGATGCCCAACGGAGATTTCCTGGGCGGGCATTCGATCAGAAGGGACTGTCGTCGACCATGACGGACCCGAAGCGCGCGGCCGACCAGATCACAGGTATCGCAGCGGCTGAGGAGGTCGAGCAGCGGCGCAGGATCGACGAGGACATCCAGTCTGCCAAGAGGTCGGTCACGCTGGCTTTGCAACAACTTGCCGCCTACTGGCAGGCTCGGTTGGACGCTCAGCGTAAAGCGGCTTTCGCCACCGAGACGCAAACCAGGGCGTCGCTGGTGGCCGAGCGTCTGAGAGCCGAAGGTGTCAGCGCCGCGGCTCGCGAGATCATCGCCAAAGCGCCAAGCTTTGCCCAGGGTGCCGCTTATATCCGAGACCTCGAGGCTGATATCAGTTCAGCGGTCGCCGAATTGACGACCCTCTCGCCGAGGCTACTCGGTGAATCGGGCAGGCGCCGAGGGACACTGATCTATCTATTATTGCCCAACTGAAAAACGATGCCGGCAAGGCAGCGATCGTCATTCAGCAGCGTATTCAGGATGCGATCGGAGCACTCCAGGAGTTAGACCGCCTCAAGAACGTCGCTAAAGTCGCCTTTGGACACGAAGAATTGGCCTTCAGGGAAATCTACGCGGAAGCCCGCCTTGAGCAGCAAGCGCATCGAGCGATCATCGACGAGAACGCCAAGCTGACCGAAGCTCTCCAGGCGGCGAGGCACGAGGAGCAGGTTGCGACAAAGGCGGCCGAAGAGGCCATTCATGCAGTCGAAGCTTTGGTCACCGCAACCGAGCGACTGAAGGAGCACCTGGGTCGCCGCCGCCAAGTTCTCAAAGATGCCGCTGCCAAGGTCGCGGACCACTCCAGCCAAACCCTCAAAGCAAGGATGAAGACCGATCCACTTCCGACCGAGTATGCGGATGCAATTGTGGCGCTTCTGGAGGGAAGCCGGGTTTCAGACTCCCGCGAGCGGGTCGGTGACTGGATCAAGGTGGCGCTCAAGAGCGATCCAGGAGCTTGGGCCTCGATCTCCAGTCAGATCCTTCAGCTGTACGAGGCGAAGTCAATGGCTGGGGCGCCAGCCGAGCCCGGAGATGCGCTCCTCGCCCGTATCAAGGGATTGTTCTTTGGAGGAGGGCAACTGACATCCTTCGCCGCCACACGCGTCTACAGCCTGCTGTCGGACGTCACAGTCGGCGCGGTTCTATCGGCGGTGCCACGCGACCATATCATTCTGACCTACGTGGATTCGAATGGTAAGGATCTGGCTTTTGAGAAGGCTTCGGAAGGACAGCAGGCCTCCGCCTTGCTTGAACTCCTCTTGCGTCAATCGGCCGGTACTTTGATCATCGATCAGCCCGAAGACGATCTAGATAACAACGTTGTCATGAAGATTGTGGAGCTAATCCGCTCGTCGAAAAGCAACCGTCAGCTCGTGTTCGCCACTCACAATCCGAACATTGTTGTGAACGGCGACGCTGATAAAGTGATCACGCTGGAGGGCGGTCGGGTAGACCCGCGGCCGGACGCGGAGAGTCCTCGCATCGGATTAAAGACAGACGGGGCGATCGAAACCCCTTCCGTCAAGCGCGCAATCACAGACATCATGGAAGGCGGGGAGATGGCCTTCGACCTCAGGCGGCGCAAGTACCGGTTTGGAGTAGAAGCGACATGACCTTAGGATAGACACGTCGCCTAACTGCGCAGCTCGAACGTCGGCTCTGGGTCGATGTCGTTGAAAAAGTCGGCCCCTGAGCGTGGCTGCCGGATCGCGGATTTGGCTGATCGAGGCTCTCCGAGAGGTCAATGAACCGATCAATGCCGCGCACCCAATGATCGGCTGGGACGTGGCGCTCCAGGCTGAACTCGTAAAACAACTCCTCCTGCGCCACCTGCCGCTTGCCCATCATCGCGTCGTCCTCCATCTGAGGAGACTGAATCAGGACTTCACGCTCGCAGCAATGCCGACTTCAACAGAATCGGTCAGGAGCCCGCTTTGAGCCCGACTTGGGAGACCAATTTCGGAGATGGAGGGAAATAGAACCGACGATCTGCATGAAGCCCCCTCCAACATTGGCACCATTAGGGTTAGAAGCCATCGGCAGACGAGGTGAATTGAGGTGAGAAAGCTCAAGCGCGCGCGGATTCCAGCGCGGGCGCGTCGAGCCTGTGCAGGCGCACGCTGGGGCAGATCTTTTTGACGATCTCACACAGATGTTGGTGATGCGTGAAACAGGCGAAATGCCTCCTCTGCCCGGAAATCATCGAAGGTCTCCATGATGTCGTCCGCAACGAACGGCACCGTGCTGCGGCTCCGCACGAACTCCTGATAGCCGGCCACCCTGAGGGCCAGGTAGAGCTGGAAGCGTGTTCCTTTCGAGAGTTCATCGGCAGCCTTTGATCCGCCGGCCGAGGAGAGTGCGATGAGCGTCTCGCCATCCTTTCCCGGCTGAGCGGCAAGGCCCCGATAGGCACCGCGACTGATGGTGCTGAAGGCTGCGGACGCCCGCTGCATCATCGAGCTGCGGTGATGCTCACGATAACTGGCGAGTGCACGCTCCGTCGCGACGATGCCGGCGCGGAGTTGAAAATAGCGCATCGCGCCGTCCTCGATCTCCAGCAGGGTCGTTCGCCGGCGCTCCTCGATCTCGGCGACCTTCGCGTCGCCGCCAATCGCCTCGACCTTGTCGGCCGCCGCCGACCGGGCGGCGAAAAGCTCCTGGCACCGCTGGTCTTGATCCTCGAACCGGGCTTTCAGCTCGATCAGCTCGGCATCGAGAGCCGCCCTGTCCAACCCGTCGAGCGCAGCCTCGGCATCGGCGAGGCTGGAGGCCCGTATGGCATCGAGAATCTCCTGCCCGGCCTCGTCAGCGGCTGCCCGGAGCTGCCGCCGCTGCTCAATATCCGCGAGCCGCGCCGCGACCTCGTCCAGTGATGCGACCGAGAACAACGTGGTCATCCGGCTTTTCTGAACCTCGTGGACGGAGACAGCGTCCGCCAGGGCTCGCTGGTGCCCCTCCGCCTCCGCCAGCTTTCCGGCAAGGTCCGCCTGGCGCCCACGCTCGGCTCCCGCCTGCCGGACCTTCTCCGCGATCCGCTGCGCGGCATCGAGGAGCGGCATCCCCTCGGCTGGAATTCCCACCCCATCCGCGAGGCTGGTGACTTCATCCCGAAACGCGGCCTGGTCCTTCTCCATCTTCCCGATGCGGTCGATGAAGCCCGCCTGCTTCTCGATCGTAGGTCCAAGATCGGCGATCGCTGCGAGAATTTCACGCACGACACCCACGGCCGGCACGCCCGCCATGTCGCCAAGCCAACAGCCATCACAGGCGCCGGCCCATGCTTCAGCCCAGACGTCTTCATCGGCCTGCGCCTGCCTTGCCGCGCCCTCGCGCGCCGCGACGTCGCGTTCCCTCTCCCTCAGCTCCGCCCGAAGGCGCTGAACCTCGGCCTCGCGGTCAAGCGCTGCCTGCGCGGTCGCGAGAAGGGCGTCGAAGCCTCCATCTGCCTCGTGGGGAACGCCCGCCCGGTCGAGCGCGACGCGCATGCGGTCCTGCGCTGCTGCGGCATCCGTCTGCGCCGCCCGAAGATCACGGTCGGCGCTGCGGGCCGCCTCGCGCGCTTCCAGCGCCTTGTCGCGGCGCCCGAGCCACGCCTCAAGCTCGACCAAGGTGAGCGAGGCGGCGAGAGAAGGCCACATGAAGCGGACCGCCGCCTCAACCTGCGTGTCCAGGCCGCTCAATGCCCCGGCGGCGCCGTCCTTCAGCTCGGCGGCACGGTCGAGGTCGGCCTGTGCGACCGCGAGCGCCCGGCCGCTCTGATGCAGCTTGGCAAGCTCGGACATGTGCGAGAACCGCCCGGCGCCGACCATGTCGTCGCGGCGCAGCGCAGCCTCGAAGGCATCCGCCGACGCCGTATCGAGATCACGCCGGTGCGCGGCCCATGCCTGCTCGCGCGAAGCGCGGATGTCGGCGGCCTCCCGATCGGTGAGCACCCCGGCGACCAAAGCGTAGCTCGCGCGCTCCGCTTCCAGGTGCCGAACCTGCGTCGTCAGCCGCTCGACGTCGTTCCCATGCCGCGCCAGCACGGTCTCGGCCTCGGTCCGCGCAACCTTCCAGTGCCGCACCGCATCCGGACCAGGGCAACACATGCCGGCAAGGTCATCGGCCGTCCCCTGCCAGGGCCGAAGCGCGCGGAGGCGGTCGTCCAGTGTCTCGCGCGCAGCGCTGCGGGATCCCTCGGCCAGGCGGCCGCGCGCCGCGTGGTCAGAGGACCGCAGCGCCGCCACGGTGGTCGCCAGTTCCGCCATCGCGTGGTCGCGCTCTGGAGCGGCCCCGGGCTCCGCCGCCGGCAATTTCGCCGCGGTCTCAGCGAGACGGGAGCGCGCATCCGCAAGCTCTCTCGCAGCATTGCGGATGGCAGCGTCAATGCCCGAGCGCGCTTCGATGAGGTCACGCAGCCGCCCGACGGTGGCCGCCGTCAGGACAAGACGCGCAGGATCCGCCTCCCCTTCCCGCTCGATGCGCTGCAGGATCCCCGAGATGACGAGGCCGAGCTGCCGCACCTCCAGCCGTCTTTCGGGAATATCCTTCTCTGCGGTGACGTGGCGCGCCCGCAGCTCGGCCAGCCGCTCTACCCGCTCAGTGAGCTGTAGCGCCGCCTCGTCAACCACGATGGCTTCGACCTCGTCGGCGAGCCGCGCCACGTCTTCGCGGCGACTCCTCGCCTGGACGCCAAGCTCGATCTCCGCCTTCCGGAGCGCGGGCAGCTCCTGCGCCCACTCCGGCGGCGCGTCGGGCACCCCGGCGAGCGGCTCCAGGCGTTCACGCAGGCTGCGCAGCGCTGCGAGCCGGGGCAGCACGCCGAGATGGCGCTGGATTTCATCCATGCGCGCCTGGAGGCCGGCGCGCCCGGCAATGGCCTCGTCATACTGGGCCCGGGCGCGATCGCGCGTTTCCACGAGGCGCGCATGCTCCGATGCCAGGGTGTCGAACTGCTCCCGCTCGGTCTTCAGGTCCACCAGGCGGGCTTTGAAGTCCGCAAGCTTGCCGCTGCGCGCCCGGTATTTGTAGAAGCCGTCCGCTTCGCCTCTCAACTCGACCAGCTTGTGACTGAGATGGGCAAGGCCCGCGCTGGCGGAAAACAGCAGCTGCCCGAGATCGCCCTTGCTCGCCAGGATGCTCTCGCCGCCCTTTTCAAGCGTCTCGTCATCGAGCGAGAACATCATGCGGTAGGCGTCGCGCTCGATACCGCCCAACTCGCCGCGGATCGCGGTTTCGGGGATCGGACGGCCCTCCATGTCCAGCAGGCTATTCTGCTGTCGCTTGATGCGCGCGAATTCATGGGTCTCTCCGGCGACCTCCAGAGCCCCGCCAACCCGCATGGTCGAATAAGGATGGAGAAAATCGTAAGGGCTTTGCGGGCCGATCCCGAACAGCAGGTCGAGGAACGCCGCGAAAGCCGTCGATTTGCCGGCCTCGTTCGGACCGTAGATGACATGCAGGTCCGGCTGTCCTGCGAGCCGTTGGCCGAAGTCGATGACGCGATCGGTGAACTTTCCGTAGCGGATGAGATCGAGGCGGCGCAGGCGCATGTCAGGCGCCTCCTTCGGCCGCCTGAAGGCGCGCGACGACATCATCGGCGCCGGCTCGCGCCAATCGCGCGAGCACCTCCCGAGCGGCGGCCTCGTCAGCACCGAGAATGTCGCGGCATTCCTGCGGCAACTGGCCTTTCAGCTCGTCCGCGATGGCGGCGAGGTCCGCCCGGAAGGCGTCGGAATCCAGGACGTCTCTTTCGATCAGATGATGAAGCTCGGAGACGGGATCGCCCGATGCTTCGGCGACCTGTCCGGGCAGGCGGCAGGAAATCTCCAGCTTCTCCACCCAGCACGAGCCGACGATGGAGGCCCGTTCGTCGGCCTCGGCCTTAAGCAGATCCGCGTCGCGCCGGATGCGCCACGCCAACGGCGTTGCCCCGCTCACCTGCAGGCGGGTGACGAGGTGCTCCGAGCGGACGGCATCCCGCGTCTGTTCCAGTCCACGGGTGACGACCGATACGAGATCCCGCCAGTCATCCAGCCCCGTCGCGTCGATTGAGACGCGCTCGAACTGCGCGATGCTGGTGTCCCGCTCGTCGAGATGCACCGAGCCATCGTCACCAATGGTGACGAGAGTGACGGATTTCGCGCCGGCCTCGTTGATATCGCGCCCCTGCGGCATGCCCGGCATCACGATAGTGCAGTCCCCTTCGACAACCGACCGCCTGTGCACATGGCCGAGCGCCCAGTATCTGAAGCCAGTGCCCGCGAGATCGCCGATGCTGCAGGGCGAATAAAGGTCGTGGCCCGGCGCGCCGGCGAGGCTGGTATGGAGAAGGCCGATGTTGATGGCGCCGTCCGTGCGCGGCTTGTATCTGCTGAGGAGGCTCTCCGGTGCATGGGGTTGGGCGAAGCTGAGGCCGTGAATCACGACGGGCACGCTTCCCGGCTTCCGCTCGACCTCGATCGCATCCGCCCTGCCCCCGAACACCTTCACCGTATCGGGCAGAACCAGCTCCTTCGTGATCCTCGACATCGCATCGTGATTGCCGCGAATGATGAAGACCCGGATGCCGGCCTCATGCAGACGCCGGAGCTGTTCCGCCAGAAACCTGGCGGTTTTCATGGAGGTTTGATCGCCGTCGTAGAGATCGCCGGCGAGGAGAAGCGCGTCGACCTGCTCCTCAAGGCAAAGGTCGATGATGCGTACGAAGGCACGCCGCGTCGCGGTGCTGATCAACTCAGCGAGGTTGGCATCCCGCAGCGCGAGCGAGCGAAGAGGCGAGTCCAGATGGACATCCGCCGCGTGAACAAAGCTATATGCCATCGCCCCCCTCGCTTCCGGCGCTTTAGACAGGCGGCTTATACGCGTGCGCCGGCACCAGATCATCCAAAAGCAGTTCCCTGAAAAGCGTCAGGGGAGACCGAATTCGCTCATCCTGCATCAGGCGGAGGTGATCCGGCATCACATAGCGCGCGACGAGGCGCGGTATCCAACGAATGGAAAACACCGCCGAGCGGATCGGATCCAACACCACGCGGATTTGGGGTTGGTGGAGATGATAGGCTTCAGCAACATCGCCGGATGACGATGGTCGCGGGTTTTTTTAGAAGGTAGAAGTTACCGAACTTGCGACCCTACGCCAAAAACTCGGCGACGCTCAGCAGAGCAGCACTGTTAAGCGGCGCCCCACCTCTGCGCAGCAGTTCTCGATGATCAGCATTGGCCGCCAAATTCGGCGGCCAATGCGCTACCATCGTCAGATCATCCGCTTGATGTCAGCATAGCTGCCGTTCGTCCTCAGGGTGACCGTGACGTCACCTGTCCCCCGGTTCCGCCAGAACCAACCATGGTTCCCGTCGAACGCCGCCGTGACCGTGCCTTGGTCCGAGGACGCTCCACGACCCTTTTCGTAGCTCGTCTCCTGACCACCGCCGTCGCCGTGGAGATCGAAGTTCACCACCCCACCCGTGACGGTCCAGGAGAAGTCCGCCTTCGCGCCTTTCACCATGGCGAGCTTCACTTCGGCGCCTTGTCCCGGCTTCAACACGATGGTCACCTCGTCCGTGCGGGGCGCCGGTGCAGTTTGGGCATTCGCTGAGCCGATGAGAAGCTCCGCGAAGATCTGTCCCATCAGGCTGGAGCGCGGCCCCGGAGCGGCGGGGGAGATGGCGCCCTGCTGGTCCTTGCGCCTGTCCTGCTCGGCTTCCGCGGCGAGCTGGGATTTGATCTCGCCCATCTCGGTGAGGCCGAGGGCCCGGCCAATGCCCGTGGGATCGATGGCGTATTCAGCCGGGAGAACGATGGTCACCAGGATCGCCGCCGCAGCGACAACGGCGATGATGGTGGAGCGCACGAGCTGCCCGGACGTGGGAAGCTCGGCGCGGCTGGGCATGTCGGTGTTGTACATGGATTCAAGTTCCTTCTTCGCGTTCAGGAAACGAACCAGCCGGTGATCTGGTAGCCGATCAGCACGAACCCGGCGGTCATCATGAGGACGTTGGCGGTGTAGGCGTGACGGAAGAAGCTTGGGGTCTTCCGCCAGAAGCCCATGACGATGAGGATGGCGCCCAGCGCCAGGAGTTGCCCGATCTCCACGCCGACATTGAAGGCGAGGAGGTTGGGGACGAGGCCGTCGGGCGAGATGTTGTATTCGATGATCTTCGTCGACAGGCCGAAGCCGTGGAAGAAGCCGAAGATCAGGGTGGCGAGCTTGGTGTCCGGCTGGAATCCGAACCACCTTTGGTAGGCGCCCATGTTGTCGAGCGCCTTGTAGACCACCGAGAGGCCGATGATGGCATCGATGATGTAGCTGTTGATCCCGACGTTGAAATAGACGCCGAGCAGCATGGTCGTCGAATGGCCGATGGCGAACAGACTGACATAGATGCCGATGTGCTTCATCCGATAGAGAAAGAAGATCACGCCGAACAGGAACAGGATGTGGTCGTATCCCGTGACCATGTGCTTGGCCCCGAGATAGATGAACGGCATCAGGTTGATGCCCGTGATCTCCTGGATATAGCCTTTGTCACCTTCGGCCACGGCATGGGCAAAGGCGCCGCCACAAAGGAATGGGAAGGCCAACAAGGCAAGCAGGAACGGAAAGGCCGATCGCCAGCGCACGAATACGCCTGGCGGGCCCATGGACATGGGTCCTCTCATGGGAACTCCGATCTCGTCGTTGGGAATGGCCGCCGAGGCGGCCGCGATCATGCGACGGAGATCTGGCGCGGGGGGCGGTCGAGCCGGGATTGCTCACCCGGAAGCTGGACGGACACGCGCGTTGCGGTCCAATCCCTCACCACGGAACACGCGATGATCATGCCGCCCGGAGGCACATTGGGCGTCTCATGGGAATGGTCGCCCGGATTATGGCCGTGGGAATGTCCCGGCTTCTGCTCCTCGCCCACGCCATCATCGTGCGCGTGGCCGTGCGCCTCGATCTGGGCGGCGAGTTCCGCATGGCGGACGGCCTCGGCCACGGCCGCCGACGCGGGATCATGCGACGGGGACTGTCCGGCAGGAGGCAACGCAATGCCGAGCACCACCGCGATCGCGATGATGATGCGCAAGCCTGCCATGAGCGCCCGGGACTTCATGCCTGACGGTTATCCGGCTCAGTCTTAATGGATGGTTGCCGCTGGGGAATCAGCCCCGACATCGCCCTTGCAGTATCCCCTCCAGGGGGATAGGTACAAGGCATGACCGAAGAGACCCATCGCCACACCACGCACCCGGACATCGTCAAGCGGCTGAAGCGCGCCGAAGGGCATCTCCGGAGCATCGTCGAGATGATCGAAGCGGGACGCCCATGCCTCGACGTCGCGCAGCAGCTCCACGCCGTGGAGAAGGCGATCTGCCAGGCCAAGAAGACCCTGATCCAAGACCACCTCGACCATTGCCTCGAGGACGCCGTCGGAAATTTGGGGCGCGACCAGCGCCGCGCCATCGACGAGTTCAAGGAAATCACCAAGTACCTGTGAGGACCCCATGTGGACCGCGATCAAGGACTGGCTGGGCTTCGGCGGCCGGGACATTACGCTTGGGCACGGACACGATCATGACGATGAGGCGGGAGGCCATGGCCACACCCACGGCGTGATCGATCCCAGCCTTTCCTCGTCGGAGCGCGGCGTCTGGGCCATCAAGTGGTCCTTCGTGATCCTGGCGATCACCGCCGTCCTGCAACTGATCGTCGTGGTCATATCGGGCAGCGTGGCGCTAGCCGCCGACATGATCCATAACGTCGCCGACGCGACGACCGCGATCCCGCTGTGGATCGCCTTCGTGCTCGTGCGCCGGAAGCCGACCGCGACCTTCAATTACGGCCTCGGGCGGGTGGAGGACCTCGCCGGCATGGCGATCATCCTCATCGTCCTCTTCAGCGCCATCGTCGCGGCGTGGGAGTCCATCGACCGCCTGATGCACCCCGAGCCCATCACGCAGCTTCTCTGGGTTGCCATCGCGGGTGTCATCGGCTTCATCGGCAACGAGGCGGTCGCCATCTTCCGGATCAAGGTGGGTAGGGAGATGAACAGCGCCGCCCTGATCGCGGACGGCTACCATGCGCGCACCGACGGCCTGACGAGCCTCGCGGTGGTGCTCGGCGCCTTCGGCGTCTGGATGGGCTTCCCCCTGGCCGATCCGATCATCGGCCTCCTGATCACCATCGCCATCTTCGGCATCGTCTGGCAGTCGGCCCGCGCCGTGATCACCCGCAGCCTCGACGGCATCGAGCCGGCGGTGACGGATGAAATCCGGCATGCCGCCGAACATGTTCCGGGTGTGCGGGGCGTGGTGGATGCCAAGGCCCGCTGGCTCGGCCACAAGCTGCGCGCCGAAGTGACCATCGCGGTGGACAAGACGCTGACCGTCGCCGATGCCAACGCCATCTCGGCCCGGCTCGAAAGCGAACTTCACGCCCACATCGCGCCGCTTGAGGCGGTGAGCGTGCAGTTCGACCATTCCGACGCGGTCTTCGACATGCCCGCCGCAAGCGGCGGACACCACCACGCGCCGGCCCCCTTCCGCGTACTGACGCCCCTCGCCGATGGCGAGCTTCAGATCGTCGACACGCCGGAGGGAGAGCGTATGAGGCTGACGCTGGTCCGGGGCATCCAGGGCCTCGATGCCATGGTGAAGATCGACCGCCCCGGCGGGCTGGTGGAAACCCTGCCACTGCTTCCGGCCTCAAAGGATCACAAGCTCTTCCAGAGCACGGTCGCGCCGGACGAACCCCACGAGTTCAACGCCCAGCTCCTGCTCAGTGACAATGACGGCCAGGAAGAAGTCCTGCCGTTCCGCATGGAGGAGCCGGAAGGCCACCACCATTGAGTTGGGCGGCGCAGTGCCGCCGCCGCACACTCCGATCCCGACGGGAACGCAAAGACATGTTGCTGGTCCTCGCCAATCGCACTTACCGACACCTGTTCCTTGCCCAGGTCATCGCCCTGGTGGGGACGGGCCTCGCCACGGTCGCGCTTGGCCTCCTGGCCTATGACATCGCAGGTCCCAATGCCGGTGCGGTGCTCGGCACCGCGTTGGCGATCAAGATGATCGCATACGTTGGCGTTGCGCCGGTCGCCGCCGCCTTTGCCGAGCGGGTGCCGCGGCGCGCGATGCTCGTCACCCTCGACCTGATCCGGGGAGCGGTCGCGCTGTTGCTGCCGTTCGTGACCGAGGTCTGGCAGGTCTATGTCCTGATCTTCGTCCTGCAATCCGCTTCGGCGGGTTTCACGCCGACCTTCCAGGCGACCATCCCCGACGTCCTGCCCGACGAGCGGCAGTACACGCGCGCCTTGTCTCTCTCCCGCCTCGCCTACGATCTGGAGAGCGTGGTCAGCCCCATGCTCGCCGCCGCGCTCCTGACGCTCATCAGCTTCCACAGCTTGTTCGCGGGCACGGTGGTGGGCTTCCTCGCGTCTGCCGCGCTCGTGGTCTCGGTCACCCTACCGAGTCCGAAGGCGGCGGAACGGCGCGGCATCTATGACCGGACCACACGCGGCCTGCGCATCTATCTCGCGACGCCCCGCCTGCGCGGCCTCCTCGCCTTCAATCTCGCGGTTGCCGCCGCCAGCGCCATGGTCATCGTGAATACGGTGGTGATGGTGCAGGCAGGCTTCGGGCTCAGCCAGCGCGCCACGGCCCTTGCGCTTGCGGCGTTCGGCGGCGGCTCGATGATCGCGGCACTGGCGCTGCCGAGCCTCCTCGACACCATCTCTGACCGCCGCGCCATGATCGGGGGCGCCTGCATCCTGGTCCTGGGCCTGTTCGTCGGCTTCTTCATCCCGAGCTACGGCTTCCTGCTGCCGCTGTGGTTCGTGCTGGGGCTGGGTTATTCCCTGACGCAGACCCCCTCCGGGCGGCTGCTGCGCCGGTCATCGCAGCCGGAGGACCGGCCGTCCCTGTTCGCGGCGCAGTTCGCCCTGTCCCACGTATGCTGGCTGATCACCTACCCGATCGCCGGATGGCTCGGTGCGAAGCTGGGCGTCGCCCCGACCTTCGCCATCCTCGGAGCGATCGCCGCCGTGGCCGTCTTCGCCGCGACCCGGCTGTGGCCGGTGGCGGACCCGGACGAGATCGAGCATGTCCATGATCGCCTTCCCGCGGAGCATCCTCATCTTGAAGGCGCCGAGCCAACCACAAGCGGGCATCGGCATGTCCACGCCTTCGTCATCGACAGTCACCATCCCGAATGGCCGAGATCGGCATAGCTTTTCGGTGCACGATGGCGCTCCATGACCGATCTGGCAGTCTATGCGGGCCTCTTCCTCGTCGCCTTCGGCGCGGCGACCATCCTTCCACTCCAGTCGGAAGCGGTCCTGGTCGGCCTGCTGCTCTCCGACCGTTCACCTTTGCCCCTCATCGCCGTCGCAAGCGTGGGCAATGTGCTTGGCTCGGTGGTCAACTGGGTCATTGGCCGCGGAATCGAGACCTTCCGGCACAAGAGATGGTTTCCTGTAAGCGAGGGAGTTCTCGACCGCGCGCAGCGCTGGTATCGGCGCTACGGCAAATGGTCCTTGCTCCTGAGCTGGGCGCCGGTTATCGGCGACCCGCTGACCGTGGTCGCCGGTATCTTGCGCGAACCCCTGCCCATCTTCCTGCTCTTGGTGACTGTGGCCAAGGTCGGCCGCTACATCGTTGTGGCGACACTCACCTTGGGCTGGTCCTGATCCATGGTCGCCAGACCGCCACATCGATCGGGCACGTCCTGCGGTGATGGAAACGATCTTCGACTTTCAGCACTGGCTGTATGGAGGCGCGCTCGATGCTCTCAAGGGCTTGCCCAGCATCGGTGTCATGGGGCTTCCAGCCTTGGTCGGCGCCGCCTTCGGTTTCGGCATGCTGCACGCCTTGCTCCCAGGTCACGGAAAGTCGGTGCTTGCGTCCTACTATGCGGGGGACGGAAGGCTCCGAGGGGCGCTCGGCTCCAGCCTCGTGCTGATCGTTACCCACGTGGGTTCAGCAGTCCTCTTGGTGCTGAGCGGCTATGCCATCCTGCGCCGGACCATCGGCGGCGCCGGGCGGGCTCCCGCCCTGGAAACCGCCAGCCACATCTTGATTGCGCTCGTGGGTCTCTGGCTCCTCTGGCGCGCGTTCAAGCCTCATGGTCACGATCATGGACGTTCCGGTCCGGCCTTGGCGTTCGTCACCGGGCTGGTCCCATGCCCGTTGACCACCTTCATCATGACCTATGCCGTGGCGAACGGCTTACTGGTGGCGGGACTCGTCTTATCCGGAATGTTCGCTGCGGGAATGGTCGTAACCGTCGCGGCGTTTCCGCTACTGGCAGTGCTCGTCAGAACGCGAATGGTGCCGCTGATGACGCGGACCGAACGCCTTAGGACATGGACCGGTCATGTCCTTGAAATCGCGGCAGCCTCGGCCGTAACCATACTGGGTCTTTGGCCCTTAATTACTTGAGGAATCGAACGAAGCGACCGCTTGGCGCATTGCGTCATGCCGATGGGTCAGGTAGAAAACGGGATCGAGGAGAAGTCCGCTTGACCGATTCACGGATGACAGGCCTGAGACGTTTCATCGTCATGCTCTGCATGGCGGTGATGAGCCTGTCGTCGGTCCAGTTCGCGGCTTCCGGGGCGGAGGATCTCGAGCACGCCCTCGAGATCGCCCATTCCTCCGAGACCCTCGCGGATGTCGTGCATTATTGCTCGGTTTCCGTAGAGGCCTGCGAACGCCAGCCCCATGCGGGTGACGCCCATACGGCTCCTCACCATCATCATGGTGATCCCACCCCCGGCTACGTCCTGACCGCGGCACCGGCGTTCTCCGTCGCCTTCGCGGCCGAGGATGCGGTGTGGTCCACGGAGAGCCCGCTTGGCCGCGGTCTCGGCCAGCACGCCCCCGAACGTCCTCCCAAAGCCTGATCTTCGTTCGTAGCCCGGGTCCCCGCGGCCCGACCTCGCTATTCGACGATTAAGGCTCATTCTTCATGGATCGACGCACCTTCGCGGGTGCGGGCGCTCGCGCGCGGCGAACGGGATTCGCTGCCGTGGTGGTGCTCGCATGCGGCGTGTTGCCCGCGCACGCCAAGACACAGAAACCCGTAACCCTCAACGACGCGATCACGCGTGCGGTCTCCGCCGGTTTCGCCCTTCCGGCCGCCCGTGCGCGCTACGAAGGCGCGGAGGCCGGCGTCCGGCAGGCGGGCCGCTACCTCAATCCGTCCATAGGGGTGGAGAGCGAGAACTTCGCGGGTTCCGGCCCCTATCAGGCGCTGAACCAGCCGGAGACGACGCTCTACCTCCAGCAGACCATCGAACTCGGTGACAAGCGTGCCGCGCGCACCGGGGTCGCCCGTTCGGAAGCGGAAACCACGCGGGCCCGGAGCGCCGTCCAGGTGCTCGATCTCATGCGCGAGGTGGAACTGGCCTGGATCGAGGTTCTGGTCGCGGCGGCGCAGCAGCGCGTCGCCGAGGAAAGGCTCTCCATCGCTCAGCAGTTCCAGAGCGAGATCTCGCGACGGGCAGACGCAGGGCGCGACCCGCTCTACACCCAGAGCCGTGCGGAGGCGCAGGTTGCCCTTGAGCAGATCGCCGTCGACCAGGCGCGGGCAGCCGCACGCATCGCCCGCGCCAACCTCGCCGGGTACTGGCGGGGCGGCGCCGATTACGCCGTCGACCTCAATGCGTTCGAGAACGCCGCCGCGACCAACGACGGAAACCCCATTTCCGTCGATGTCGCCCTGTTGGAAGCCGAACGCCAACTCGCGGCTTCCCGCGTAAGTCTCGAACGCTCCAAGGCGGTCCAGGACCCGGCCGTGCGCGTGGGCGTCCGGCACTTCGCCGACACCAACGACACCGCTTTGGTGGCGGGCATCGCGATCCCGCTGCCACTCTTCGACACCAACAAGGACAACATCGAGAAGGCCGAAGCGGAACGCCGCGCCGCCGAGCTCGACGTCGAGACCGCCCGCTTGACCTTGCGGCGCGAGCTGACCCGCCTCCAGTCCCGCCTCGTGGCGAGCGCTACCGAGGCGCGGCGCATCCAGCGGGAAGTTATCCCGAAGGCCGAGCAGGCCGTCCAGCTCATCCGCGACGGCATGGACCGTGGCGCCTTCAGCTACATCGAATTCATCGACGCGCAGCGGACCCTCAACGATGCCCGCCTGCGGCGCATCGAGGCGCTGCGCGCCTTCTACCAGGACAACGCGATGGTCGCCCGCCTGACCGGCCGCCATTCGCGCTTGAACATCAAGGGCTGACCCCAATGAGACCCTACCTGGTGGCTATTCCGGCCATGATCGCGCTCGTCCTTGCCGGCTGCGGCGAAGGCGAGACCACCAAGCGCGCCTCCGCCGCGGAAAAACCCGCCGCCGCCCCCGAGTACGAGAAGGGACCGCACGGCGGCAGGCTGCTCCGATCGGGCGACCTGTCTATCGAGATCACCATCGCCGAGGACGGGCAGGAACCCGAGTTCCACGTCTTCCCCTTCCTGGACAACGAGCCGCTGGCCCCGAGCCAGGTGCAGTTGACCATGAAGCTGACGCGCCTCGGCGACCGCATCGATACCTTCCAGTTCAAGCCGGACGAGGGCTTCCTGCGCGGCGACGGCATCGTGAAGGAGCCGCACTCCTTCGACGTCTCGGTGGAGGCGTCCTACCAGGGCAAGAGCCATTCCTGGACCTATGCCTCCTATGAGGGGCGCACCACCATCTCCGCCGCCGCCGCCCAGCAAGGCGGCGTGAAGGCCGAGCCGGCGGGCCCCGCCGTCATCAACGAGGTCATCGACCTTCCCGGACGGGTGATCCTCCAGCCGCTCGGCCGGGCCGAGGTGCGGGCCTGGTATCCGGGCCGCATCATCGAGATGACCAAAACCATTGGCCAGTCCGTGCGCCAGGGCGAGGTGCTCCTGCGCATCGAGGCCAGCGACACGCTGCGCACCTATCAGATCACCGCGCCCATCTCGGGCGTCATCACCGAGCGCAACGCCAATGTTGGCGACGTCGCCACGCAGGCGATCTACGTCATCACCGACTCATCGAAGCTCCAGGCGGCCTTCTTCGCCTTCCCCCGCGACGCGGAACGCCTGCGGCCCGGCCAGCCCATCGAGATCAAGGGCCTGACGGGGCAGACCACCCGATCGACGATCCAGATGCTCCTGCCGAGCACGGACCTCGCGACCCAGACCACCTCCATCTATGCCGAGCTTCCGAATCCGGACGGCATCTGGCGGCCGGGCATGATCGTCGAGGGCATCGTCACCGTGGCGGCCAACGAGGTGCCGCTCGCGGTGCGGACCCGCGCCCTCCAGCGGTTCCGCGACTTCACCGTGGTCTACGCCAAGGTCGGCGAGACCTACGAGGTGCGGATGCTCGAACTCGGGCGCCGGACACCCGAATGGGTGGAAGTCCTCGGCGGCATCGATCCGGGCGAGGTCTACGTCTCCGACAACGCCTTCCTCATCCGCGCGGACGTCGAGAAGTCCGGCGCGTCCCACGATCATTGAGGAGGCGGGAATGCTCGAGCGCATCATCCATCTGTCCATCCGCCACCGCTGGCTCGTGCTGGCGGCCATCCTCGGCTTCGCCGCCCTCGGCGTCTGGAGCTTCCAGCGCCTGCCCATCGACGCGGTGCCGGACATCACGAACGTCCAGGTCCAGATCAACTCGGAAGCCCAGGGCTTCTCCCCCCTCGAGGTGGAGCAGCGCATCACCTTCCCGATCGAGACCGCATTGGCCGGACTGCCGGGCCTCGAATACACCCGTTCCATCTCACGCTACGGCCTGTCCCAGGTCACCGTCATCTTCAGGGATGGGACCGACATCTACTTCGCGCGGCAACTCGTGAACGAGCGCCTGCAAAGCGTGCGGAGCGAGTTGCCGTCGGGCGTCGACCCGACGCTGGGGCCCATCGCCACCGGCCTCGGCGAGATCTTCATGTACACGCTCGAACCCGAGCCGGGTGCGCGCAGGCCGGACGGCGCCGCATGGAGCCCGGAGGACCTGCGCACGCTCCAGGACTGGGTGGTCCGACCGCAGCTCCGGAACGTGCCGGGCGTCACCGAGGTCAACACCATCGGCGGCTACGAACGCCAGTATCACGTGACCCCGTCGCCCCAGCGGCTCACGGCCTACGGCCTGACCATGACGGACATCATCAACGCCCTGGAGCGCAACAACACCAACGTGGGCGCGGGCTACATCGAATCCTACGGCGAGCAGAAGCTCGTCCGCGTGGCTGGACAGGCGACCGGCATCGACGACCTGAAGAACATCGTCGTGGAGCAGCGCGGCGGCGTCCCGATCCGGATCGGTGACGTGGCCGACGTGATCCTCGGCGAAGAGCTGAGGACCGGCGCGGCCACCCAGAACGGCCGGGAGGTGGTGCTCGGCACCGTCTTCATGCTGATCGGGGAGAATAGCCGCACGGTCTCCCATGCGGTCGCCGCCAAGCTCCAGGAGGCCGCCCGCTCGCTTCCTCCGGGCGTCATCGCCAAGCCCGTCTATGACCGCACCACGCTGGTGGAGCGCACCATCGGCACGGTGGAGAAGAACCTCGCCGAAGGCGCGCTGCTCGTCGTCGTGGTCCTGCTCCTGCTGCTCGGGAACCTGCGTGCGGCGCTGATCACCGCCGCCATGATCCCCCTGGCCATGCTCTTCACCATCACGGCGATGGTCCAGGGCAAGGTCTCGGGCAACCTCATGAGCCTCGGCGCCCTCGACTTCGGCCTCATCGTCGACGGTGCCGTCATCATCGTCGAGAACTGCCTCCGCCGGTTCGCGGAAGCCCAGCACCATCATGGCCGGCTTCTGACCCGGGACGAGCGGTTTGCGCTCGCCGAGAGCGCCACGGTGGAGGTGATCAGGCCCAGCCTGTTCGGCGTCCTCATCATCACCATCGTCTACCTGCCCATCTTCGCCCTCACGGGCGTCGAGGGGAAGATGTTCCACCCCATGGCGTTCACGGTGGTCATCGCACTCACCGCGGCCCTCATTCTCTCCCTCACCTTCGTGCCGGCGGCCGTCGCCCTCTTCGTGACCGGTAAGGTCAGCGAGAAGGACAGCTTCCTGATGCGCGGCGCGCGCTGGCTCTACCGGCCCGCGCTCTCCGTCGCGCTGAAGGCCCGCTGGCTCACCGTGGTCATCGCGCTGGTCCTCGTGGGCTGGTCCGGCTACGTCGCGACGCGCCTCGGATCGGAGTTCATCCCGAACCTCGACGAGGGCGACGTCGCCCTTCACGCCCTCAGGGTCCCCGGCACAGGCCTCAAGCAGGCCATCGGGATGCAGAGCGCCATCGAGAAGCGCCTGAAGGAGTTCCCGGAGGTCGACCAGGTGTTCGCCAAGATCGGTACGGCGGAGGTCGCCACCGATCCCATGCCGCCCAGCGTGGCCGACACCTTCGTCATGCTGAAACCGCGCGAGGAATGGCCCGACCCACGCAAGCCCAAGCTCGACCTCGTGGCCGAGATGCAGGAGGCCGTCGAGCAGATCCCCGGCAATAATTACGAGCTCACCCAGCCCATCCAGATGCGGTTCAACGAACTGATCTCGGGCGTGCGCTCGGACGTCGCCGTGAAGGTGTTCGGAGACAGCCTCGACGAGCTCCTTCGTCTCGGCAACGAGATCGAAGGCATCCTCGCGAGCGTGGATGGCGCGCAGGACGCGAAGGTCGAGCAGATCACCGGCCTTCCCGTCCTCCAGATCACGCCGAACCGCAAGGCCATGGCCCGATACGGCCTCAACGTCGCGGACGTGCAGGACGTGATCCGCGCCTCCATCGGCGGCGCGAAGGCCGGGCGGATCTTCGAGGGCGACCGCCGCTTCGACATCATCGTCCGGCTGCCCGAGGAGCAGCGCTCCAGGGCGGACGAGCTCGGGCGCATCCGCATTCCCGTTCCGGCCAAGAACGGCGACGCCATGCGTTCCTTCGTACCCCTGTCGGAGATCGCCGACATCGAGACCGTGGTCGGTCCCAACCAGATCAGCCGGGAGAATGGAAAGCGCCGCGTCGTCGTCACCGCCAACGTCCGTGGCCGCGACCTCGGCTCCTTCGTGACGGAGGTGCAGAACCGGGTGCGGGCCGAGGTGGTGCTGCCTTCGGGATACTGGGTCGAGTACGGCGGCACGTTCCAGCAGCTCATTTCGGCTTCCAACCGGCTCCAATTGGTGGTGCCCCTCGGGCTGCTGCTGATCTTCGGCCTCCTCTTCAGCCTGTTCGGCTCGCTGAAGGATGCCGGGGTCGTGTTCTCGGGTGTACCGCTGGCACTGACCGGAGGCATTGCCGCACTGGCCTTGCGCGACATGCCCCTCTCCATCTCGGCGGGCGTCGGCTTCATCGCGCTCTCGGGCGTCGCCGTGCTGAACGGCGTCGTGATGATCACCTTCATCCGGGCGCTCCGGGAGGAAGGGCACGACCTCGATGAAGCCATCCAGCAAGGCGCCCTCACCCGCCTGCGGCCCGTCCTCATGACGGCATTGGTCGCGAGCCTCGGCTTCATCCCGATGGCCTTCAACGTAGGGGCTGGATCGGAGGTGCAGCGGCCGCTCGCGACCGTGGTGATCGGGGGCATAGCTTCATCGACGCTCCTCACCCTGTTCGTGCTCCCAGCGCTCTACCGCTTGGTCCACCGGCCCGGGCGCCTCGCCCGAACGACCTCGCCGGAACCCGTCCCGGATGGCTCTCCGCTCGCCACGCACTGACCCGCATGCCCGGCGGCGTCCGGCCACGGCTGGTCGGGCGCCACGCTCCTTCTTCCAACCTCGAAGATGAAAGAACGCACTCATGGTCAAGATTCTTGGAACAGCCCGTAAGGCAATGGTGATCGGTTGCGCGGCAACCATCCTGGCGGCTCCGACGCCGGCAGCTTTCGCCGACGGCATCATGCCCAAGACCTACCGCGAGCGGGAACGGCACATGTACCGCGACGTCCAGAGGGGCGTCGGCCATCCCGCCGATACGCCGACGCAGCAGGTCGTGCGTCCGAGCAAGCCCTTCGTCTTTCCCTGGGACTTCCTGTTCGAGCAGCCGAATCCTTCCGCGATCCCGGGACCGGCCGCGCCAGCGAAGTGATCATTGGTTTGCTAGTGGCATCGTCGAAATCCATGGACCCGGACACCGTTGCTCCCTTGTCCAGAAAACATCCGGCGGACCGATCAATGCGTGCTCTTCGTCACTTCATCGTCCTGCTGCTGTTGGTGGCCTATGGGACGTCGGCCATGACCCATGTGGCCTACACCGCAGGGGATCCCCGGCCCGTTGCCGAAGAAGCGATCTGGTTGACGTTCGTTGCGGACGACGTCGACGCCCATGAAGCGATGTCCGGGACACCGGCATGTCACTGCGTGCATGCAGCGATCCCTGCGTTTTCCCAGCCCATGCGGTTCCTGAAGATCGGCGACGAATGGGTCCCCACGGTGCCCTCGTTCAAGATCGCCCACCCGGACATTCCGACCCCGCCGCCCCGACCGATTGGAAATGAAGCCAAGGACCAAACTTCAATTCCAACATTCGAGGTAAGTCATGTTTCGTTATGCAGTGATCGCATCCACCGTGCTTCTCACCCTGTCGAGTGTACAGGCTGAACCCTACTCCTCCACATTGAGCTCGGAGGAGCAGGAGCGGCACGAGTTCTTCGATGTGCAGCAAGGCGATTTCCCGAGCGGCCGCTTGAGCGGTTCCACGGGTACCTATGGAACATCGAGGGCTGGCGTACCGGTCATCGTCCAACCGGCCAACCCGTACATCGGGATTCTGCCGAACTCACTCAATGACAAGCCGGTCCTCATGACCACGCCCCGACGCGTGTCCGGGAAGGCAGCGGGCTTCCGCCCGCTGCCTTTTCCAATTCGCAAACGGCCTGGCTGAGAATAGCTCCCCGAGAGGGAAATAGAATTATGTCCGAGATGGCGCTCCTATCGATCATGGCCGGTAATGGTTTCGGAACAAAGCCAATCAAGCGGATCACGTGGAGTATCGTATACTTCCTTTTTCTGGCATTCGTCGTGGAAATTCTGCCCGCAACGCCAGCAACGGCTCAAGTTTTTAATTTCCTAGGTTGCTCCCACGCGACCCAGGCGGAGCACAATCTGTCGTGCGTGACCGCTCGCACGAAATGCGTCGACAAGAACAGGCGTTACAGATGGCATGAACTCACGCACTGCAAGATTCGATACAATCAATGCCTGGGTGAATGGGGGCGGCAAAACTGAGGACGCCCATCATACCTTCCAAGATTATATCCGCACCTCGAGCCGGACATCCACACCTCAAAGCAGTCGAGCGTGTCGTTACCCGGATTGGACATGCAGAGCCTGCCCTCCTGGATTTCCCAAGTTCCCGGCCACTTGCGGCCCATTTCATCGCTGAGGAGCACGCCGTCCGGCCGGAGATAGATGCCCCAGTGCGAAGCATCGGTGATCTCCTTGCCAATGACCTTGGCCCGTATTTCCTTCTCACCGAGGCGCTTGAGGTCATCCTGCGCACTTGCAGTCGCTCCGTGAACCAGCGGGATCAAGATCACCGCAACGGGAAACAATGATCTTCTCATGGAAGGCCCCCTTCCAAAGGAGGAACCATGGTCACGCTGCTCGCCATCGCAGGCGGCCAGCTATGGGTCTCCGTCTTCCGCCGTGAGGCCCAGGCGTAGAGCGCGTCGTAGATGACGAAGCCGTGTTTCAGGACCTCGTGATCGTCCGAAGAGAGGTCGCGAAGCCCCATCGAGATCGCCAGGAGCCCAGCCGACTGCGGCGTGAGATCGTGCCTGTCCGTATCGGCTCCGCGGACGATGGCGGCGATCGTCGCGATGGCGGGATCCTTGGCCAGGTCATGCTTCTCGACGAAGGCGTCGAAGCTGCATCCTTCACCGAAATGCGTGTATTCGACGCCGGGCACGTCATAGGGAATGGCGCCGGTTTCCTCGGCGGCTTTCCTGACCTGGTCCGGCGGCACGAACAGGAACTCCGGCTCCTTGTCGATGAACCGCGTGATCAGCCAGGGGCAGGCGATCCGATCGATGACGGGGCGTTCGCGTGTGACCCATTTCATGGCGTTGTCCTCCCTTCGGCCTTGGTGAGTGGGACGGTCGGGGCGCCGATCGCGTGCCAGGCGGCTATTCCGCCTGCGAGCATGTGGGCATCGAGGCCGCGACGACGCAGCTCTCCGACCACATCGCCGCTGACCTGGAAGCCGTAGACGCAATAGGCGACGATCGGCTTGTCCTTGGGCAGATATCCGGCCCAATCGGTGATCAGCTCGGGCGCGCGCAGAAGCGCACCCGGGATCATGTCGCTGCGCTTCGCCAGGTCTTCCGCGAGGCAGACGTCCAACAGGACGAAATCATCCCTACGCTCCATGCGCGCCAAGAGGTCCTCTGCGGCAATGCCATCTCCGGCAACGACGGGCGCGGCCTCGCCGAGGGTGCGTCGGTTAATGGCGAGCCGTTGATAGCGGGCGCCAACCCGCTCCCAATGGATGTTCTTCATGAAGGCATCGACGTAGGCGCCAGCCTTCGCCCCGAAGTCGATGTGATAGGCGTGCTCGTACATATCGAGCGCCATGATCGGGATGCCCCCGGCGAGGCAGTTCGTATGGTCCTGTCCCCACTGGATTATCAGGCGGTCGTGGCGCTCCGACCAGACCAGCAATGTCCAGCCCGAGCCGCCCGCCTGCGCCTTCGCGCAAGCCGAGAATTTCGAGCGCCACCTGGCGACGCTGCCGAAGTCGTGCTCCAGCGCCGCGGCCAAGTCCCCCGCGGCATCGCCGGTGCCACCGAGCGTCGAAATAGATCTCATGCAGGATCGCCGAATTGGCGGCGACCAGCTCCTCCCGCTTGAGGCCGTTGATGTCGAACACCGGGGCTTGCCCCCAGTCGAGTTCATCCAGGCGGCGTTCGATCGCATTCAGCCGCCGAACGGCGCCTCCGTAATTGTTCTCGTAGTGGCTCGCCAGAAGCCGCTCCGAGAGCCCGTCAAGGCGCGGGGGCTTGAAATTTAAGGGCATGATCCGATGCATGGCATCCTCGTTCGGATACGCGATGGATCGGACGCTACGCCCGAATCAAAAATGATACAAGTGTTGCTTTTTCAATTTTCAATGATACGGTATGAATATGAAGAATGATGCGATCGCGACCGAGCAGCGCTGGCTGCTGCTGATCCACCAGTTACCGAGCAAGCCAGCCTATTTCCGGGTGAAGATCTGGCGCCGCCTGCAAGGCATCGGTGCCGTCGCGGTGAAGAGCACGGTCTACGCGCTCCCCGCGAATGCCGAGACGCAGGAGGATTTCGAATGGCTGCTGAAGGAGATCGTTGAAGGCGGCGGCGAGGCCATGGTGTGCGAAGCCCGCCTGATCGACGGCCTCTCCGATGGCCAGGCCCGCGCCCTCTTCGATGCGGCGCGCGACGAGGACTACGAGGAGATTTCCAAGGAGGCCCGGTCCCTTTCGAGCCGCCTTGAACAGGGCGCGCCCCCGGAGGAGACCGCCGACGTCCGGACCCAGATCAATCGCCTGCGCAAGCGGCTCGTGGATATCGCGGCCATCGACTTCTTCGCCGCGACCGGCCGCCTCTCGGCGGAAGGCCTGATCGCGGAACTGGAGCGCAGGCTGGCAAAGGATAGCGACATGGCCGACAAATCACCGGAAACTGCACCGCAGACCGCGGCGGATCTCAAGGGACGGGTCTGGGTCACGCGCAAGGGCGTGCATATCGACCGCATCGCCTGTAGCTGGCTGATCCGTCGCTTCATCGACAAGGATGCCGTCATCCGCTTCGTCCCGGGCAAGGGATACGAGCCCAAGACCGGGGAACTGCGCTTCGACATGTTCGAGGGCGAGATCACTCATGAGGGCGATCGTTGCAGCTTCGAGGTCCTGCTCATCCGCGCGGGGCTCTCCGATCCTGCGCTTCAGGCCATCTCCGAGATCGTCCACGACATCGATTTGAAGGACGCCAAGTTCGGACGCGAGGAATCGACCGGCATCGCGAGCCTGATCACAGGGGTCTGCGCGGCGAACCCGCAGGACGAGCAGCGGATCGCTCACGGCGCCCCGGTCTTCGACAACCTTTACCAGTACTTCAAGTCAAAGCGCTCCTGACGACCGGGGAACAGCCATGAACAAGATCGAGACCATCGACGCCGCACCCATCAAGCAGAATGCGATCCCCGAACACGGCATTTCGTTCGGAGAGGCGCTGCGCGTCTGGGCGAGGGTCGCGGCGCTCAGCTTCGGCGGCCCGGCGGGCCAGATCGCGGTCATGCATCGCATTATCGTCGAGGAGAAGCGCTGGATTGGCGAGACGCGCTTCCTGCACGCCCTGAACTATTGCACCCTTCTTCCGGGGCCGGAGGCGCAGCAACTGGCCGTTTATATCGGCTGGCTGATGCACAAGACCAAGGGAGGCCTCGTCGCGGGCATCCTGTTCGTGCTCCCCGGCGCCGTCGCCATTATGGCGCTGAGCTGGATCTACGCCATCTTCGGCAATGTCGGGAGCGTGCAGGCGCTGTTCTTCGGCCTGAAGGCCGCGGTCCTGGCGATCGTGCTCGAAGCCGTCCTGCGGATCGGTCGGCGCTCGCTGAAGAACAACGTCATGATCGGCCTCGCCGCAGCGGCCTTTCTCTCCCTGTCATTGTTCCAGGCACCTTTCCCGCTCGTGGTCTTCGTTGCGGGCCTGATCGGTTATGTCGGTGGTCGCGCCGGCTGGTCCGCGTTCCTGGCAGGAGGGGGGCATGGCAAGGTCGGTGGCAAGCAGGTCGCCGACATCGATTCCGCGCTCGGGGAAGGCATCCCCGCCCACGCCAAGCCACCTCTGAGCTGGTCGCTGAAGGTGGCCGCCATTGGCTTCTTTCTCTGGTTTGCGCCGATCGTTGCCCTGCTGGCCTTCTTCGGCCAGGACAACGTGTACACGCAGATCTCGATCTTCTTCTCCAAGATGGCGATGGTGACCTTCGGCGGCGCCTACTCGGTCCTGTCGTACGTCGCCCAGCAGGCGGTCGATCATTATGGCTGGTTGAAGCCCGGTGAAATGCTGGACGGTCTTGGCATGGCCGAAACCACGCCCGGCCCGCTCATCATGGTCACGCAGTTCGTCGGCTTCCTGGGCGCCTACCGCGCGCCGGGCTCGTTGAACCCTCTCCTCGCAGGCACGCTCGGCGGATTGTTGACCACCTGGGTCACTTTCGTCCCGTGCTTCCTGTGGATCTTCCTCGGCGCGCCGTTCATGGAGACGATGCGCAGCAACAAGGCGCTCTCGGCCGCGCTCGGAGCCATCACGGCCGCCGTCGTCGGCGTGATCCTGAACCTGTCGATCTGGTTCGCGCTGCACGTGCTGTTCGCACAGGTCCACGAGGTCCGCGCATATGGCATGGACCTCGACGTACCGGTCCTGAGCACGATCAACGTCGCGTCCCTGGTGCTGACGCTCGCCGCCATGATCGCGGTGTTCCGTTTCAAGGTCGGCATGATCAAGGTCATTGCCGCCTGCTCGATTGCCGGTCTGTTTTATGGGATGCTCGTTGCGTAGGTTTTCTTTAATTTTGGCCGATCGGAACCCTTCGAAGTTTCTAGGCCAACCAATCAAATGCCATGCCTCGTACCCGCCTGCCTGGCAGCGGGTATTGTGAAGGGCCGCTATGGGTTATCCGCAGCAATTGGGTGCCAGGAGCGGAAGTTGACGGAAGTCAGAACCGCACCTTTTCGAAGGTGGAAGGAATCGGACCTGCGCGATCCGTTAGGAACGGTCGTTCGCACGGCATCGAACATCAGACTGCCTGGAAAAGTTGGGCTCCGCGCGGTTCGTTAAGCGTCTTCATCCGCTGAAAGGCTCACCATCACCGTCTTCGTCCGCAATCTCCCGGCCGAGAGCCCGCTCAAACTCGCCGTCCTGCTGAAGGCCTTTCGCCATCAGGCGGTGGACACGTTCCCTGGTTTCCGGTCGCGCCGCGGTCCCGAGAAAGACATGATTGGAAGACCAGCGGTCGGCATCGGTCGGGATCGGCGCGCGAGCATTGATGAGCTTCTTCGCGATCTCCAGCGTCCGCGCATCGAAGCTTGCAATTCGGCGCGCGAGATCCTCCACGAAGGCGTCGAGCTCGGCATCCGGCAGCGACCGGTTGATCCAGCCATAGAGCGCGGCCGTGTCTGCATCGAAATCATCCGCCCCAAGGATGATCTCCAGCGTGCGCGAGCGCCCGGCTAGGAAGGAGAGCCATTCCGTGGCGCCGCCGCCGGGAACGACGCCCATGCCCACTTCAATTTGTGCGAACACAGCGCGCTCCCGGCCGGCGAAACGCATGTCGCAGGCAAGCGCCAGTTCGCTGCCATGCCCGCGGGCGCGCCCCCTGATCTTGGCGATGGAGACAACCCGTGACTGCGACAGCCGCGTCACGAAGTTCGGCCATTCGGTGAAGGGCGCCGCGCCCGGAAGCTCCGGAATGGTGCGCCCACGCACAACGTCGTAATGGGCGATGAAATAGTCGGGGTTCGCGCTGGAGAAGACCACCACCTTGAGATCGCGGCTCGCCTCGATGGCGTCCATCAGCAGGCGCAGCTCGGCGAACATCTCCGGGTCGTAGAGATTGATGGGCGGGTTGTCGATGACCACCTGCCAGCAGGCGGGATTCGTGGCATCAATGGAGAGCCTGGTCATGGCGTGGGCTCCGGTCAGAGGGCAGCGGCGGCCAAGCGGGCCTTGCGCTCCATGTCGCGGGCAAAGCCCGGCGTCTCTTCCGCATTGTGGGCCGCAATGATCGCGCCACGGGACGCCTGGGCCGCCGCCAGCGGAATCCCCGCAGCTTCGAGGAAGCCCTCGAATTCCGGCGTCGTGCGCACCACCACGGTGTTGGTGAGCTGCGTGCGGCCTGCATCGATGAGGTCGAGGCGCAGGTCCCAGGTGACGTGGAGCGTGCTGCGGCGCTCGCCGAGGAAGACCTCGGAGCGAGGCGAGACCACACGGCAATGGCGGGACTCGCCGACCACCTCCTGATAGTGCTGGATGAGGAGACTGCCCGGCTGCTCCACATTGATGGAGAGCCGCCGCCCCTCCCCTCCCCCGCTCGTTCCGGCCGAGACATGGGTGGTGGAGCAGCGGCGATAGTCTTCTTCAGATAGGCCGAACAGCCAGGCACTGACATCAAGCGAGGAGATGGGTGTCTCAATCACGGCGCGGCAGGCGGACTCCCCGAGGATCGCCCCACGATCTTCCAGCGGCGCGGGCTCGGGCACAGTATCGGGCTTCCCTCCGCCGGCCATTGCCTCAAGGTTTCGGGCGAGGCGCGGCATTGTATCGGCCAGATAGGCGTCCGCACAGGCCGGCCAGTCGCGTAGCGCGCCCTCCTCCTGCGCCAAGAGTGCTACGAGCGCGGGTGTGGTGCGAGCGGTCAGGGTGCTGGAAAGGCGGCCATCCTCCAGCAAGAGATCCCAGGTCATGTCGAGCGGGCCCTGTCCGAGGGGATGGAAGAGGTCCGATTGCGAGCGCAGGCTGAGATGCGACGGCGTCCGCGCCTCCACTGCATAGCGATGGACGAGGGGTGAGCCATCGAGCACCTGTACCAGAAGAAGCCGCAGCTCCGCGCCCGGTGAGACGGCGGCTGCGATGTGGTCCGGCGAACAGGCGCGCCAAGCGCCGTCGCTCATGGCGAAAAGCCACTCTTTGAGATCCGTGCCGCCGGGTGGGATCGCCACCGGCACGGTGCATTGGGAGGCCGAGAGGACGGCGCCTTCCGGCAGATCGGGGGCAATGTGCGGCACAGGCCATCTCCAATGCTGGGCCGCAACCCAATGCGCGGCTGAGGCCAGACGCTAGAGGCCGTTCCCCCGGGCTTCGAGTTAAGGGATGCAAAGCCGCATTCAGCCTCGGAAGGCTTGCATCGCTTTACATCCCTTCACTCGCCCGCGCGCCGCGTCCCCCTCCACATTCGGTCCCGTTGGAAGGCGCCAGGCCGGCGCCGGCGCGCCCGCGGCTCATCGGCGGGCAGAGGAGAGGCACATGAGCGATCACACCTCCATTTCCCCCGTCGAGGAGCGTTTCGAGGGCAGGGGCGGCCTGAGCATCTTCATGCGGAGCTGGCATCCCCTCGGCACACCCCGCGCGGTCATCGCTATCTGCCACGGGCTCAATTCCCATTCCGGGCAATATGCCTGGGTGGCGCAGCAATTCGTGGCGGCCGGCTATGCTGTCTATGCGCTCGACCTGCGCGGCCGCGGCCAGTCAGACGGGGAGCGCTTCTTTGTGGAGAGCGTGGCCGATTATGTGGAAGACCTCGCCACCCTGATCCGGACTGCCAAGGCGCGCGAGCCCGGTCTGCCGGTCTTCCTGCTGGGCCACAGCGCCGGCGGGGTGGTGTCCTGCACGTATGCACTCGACCATCAGGAAGAGATCGCAGGCCTCATCTGCGAGAGCTTCGCCTTCCAGGTGCCGGCGCCCGATTTTGCCCTGGCGGTGATTAAGGGCATCAGCCACCTCGCGCCCCACGCCCATGTGCTGAAGCTGCACATCGAGGACTTCACCCGCGCCCCCGCGGCGTTGGCAGCACTGAAGGCCGACCCGCTCATCGCAAACGAGGTGCAGCCCTCCCAGACGGTGGCGGCGCTGGTGCGGGCAGACGAGCGGCTGAAGCGCGAGTTCCCGCGCATCGTCCTGCCCGTGCTCATCCTGCACGGCACCGCCGACAAGGCGACCAAGCCCAGCGGCAGCGTGATGTTCCACGAGACGGCGGGGTCGGCCGACAAGACGCTGAAGCTCTATGACGGCGCCTATCACGACTTGCTTGCCGATATCGGCAAGGAGGAGGTGATGGCCGATATCATCGCCTGGGTCGATACCCGGGCCGCCGGCGCCTCCGCCGCGGCTTGAGGCGGTGTGGGGCTCAGGGCCGGTCACGCGCGCCTCTGAGCCCACCTGCCAGGAGATGTACGCCGAGCACGGTGAGCAGAATGGCAAGGCCGGGGAACACCGCCGTCCACCACGCGATGCGGGCGATGGAGCGCGAGGCACCCACCATATAGCCCCAGCTCATCACGTTCGGATCGCCGAGCCCAAGGAAGCTCACCCCCGCCTCCAGCAGGATGGCGTTGGCCACCAACACGGAGGCGTAGCCCGCCAGGACCGGCACCACGTTGGGCAGGATGTGACGGAGCATGATGCCGAGCGGCGTACGGCCGATAGCCACGGAGGCTTGCACGAAGGGCCGGGCGCGCAGCGAAAGGATCTCCGCCCGCACGAGGCGCGCCACCGGCGCCCAGCTCACCACCGCGATGGCGCCCGCCAGCACAGGCAGCGAGGGATGGAACACCGCCACCAGCGTCACCGCCAGTAGGAAGGCGGGCAGGAGCTGAAACAGCTCGGCCGCCTGCATCAGCACCCGTTCCGCAACACCGCCCAAGACGCCCGCGCACGCCCCAACCATGGTGCCGGAGAGGAGGGCGAAGAGGCTCGCCGCGACACCGACAACAAGGGTGGCCCGCGCGCCATAGGCGATGCCGGCCAACACGTCGCGCCCCAGGCTGTCCGTGCCCAGCGGTGCCTCCAGCGATGGCGGGGAGAGCGGGATGCCGGTCAGCGCCCATGGCCCTTCGGGCGCGATCACGCCGGCAAAAGCGGCAGCCAGAGCCACCAGCCCCAGCAGCCCCGCGCCGCAGAGCAGGCGCACGCGGCCCTTCATGGCCCCGCCCCGATGCGCGGGTCGGCGAGGCGGTAGGCCGCGTCCACCAGCAGGTTCACAGCCACCACCAAAGCCGACGTCACGAGGAAGATGCCCAGCAGAAGGTTGATATCCCGCGCCTGCAGGGCTTCGAAGGCGAGGCGCCCGAGGCCCGGCCAGGCGAACACCGTCTCCACCAGCACGGAGCCGCCCAGCAGCATGCTGGCCTGGAGGCCGGCGAGGGTGAGCACCGGCAGCAGCGCGTTGCGCAGCGCATGGCTGAGAGCGAGGCGCGTGCGCGACACGCCCTTCGCCAGCGCGGTGCGGATATAGTCCTGCGCCAGCACATGGGCCATGGCGGCCCGCGTCATCTGCGCATAGGCCGCCGCATGGAACAAGGCCAGCGTCGCGGCCGGCAGCACCAGATGGGCGGCGATGTCCGCCAGCGCCGGCAGGCCCTCGACGCCCACCGTGCCCATGCCAAAGGCCGGCAGCCAGCCGAGCCAGTCGGAGAAGACGAGCACCGCCAGCATCGCCGCCCAGAAGGATGGCGTCGCGTAGGCGACGAGCCCTGCGGCGCCAATGGCGACGTCGACGAAGGTGCCCGCCTTCATCGCACCAAGCACGCCAACGGCGATACCCATACCCAGCGCAAGGAGGAAGGCAGTGGCAGTCAGCAGCAGCGTCGCGGGCAGACGCTCGGCGACGAGGCTCAAAACCGTGCGCTGGTAGCGATAGCTGTATCCAAGGTCGAGCTGTGCGAGGCGCCCCGTATAGACCGCGAACTGCTCCGCCAGCGGACGGTCGAGGCCGAATTCCTCACGGAGCTGGGCCATGTAGGTGGCGTCCGCCGCGCCTTGCTCGCCGGCCATCACGGTGGCCGCATCGCCCGGCGCGAGGTGCACCAGGGCGAAGGAGAGGGTGGCCGCGAAGAGCAGCACCGCCACATAGCGCCCCAGCAGGCGGAGAACGGACCTGCCCGCCCCCAGCCTATTTCGCCAGATATGCGGAATCGAAGCTGTCATTGACGCCGATAGCGGTGGTCACCGCGTTGCGCAGGCGATTGGCGGTGAAGGTCGGGAATTGAAGCTCCAGCAGCCAGAGCACCGGCACGTCCTCCACCAGCATCTGCTGCGCCGTGTGGTAGAGCGCGGCCCGCGCCTCGTCGGGGGAGGTGATGGCGGCCTCGTCGAAGACGGCGTCCAGCGCCGGGTTCACATAGCCTATGGTGTTGTTGAAGAGCACGCCGCGCTTCATGTTCCTCGTCTCATAGACCCGCGCAACGCCGAGCGCGGGATCGCCGAACTGGTAGAGGAAGTCGAAGGTCGCCTCATAGTCCCAGTTGGCCACTTTCTGGGCCCAGCCCGCCGCATCCGTCGCCTCGAGCGTGACCGCGATGCCGATGCGCGCCCAGGCCTGCTTCACATATTCCGCGAGCCGCATCCACGCCTCGCCATAGGGCAGCACCAGGAGGCGGAGAGTAGCGCGCGTGCCGTCCTGCTTGCGCCCGAGGCCCATCTCGTCCAGCAGCGCTTCCGCGCGCGCCGGGTCGAACGCGTAGCGCGTCACGTCTGGAGAATAGAAGCGGGTGGTGGAGGCGATGGGCCCGGTGGCGACCCGCCCCTGGCCGAAGAAGATGCGCTCGCGGATGAAATTCCGGTCGAGCGCATAGTAGAGCGCCTGCCGGAAGCGCCGGTCGCTCAGGGGCGCGCTGCGCACGTTCAGCTCCACCCAGGCGAGCGGCGAGAAGAACTCGTATCCCTTGTCCGTATAGGTGAGCGACGGGCTGCGGCGCAGCGCCGGCACGTCGAACCATTCGATGTCGTTGAAGGCGGAAAGCTGCACCTCCCCGCTCTCCAGCGCGATGCGCCGGGCGGTGGCGTCCGGCACAACGCGGTAGACGATGGCGTCGAGATAGGGCCGCCCCGGCTTCCAATAATCCGGGTTGCGCACGAGGCGGATATACTGGCCGCGCTTCCATTCCGCGAACCTGAACGGGCCGGTGCCGATGGGTGTGCGGTTAGCGGGATTGGCGCGATAGTCGGTGCCCTCATAGATGTGCTTCGGGATCATGGGCGCGCTGCCCGCCGCGAAGGCGGAGAGGAAGGGGCCGAAGGGCTCCTTCAGACGGAACACCACCGTGTGCGGGTCCGACGCGCTGGCGCTCTCCACGCGAGCGAAGGTGCCGCGCGCCCGAGGGTGGGTCTCCGGCAGGAAGGTCATGGTGCTGAAGATGACGTCGGCGGCGGTGAAGGGCACGCCGTCGTGCCAGCGCACGTTCTCTTCCAGGTGGAAGGTGTAGGTGCGCCCGTCTGCCGAGACCTCCCAGCTGCGCGCGAGGCTGGGCATGGGCTTGAGGTCGAAATCGTAGGTGAGGAGGCCCTGATAGATCTTGCCGGCCACTGTCTGCACCGGGCCCTGCTGGTTGAGGCCCACCATGAGCGTTGGCGGCTCGGGCTGGATGAGGGCGGTGAGCGTCCCGCCGGCCTGCTGCGCCTGCGCCCCCACCGCTCCCAGCAGCAGCGCCCCCGCCAGCAACAGCATGGCCAAGGCGGCCCGCATGATATCCCCCCCAGGAAGCTGAATGGGCGCACCATCGCCCATCCGCGCGCGAAAGCCTAGAGCCCAAGGTCAAGCTGCCGGAACGAAGCGCCAGGCGAGCCCGTCGCGCTCGGCATAGCCGATGCCGGGATAGGTCCAGTGATAGCCCAGCAGCAGGGTGCGGTCGCAGGCGACACGGTCGATCAGCGCCGTGCGGTTTGCGATGGCGAGGTCGGACAGCGCATCGTAGCCGAAGCGCCAGCGGGGATGGGCGAAGGACAGCAACTGATTGGTGGCCGCATCCGCCGTGATGATGAGCCCCTGCCCGCCCGCAATCTCCAGCGAGATGTGGCCGGGCGTATGGCCCGCCGTGTCGAGCACGCGCATGCCGGCGACGATGTCCTCGCCCGGATGCACCCGCACCATGCGCCCGGCGATGGCGCCAAGGTCCCGCTGCGCGCCGCGGGCGAAATCGTGCCATGCCGCCGGCAGGATGGTCCATATGTCCGGGCTCATCCAGAAGTCCCATTCCGCCGCGGAGACGAAGTAGGTCGCGTCCGGGCAGAGGAGCCCGCCGTTATCGTTCAGTGTGCCCCAGACATGGTCGGGATGGGCGTGGGTGAACACCACCTTGGTGATGTCCGAAGGATCAATGCCAGCCAGCGCGAGATTGGTGCGCAGGCGCCCGGCGGTGGGCTCGTATTTGTTGCCGGAGCCGGTATCCACCAGGATCAGGTCGGCGCCCGCGCGCAGCACGGGGATATTGGCCTTGGCATGAAAGGCATCGGCGCTCCCGCCCATGGCGGCAATAACGGGCGCCCGGTCCTCAAGCGCGATGTCCGGCATCAGGATCGGCCCCGGCAGAGTGATGTAGCCGTCGCTGAGCACGGTGATGTCGAAGGCCCCGTGCGTGAAGCGATGGGGCACGGCGCTGGAAACCGTCGGGTCCATATGGCTCTCCTGTCAGGGGTCGAGCGCGGCGAGCAGCGCATGGGCGGCCTTGAGTACGGCACCGTCGCTGTCGGCGATGATGACCAGCCCCTCGTCGCTACCCATCGGCGCGAGGTCGATCCCAGCCGGAACCGCCGCCACGGGCCTTCCCGCGGTCAGGAAGGCGGCGATCACCTCCGCCGCCCGGTTGGCGTGGGCGTCGCGCCAGATGGCCCCCGGCGCGCCAATGCAGAAGGCGCCGGCAAAGTCCTCCGGGGCGATCTGGTCGAGGCTCAGCGTGTCGTTCAGCGCGTCGCGGGCCGGGCGGTCGGCGCGGAAGCGGCCAAGAACGCCGGAGAGCGGCTCCCCCTCCGACGGGCTGGGCCTGATCCAGGGCGAGCCGCCCTCGGGTGAGGCCAGGACCACCTCCATCCCCCGATCCCTGAACACATAATAGGGGCCCGCCAGGCGCTCCAGCCGCAGGACCGTCTCATGGCCGGGGCCGGCGGGAGCTTCGTCGGGAATCAGGATCATCAGGATTCGCATTGCGCACCACGCTGCCGCGCCGCCTCCTCGGCCGGGCCGAGGAGGCGGCAGGGGGTCAGGACTTGAAGAAGGCCAGGAGATCGGCGTTGATCACGTCCGCATGGGTCGTGCACATGCCGTGGTCGAAGCCATTATAGGTCTTCAGCGTGCCGTTCTTCAGCAGCTTCACCGACAGGGGGGCGGAGTCCGCATAGGGCACGATCTGGTCGTCGGTGCCATGCATGACGAGGGTGGGCACGGAGATCTTCTTCAGGTCGTCCGTGAAGTCGGTCTCGGAGAAGGCCTTGATGCAGTCGTACTGGGCCTTGATGCCGCCCATCATCCCCTGGCGCCACCAATTGTCGATGATCCCCTGGGAAACCTTCGCGCCCGGCCGGTTGAAGCCGTAGAAGGGGCCCGCCGGCACGTCGATGTAGAACTGTGCGCGGTTGGCGGCGACGGCGGCGCGGAAGCCGTCGAACACCTCCAGCGGCAGGCCGCCGGGATTCTTCTCGGTCTTCAGCATGATGGGCGGCACGGCGCCGATGAGCACCGCCTTCGCCACCCGGCCGGCTTCGGCGCGCGCCACGTAGCGGGCGACCTCGCCGCCACCGGTGGAATGGCCCGCATGGTAGGCGTTCTTCAGGTCAAGCGCGGCGGCGAGCGCGATCAGGTCGGCGGCATAGGTGTCCATGTCGTTGCCGGTCGCCGTCTGGGTGGAGCGGCCATGGCCGCGCCGGTCATGGGCGATCACCCGGTAGCCGCGGGCGAGGAAGAACAGCATCTGCGCGTCCCAGTCGTCGGCGGAGAGCGGCCAGCCGTGGTGGAACACGATCGCCTGGGCGTCCTTCGGGCCCCAGTCCTTGTAGAAGATCTCGACGCCGTCCTTGGTGGTGATGGTGCTGCCCATGGTCGTGGTTCCTGTGCTGGAGGGGGAAGAAGGGGATGTCGCGGCCTGCGCGAGGACCGCCGAAGGCAGGGCGATGGCCGCGGCGGCGCCGAGGCCGCCGAGGAGGACCGAGCGGCGCGTCGCCAGGGACTGCACGGAGGAGGAGAAGGTGGTCATGGATGTGCTCCCGGTGTTGGGTCGCCGTCGGCCGTTCGACGGACGAGACCCTGGCAGCGGGAGGCGGCGCGCGCGAGTTAAGGGATGTAAAGACGCGCTAGGAGGCGAGGAGCGCGGCGGCCGCCCGCATGTCCGGGGTGCTGAAGCCTTCCGTGAAGCGGGAAATCACCGGTTCGAGGATGGCACTCACCTCGGCGGAACGCCCCTGTTCCCGCCGCAGGCGGGCGAGGCTGGTGGCGCACCTCAGCTCCAGGGAGAGAGCACTTTGGTCGTGCGCCAGATGCAGTCCCTGAAGATAGGCCGTCTCGGCGGCGAGCGGCGCATAGGCCGCCTTCTGACTCAGCAGGATATCGCCCCGGATGCAGTGAAGCTCCGGCAGCAGCCACGCCTCCCCGGTCCTGGCGCATTGGGCGAGCGCGCGGTCCACTATCTCCAGGCCCTCATCAGGCCGCCCGGTGGCCAGCTGGCCGCGCGCATAGGCGGCGAAGAAAGCGGTCTGGTAGAGGATGTAACCTGCCTGGGCGAGTTTCCCCATGGCGACGCGCAACATGGCGAGGCCCGTCTCCCCCTCGCCCCGCTGCATCAGCAGGTCGCCGGCATAGCAGTCGCAATGGGTGTTCCACACATCGAGCGCGCTCGTATTGGTATAGGTGCGCTGGAGCGAGACATAGTGCCCGGCCGCCTCCAGCTCGCCTGCCAGCAGGGTGATGGGACAGGCGGAATCCGACAGGGCATGGCACAGGGTGGGCACATGGCCATAGGCGAGCGCCCCCTCGATATTGTCCCGGATATCCTCCAGCGCCAGATCCGGAAAACCCAGCAACCAGAGCGTCCGGCCACGGGTGATACGGGCGGTGATCCTCTGCTCATATTGGAAGCGTACGAGATGCGAGCGCACGGTGGGCGCCGCATAGACGTTCAGCATGCGGTCCACCGCCCGGCGCCCCTCCTCATGCTGGCCAAGCAAATGGAGCGAGCGCCCGCGCATGCGCCAGCCGATGCTCTCATCCGCAATGTCGCCGAGCCCGGCGGTAAGGGCGCAATAGCGATCCGCAAGGTCAAGGGCGGCACGCGGCTCTGCATTGTTGGTGCGGTCCACCCACAGCGCCCAGAGGGCACGGGCCTGGAAGTCCACATCGCCGATTTCCTCGGCGATGGCGAGGGTGGCGCGCCAGGCGGCCGAGCCAGTGGGCACGCCGGCAATGCCGCGCATTTGCGGCCAGCCCAACGCAGCGGACAACTGCATGCGCCAGCGCTTGTGCTGCTCGGACGTCTCCTCCAGGGCGCCGATGGCCGTGCGCACCCGCAGCAGGCATTCCTCCACCAGCGAGAGCTGGAACCAGAGCGGCACCGCCGCCACGGTAAGGGCGACGCCTACGCCCGGCACGCCGCTCTCCGAGAAGGCCCAGTCCAGCGCCGCGCGCAGGTTGCCCAGCTCGCAGGCATAGGTTTCCAGCCAGTTCCGGGTGGGCTGCGTCTCCCATTGCGCGGCGGCGCGCTGGAACAGGGCCTCGAACGTGCGGGCATGGAGGCCGGCGAAAGCCGCCTCCTCTCCGCACTCCCTCAGCTTTTCGAGGCCATAGGCGCGGGTCGTCTCCAAAAGACGATACCGAACTGTGCCGCCGGCAGCCTCGGCCGTGACCAGGGACTTCGCGACGAGGCTCGCCACCGCCTCGTCCATGTCGAGCCTCTCAGATCCCTCCCCCGCCAGCGCATGCGCCGCTGGCAGGAAGAAGCCGCCATTGAAGATGGCGAGCCGGCGCAGCGCCGCCTGCTCCTCCGCCGGCAGGATGCGGTAGCTCCAGTCCAGCGTGGCGCGCAGCGTCTGGTGGCGCGGCAGGGCGGTGCGGCGACCACGCGTGAGCAGGCGGAAGCAGTCGTCCAACGATTCCGCCAGCCCACGGACGCCGATCATGTCCACCCGCCCGGCCGCCAGCTCGATGGCGAGCGCGATGCCGTCGAGACGGCGGCACAGTTCCGCGACCAGGGGCGCATCCGCGTCCGTCAGCTCGTATCCGCCGAGGCTTTCCGAGGCACGGGCGACGAATAGGCGAACGGCGGAATAGCGCATCGCCTCTTGCGCATCGAGCGCGGCAGTGGGCGGCGGCACGTCCAGCGAGGGTAGGCGCTGCACCCACTCCCCGGTGACACGCAGCGGCTCCCGGCTGGTGGCAAGGATGTGCAAACCTGGCGCGCTGCGCAGCAGGCTCTCCGCCATGACGGCGGCGGCCTCAATGACGTGCTCACAATTGTCGAGCACGATCAGCATGTCCCGCGCGCGTAGGAAGGCGGCGATGTCATCCACCGAGGAGGGCGAGTGACCGGCGTATTCGAGGGCGGAGCCGAGCGCCCGCGGCAGCAGCGCCGGATCTGAGACCGGCGCGAGATCGAGGAACACCACGCCGCCGCCATAGGCCCCAGACAGCGCCTCCACGACGGAGAGGGCGACGGTAGTCTTGCCGATGCCGCCGGGCCCGGCGACGGTGATGAGCCGGCGCTGCGGCAACTGGGCGGCGATGGCCTCCACCACCGCCTCGCGGCCGATCACCCGGCCCGCCGAGTTGGAAGGGACCAGCGACGGCGCGGCCGGCGGCGCCTTTGCAGGCGGAACAGGAACCTTCCCGCGGGCGCCGCGGGTCACCGGTGAGACGAAGCAATAGCCGCGCCCCGGCACGTTGGTGATGAACTTGGTGGAGCCCCCGTCATCATCCAGCGCCTTGCGGAGCGAGACCATGTGGACCCGGAGGTTTGCTTCCTCCACGAAGGTGTTGGGCCAGACGAAGGCGATCAGCTCGTCCTTGCTGACGATCTCCCCGGCGCGCGCGGTGAGCGCCAGCAGGATGTCAAGGGCCCGGCTGCCGAGGCGCACCGGCACACCGTCTTTGATGAGCTGGCGCTGGCCCGGGAACAGATCGAACGGGCCGAACGAGAGGACATGCTCATCTGTTCCGTGCATCCTCCGCGCCACCCCTTGCTCAACCTCGACCTTGGCCGGGATGCTTACCTCATATCATCGTCCTGCGTCCGGGCGCAGGGCGACGTTCGAATAATGGGAGACGCATCGTATGCTTAGCCGGTCCGGGCTCTCACTCGCGAAGATTGCATTCCCCTTCGTCAACACCGTTTTGCATCCCTTAACTCGCCTTCCCCAGGGAACGGCATCAGTGTTGCCGGCGCATGACGCGGCCATCCAGCGCCGCTGCGTATCGACCGCCGGAGGAAATATGACCACCATTCCCCAACCGCCCGGCCTTGCCGAGCCTTCTGAGCTTGCCACGGATACCGCGCCACTCGATGAGGCGCTGGACGAGGCGCTGGAAGCCACCTTCCCCGCGAGCGACCCCGTTGCGCTCTCCATCACCCGCCCCGTTGAATCCGGACGATGAAGGCGATGGCAAGCGCTGGGCTCTCGGGCCTGCTTTTCGCGGGCTGCGGCGCCAACACCAATTAGCATCGCTTTACTAGGCCCTCCTGCCGGCGGCGCCCATCTTTGCGCTGCATCGGAGACGAGACCCATGACACAGACGACGCAGCCGACCTATCCCAAGGGCCGCACGGCCTTGCTCCTGCTGGATCCCTATAACGACTTCCTGTCCGAGGGCGGGAAGCTCTGGCGCCGTGTCGCCACGACGACGGCCGCCGCCGGCCTCCACGACCGCCTCAAAGCCGTTGCGGACGCCGCGCGCGCCGCCGGCGTCCCGGTCTTCATCGTCCCGCACCACCGCTTCGCCCCCGGCGACCTCGACGGCTGGTCGCATCCCTCACCCTATCTTCAGGCCAGCGCGCGCGGCCTGGTCTTCGAAAAGGGCGGCTGGGGCGGCGAATGGCATCCCGATTTCGTGCCCCAGCCCGGCGACATCATCGTCAAGGAGCACTGGGCGAGCAGCGGCTTCGCCAACACCGACCTCGACTACCTGCTGAAGCAGCACAACATCACGCACGTCATCCTGATCGGCCTCGTGGCGAACACTTGCGTCGAGGGAACGGGCCGTTTCGCCTCCGAGCTCGGCTACCACGTGACGCTGGTGACGGACGCAACCGCTGCCTTCACGGACGAGGCCCTCCACTGCGCTCACGCCATCAACGGCCCCACCTACGCCCATATCATCGCGTCGGCGGAACAGCTGATCCCGGCGATCGCAGCTTGCGGACAGTAATAATGCCCTAGCCCAGAACATATCACGATGCACCGGACGTGGCATGCGGGCTTAGCTCTCACCAATCAAGCCGGCATGGGCCATGGCCGCCTGAAGAGGCGAATGCCGTGCGCGTATCGCGAAGATGTCGGCACAAGAAGATACTGGCAGCGACAGGCCCACGGAGGCGAATTTCATGCGATCAGGAAGACATTTCCTTCTCCTGTGCCTTCTTGCGGGCGCGGTGGCTTTTTTCCCTATGCCGGCTGATGCCCATGTAAAATGGTTCGCGCCCTATATCGTCGGTGCGGCACCGCAATCCATCGGTACAGTCCTGAGCGACCCTTGGTTCTGGATCGGCCTTGCTTTGGTGGTCGTCTTTTTCTCGGTGACGCGGCTCGTCGAGACGAGCCGGTGGGGAGAGAGGATCCATGACGGGCTGGATTACGTCACTTCCCCACTCTGGAAGCGCATCGACGACTATATCAGGGTGACTGTCGGCGCGTTCTTCGTCGCGATCTTCTCCGTGGGCGGGGTGTACCTCACCCCAGATCTCAAGACGCCGGCCGAATGGGTGTCCTGGCTGCAACTCCTGATCGCCGCGCTCATCTTCTACCGAAGCACCATGCCGCTTGCCGGCATCGGCATCATCGCCCTTTGGCTCCTGGCGTTGCGCGATTACGACCTCTTCCATCTGTTCGACTATCTCGCGCTCGGCGTCGGCATCGCCGGCTATCTGGTCATCGAGCCGTCGAAGAATGAAGCCTTGAGATCGCACCGTTTCGAGGTGCTTCGCTGGGGCCTCGCCATTGCGCTCATGTGGTCGAGCCTGGAGAAGTTCGCCTTCCCAGGCTGGTTCTACCCTCTCGTCGAGGAAAAGCCCTTCCTCACGTTCGGGATGCCGCGGGACGTCTTCATTCCCATGGCGGGGATCGCCGAGTTCACCATGGGCTTCGGCCTGCTCTGGACGCCGCTGGTCCGGCGCCTGTCTGCCGTGGCGCTTCTCGTGATCTTCACCGCCGCGGTGTGGCCGTTCGGGCGGATCGACCTGATCGGGCATGGCCTGATTATGGCGATCCTCGTCGCGGTCGCCTGCGACCAGTATCGCATCACGCGGTTCCTGCCCTCGCTGAAGATGCACGCTCCGGCCATTCCGGGCGGCATCGCCGCCGCCATGGCCCTGTTCATGACGGCCTATTGGGGCCTGCATGCCGGCTTCTACGGCGCCGACGGTTTCACAGGCTCTCCTACCGACGAGCGCGCGACCCATTCCTTCAATGAAGAGCATCCGCACGGGCCCAAATCCGACAGCGGCATAGGTGCTCCCCCGACGAAATAGGATTGGGAGGCCTCGCGTGCGTGCCGATCGTGCGGGAGCGCAGTGATCCGATTGAGGTCGTCGGATGGACCCGCTCGGCTTGGGTACGCCACCCTCTCTGTTTGCTAGCTTCGAAGGTGGAGGGAATCGAACCTTGAACCCCCTCAATCGCGGCCATAACCGGGCGAGAAGAGCTCGAGGATCCACGCAGCCGGCATGGGCGAGGATGCCGACTACTCCAATAAGCCGCGTTCGCGTGCGCTCTATGTCCCAGACTGTTCGCCGCGGTCGCTCTCTAGCATGCCCTCGGAGATCATCAATTCAACGGACAGGTTGACTGCTCCGATCTCGTGCGCCGTAAGCGCCGCGCCGTCGTAACGTGCGGCGAGATCGAGGCTTAGTTCTTCAATCAAGCGAATAATAATATAGATATGAAGCGCGTAGGCTTTACGCGCAAACTCGTCATCGGTCTCCGGGAAGTGTCGGGTGAAATTCGTTGGCCCCGGAAGATTTTCAACTTCGCCGCCCCAAGCTGTCGCTACTTGGACAACGTGGTGCTTCGACACATGCGCTGCCGCCGAGAGGTCGCCATATAGACGCGCCAGCGATTGCTCTAGTGAAGCCACATTTGGTGCGCCGTTTGATTTTCGTCTGTCCGCTTTCACCGCCTTCAATTGAGCGAGAATCTCTAGTTCCTGCCGGAGCAGTCCACAGGCCTGCATGTAGCGCGCTTCAGCGATCGCGGCTTCGCAGACTGGCAAACCGATCACGAACGTAGCGAAGAGCGCATCGCGTTCGAAGGCCGCTCTATCGCCCTCGACCACTGCTCCATTGTAAGCGCTCATTTCAGAGCACGTCGTAAACCGGCTTGAAGCGGTTCATGCGTTCATGCCGGCTGTTTTTTGAAGTTGAAAGGCAGCAGGTCGTTGATATCGGCGTCTCCGGGACGCTGCGGCAGCTCTGTGAGAACGTGGCGCAACCACGCGAAGGGTTCGACGCGGCAGGCCCGGCAGGTCAACATCAGGCTATAGATGACGGCGCTGGCCCTGGCCCCCTGGACTGTATCGCTGAAGAGCCAACTTTTCCTTCCGGTGGCAAAAATTCGGATGTCGCGCTCCAAAAGGTTGTTGTCGATCGGCATCCTGCCGTCTTCGGTGTAGCGCGTCAGATATTCCCATTGGCCGCGCGCATAGGAGACGGCATCTTCGAGCTTGGTGTCGGGCACGAGCTTCGGAGCGATAGCGTCGAGCCACGCCTTGAGCGCGTTCAGGACCGGAACGCTATGTTTCTGGCGAAAGCGACGCATGTAGTCGGCCTGCGTTTCGCCGTCATCCGGCTTTTCGTCCCGCGCTTGCCTTTCAATCCGGTAGAGTTGGTCGAAGTACTTGAGGGCCTGCGCCGGCGGCCCGCCGGGTTTCTTTCTCGCCTTTAGGGCGTCGACAAAGCGCCGCCTGGCGTGAGCCATGCAACCAACATGCGTGGCGCCTTTCAACGTGCGCCAAGCCGAGTAGCCGTCGCTCATCAAGATGCCGCGATAGTCGCCGAGGAAGGTCTGCGGATATTCCTGCCCGCGACCGGGCTGATAATCGAACAGCACGATCGGCCGCTCACTGTCCTCGCCGCTGCGATAGGCCCACATATACGAGATGCTGGTGGGGTTCTTGCCCTCTTCCTTCAACACCTGAACCGTGGTCTCGTCGCCATGGATGACGGTCTGGGATCGCAGCCGCAGCTTCAGCGCGTCGTAGATGCGAATGAGATGCCTCTCGCTCGAACCGATCACCCAGTGGCCCAGCGCGCCGCGGCTGACAGGAACGCCGGCGCGCTCGAAGGCTTGTGCCAGGCGATAGAGCGGCGTGCCGTCGACGTATTTGTGAACGAACGCGAAGGCCAGCGTCGAGGCCGTGGCGATGCTGCCTGGCAAGGGCTGCGCGGACATCGGCGCGATGACAACAGGAGTGCTGATTCCAGTGCGCTCGCAGTGGCGGCACGCATATTTGAACCGCGCATTCTGCAAAACCTTCGCCGTCACCTCGATGTGAAGCTGCTCGGAGACGGTCTCGCCCATGCGATGCATCTGGTTGCTGCAGCACGGACAGATCTTTTGGTCATCGGCAAGGTCATACTCGACGCGCTCGCGTGGCAGGTTTGCCGGCAGGGGCCGGCGTCCACGTTTCTTGCCTTCCGCCTTTTCGGTCTCCGGCAATCCCGTGTTCGGCAGATCAACGCAATCCGTCTCGTCGCAGCCCTCGTCGTCCCCTTCAACGGCGCTCTTCTCGGCTTCGTTGAAGACGCGATCCATGTGCTTTTCGCTGCGCGGCGCAAAACGATGCAGTTGCGCGAGCGCCAGTTCTTCCTCAAGCTTGAAGACGCGCTGCGCGAGAGCTTCCCGCTCGGCCTTCAGCACAGCGATTTCGGCCGCATTCGCCGCCAGAAGCGCCATCAATTCCGCAACGGTCGGGGTGCCGGCTCGATTCATCGTATTCTTGAATCTGAAGCCCTCCCCTACGTCAACGGACAAATTCACCCGACAAATTCATATTGCCGAACCGGGTGGCGGACCATCGCGTCGAGATCAATGCCGTCAAGCAGCCAGTGCAATTGCTCGGCGTCGAGCCTCACCACCGTCTCCTGCCGCCGGGGCCACCGGAACTTGTCTTCCGTCAGCGCTTTCAGCACCAGCACAAAGCCGGACCGGTCGAAGAACAGCAGCTTCATCCGGGTGCGGCGGCGATTGCAGAAGGCGAACACCGCGCGCTCGAACGGGTTGAGGCCCATAGACTGCTCGACCAGGATCGCCAGACTGTTGATCCCCGCACGGAAGTCGATCGGGTCCCGGTGAAGATAGACGCGCAGATCGTCAGCCAGCCGGAACATCGCAACGTCCCAGCGCTTCGATCATCGCCGACAGAACCTGCGTATCCGCATCTTCAAGTTCAAGCCGCACGCCGTTCGGTAGCGACGCTTTTAACCGCACCCGTGGTGATGTCGGTCGAGCCGACGTAGACGGCGGCCGCGCGACGGGCGCTGCCTCCACCACCGGAACGAAGGCCGGCGGCACGTTGATCGGAATAGCCGTCAACGCGTTCTCCGTCTGTCGGCGCTGGCGTAGCCTGATCCAGTTGCGTAACTGATTGGCGTTGATCCCGTGCGTCAGCGCAAGCCCTGCGACCGACACCCCTGGCTCGAGGGCTGCATCGATCAAGCGCTCCTTCTCAACAGGGTCAAACCGCCGCTTCCCGTTGCGAAGAACTTTGGTCACCCGAAGCGGCCCCGAAAGGCCCATGCCATTCAATGTCATTGTGTCCACAGTCTCCATTGTGGACACAGAATCCCTCAATGCTCCGCCAATGAATAGGTGCAGGGATTTTCGCGCTTACGCTCCATTGATGCGAAGCAAACCCGCCGCTAAGACGCCGGTGACGAGTAAATGGGCATCACTCAATCGGCCATAGGCCTCCATGGCTTTTGCCTTGGCTCGATCGCCATACATCTTCTGCACGGCGTACAGCGTCGCTGCCGGCTCAATCAGCCCACTTGTGAAACGCCGGATCTCACCTTCATCCAACATCTCGCCACCATCAGACCGATTGGGGCCAAATCCTGCATGCTCATCGCAAAGTCATCCGCCTTAGCGGGGCTGTGGTCAACATGCTGAACCCACGTTCGCAAGTCGTATGCGGCTGTTTCGTAGGGAGCGGCCGTCATGTAAAACTCCCTTCGACTGGCCGATGCCATTGACCATCCGCCGGATTGATATAGGCCGTGGAATGCTTCCGAGCACATCATCCGTCGCACTAGAGGAACTTGGCTGGTCGTCGTTTCAAGATCTTGCGCTCGCCTACGCGGAGGATTTCTTCGACATCCCTTTCGTCTCGTTCGCCAAGGGTAAGGACGGCGGAAGCGACGGCGAGCAGACGATATTCACCCAGGCCGAACAACCCTCATCGCGTGTACTTGTACAGGCCAAACATACAAGCACCCTCCGCGCGCTCACCGTCGCCGATTTTGAACCAGATCTGACGAAGATGGCCGCACTTATTCAGGAGGGCTTTCGGTCGTATATCCTGATCACCAACCTGTCGCTGACCCGCAACACTGAGGTGCAGTTACGGGGACGCGCCCTTGAGGCGGGGTTCGAACGATTCGAGATTCACGGCCGCGATCAGATAATCCGCAGGATTAGAAGCTCTCCTCGGCTTCGTGCGCTCGCTCCGCGCCTCTACGGTGTCGGCGACCTTTCTCAAATTCTCGACGAACGGCGTATTGAGCAAGCGAAGGCGCTGATCGCCGCTGCGAAAGGCGACATCGACCGATTCGTCGCGACAGATGCCTATCGGGCCAGCGTGCGAGCGCTTGAAACCACGGGCATCGTGTTTCTTCTCGGCGCCCCGGCTGCGGGCAAATCGACAATTGCGAGAGCCCTTTCCGTCGCCGCGCTCGATGCCTTCGGTGCTGCGCCATTCATGCTGGAGTCTCTGACGCAGATCACAGCCCATTGGAATCCCCTCGATCCGACTCGTCTCTTCTGGATCGACGACGCGTTCGGCTCAACTCAAGTCGATCCCGCCGCTGCCGACGCATTCAATCGGGTAGGGCCCGTGCTCAGTGCATGCTTGGCTGAGGGTAATCGCATCGTCCTGACCTCGCGAACACACATATGGAAATCCGTCAGGGACGGGCTCAAGCGGTCGACCACGGCAGGATTTGACCGTGGCATCGTCGAAATCAAGGTCGAACAGTACACCCCGCGCGACCGCGCCCAGATCGTCTATAACCATGTGAAATTGGGCGACCAAACGCCTGAGTGGCGCGCCAAGTTCAAACCCTTGGCACACAGAGTCGCCGAACACGAGATGTTCACTCCGGAGGTTGCCCGCCGATTCGGTCTTTCGACTTTCACATCTCAGCTTGAACCTACGGTGCACGCCATTGATGCCTTTATTCGCAATCCTGCATCGTATTTGGAGGAGGTCATTGGTGGGTTGACAGCCGGTGGGCGCGCCGGGCTCGCACTCATCCAGATTTCGGGAGGTTCGGCACCCGTATCCGACACCCGCAGCTCTCCGATGGCGCTTGTCTGCTCGGCCTACGAAACCTCGCCTGGACAGGTCTTGCGAGAGCTGGAAGCGCTGGAGGGGTCGTTATGTGTCCGCGTGGTGAAAGATGGAGAGCCGCAGTGGCGCTACCGCCACCCTACGATCGGTGAAGCGGTAGCCTCGATCACCGCCAGTTCACCGGCCCTGCTGGATGTCTACCTGGCGGGCACCAATGTCGGGCGCATCCTCGACGAGGCGGTCTGCGCCGGCCTGAGCGTAGAGGGAGCAATCATCCAGATCGGCATCAGCCGCTATGACGCCTTGATCGCAAGAATACAAGCCGCGGGCTGGACGCTGGACTCACGCCACATCCGCTGGTTCCTAATCGTCAAGGCGACACCCGAGTTTCGGCGTCGCTATTTTACCTCGCCCATCACCAAGGGCCACCCGCTTGTCGGGAGGTATGGTCTCGACCACCAGCTGCTAATCCTTCTTGCGCTGCTAAGGAATGAGGGCCTGATCGATTCCGACTATCTTCGAGACATTCAGCATCGCATTCTTCGGGGTATCCAGGAGCACGGCATTCCAAGCTGCTTGAGTAGAGCGGCGCAGGAGATCGTCGGCAGCGAGGACTTTTCAGAGGCCATCGCGTCCGCCATGAGCAGCCTGCAAGAGGGGGGCGCGAGCTTCATGCGATACTGGGAGCCTTCCAAAGAAGAACTCGACCAGATGGCCTCCTCTGAGGCATTCGGACCCTTGAAGGAGTTCTTGGAAATGCTCGACGGCAACGGCGATGAAGAAGAATACGCCGCCGCTAATGAAGTGATGCAAGAGGCGATTGCGACACGGATTTCCGAAATTGAAGCCGAAATTGAACAGGAGAACTGGTATCACCAGGAAGAGGAACATGATTGCCGCTCACGAAATACTTCCTCTTCCCGAGTATCGGCCCGATCCACAGCGACGGCTGATTCTGCCGTGGCCGCACTCTTCCGCAACCATTCCACGAGCTCAGCTTCCGACATCTTCTCAGATATAGACGAATAAGTTCCTGATACATGTAATGGTGAGCCGTTTGCGAAAACCGTTGTCATCCGGATCGCAGATCCGGCCGACTTCATGGCGGTGTGTGATTTCTTTGGCTAGAGCGAAGCTGGGAGTAAATACTATGAAATCACACAAATTGGGGTCATTTTTGATTAACGCCGGCATCTGCATCGTCATTGTACTCATGTTATTGAAAGTTTCGTCAGTTTCGTTGAAATATGAATTTAAAGAGAATTCGCATTTTATTGAGAATTATTGGTTCTATATAAAAGTGGTCGGCATAACGATGACATATTTCATACTCCCCTTCGTTATCGACATAATAAAGAAAAAACACCCTGGTCGGCTGGCATCAGTCGATGGAATCGTCATCACGGCCTATGTAATTATGAGTTTTATATACTTTATTTTCGTATTTGCGGAGAAATTCACTGAATTTGGACTTACCGACAATTTCTACCCTGGTTCACCCCCTGTCCACGACATGTTCACGTCGGTGTATTTCGCCACAATAACCTGGAGCACCGTCGGCTATGGCGATGTCACGCCTGGAACGATAGAGTGCCGCTGGTGGGCAAGGAATTTATCCATTCTGGGCGTATTCCAGCAGACCGCATTGATCGCAATCGTCGTTGCCACATTCAAAGATCCCACAACACAAGAAAGCTAATGCTGTCTCATTTCGGCGAGCAACTGCTGTCCAGCGACGGCCGAAAGCCCATACTTCGATGAGATAACAATGATCACAAACCTCCCTACCCAAGAGAGCCTGAACAACGTTGCATTACGAACCTATTTCCGAGCGTGGAACGAGCTCATTGAAATTTGGCTGGATTTCTCACTTCAGTTTGAAGGTACGCTTGACGTAAAGCCTTCGATTGCAAAGTGGCATGAGGAGTGGCGTGAGTATCTTACCGAGGCCCAATCGGACCTTCAATCGATCTGTGCCCTTATCCAGCAATCGATGGAACTTGCTCTCAAGGCGCGGGTTTGCGCGATTAGCCCCTTCCTATTACTTCTGGATACCGGAATTAAGCTTTCAGCTAATCCCAAGCAGATCGATTTCTCCGAGCTGAGGACTCTCGACGCGGTGGACCTTCCCGGTGCCGTTAACACACTGACCGATAGCCATGTGTCGGATGATTTTATCGAAAAGTACTCGAGTTTGAGATCGCTCCGGAACAAGATGACGCACCTCGGCGAGACGAGCGTTTCGCTTGACCCCGACCAAGTGCTTCGACTGGCGGTCTCGCTCTATCTCAGCATCTGGCCGAACAGAAACTGGCTCGCCGATAGGCTTGAGTTCGCCGCGCAGACGAGGAGTGCGTGGCTGCACGATGGCAAATACACCTCTACTCACATGGAGGTTTTGCAGGAATGGCCTATCGACATTGGGTTCTTCACAAAGGGTGAATTTAAGAGGCTCTTTGGACAGGAGAAATCGAAGAGGCGCTACCTTTGCCACCACTGCGTCGATGAGGGCGACACCCGCTACGCTGGATTGGAGAAGCCTGGATGCGGGACCGCTTACCTTGACTCAAAGGGCGCCGCCGTCACCTGCATTATGTGCGGGGGGACATTTGCGATCGAGCGAAGCAAATGCACCACCTGCAAGGGCAATGTGATTGGCGCCAACGGCGATGATTGGTCGGGCCGCTGCCACACCTGCGGTAATGCCTACGACGAGGAAACGGATTAACTTCTAGGATCGCCCTCATCAGTTAGACGGAGGAAATCGCGGATGCACTTGAGGTGAGGATCCGAGGGCCAAGGTTCTCATAGTTAAATGCCCAACCGTGTGAAAACGAGCGCATTCTTACATTGAACTGCCAAGCGACACATCTGCCGCCAAAATTACGACTGCTGTCGGATGGTTGTCGGGAGGCTGTCGTGTCGTCTGGGCGGCAAGTGGCTAGAATCGCGGTGACACAGGATGAGCGCCATGACCGAGGCCCCCGACTACGAATTCCGCAGCCCTTCGAAGGAGGAGCTGTCTATGATCGTCCGCTTACTGCGGACCTCCAAGGGTTGGACCCAGGAGACCCTTGCCGAGCTGGCTGGGGTGAGCAGCCGGACCATCCAACGGCTGGAGGATGGTCAAGGCGGCTCGGCCGATACGCTCCGCGCAGTTGCGCGCGCGGTCGAGGCTCAGGATCTCGATTTCCTACTCCGGCCGCAGCAGGTCTTGACCGAGGCCGGGCTGAAGCGACACCAAGCCGAGTTCGATCGGGACTACATGCAGTTGGACGCAACGCCCGCGCTAACAGGGAACGCGGTCGAAGCCTTCATGACCGATCTGAACATGCTCTGCTGCGTCGGGCATGACGTGGCGGATCCGGCGACACAAGACACTGCGGCTAGCCTGTTCGATTTTCTGCGTGACTATCTCGATATTAAGTCCGAGCTGACCTACCAGGATCGGCTCAACACGGCGCGGTCGCTCGAAGAGATGGTGACGACACTCCGGGCGGACGGCTGGACGCCGATGGTGGCCCACCGCCGCACCAAGCTCACGAACGACCATTGGGTGAACAAGACACCCTGGCCGGTCACAATCGGCTACATAGCGCTGGTGCCGAGAGGGCAAGAGCCGGCGAAACTGGCAGTGCTGCGCCGTATCCAACTCGAATGAGCAAAATATTCTCTGGTAGGTATGGCGCAGTGGCACCCCACCCCCTGGCCGGCAGATAACCTACCTGGGGCCGTTTGACGACCACAGAAGCACCGTCACGTAATTAACGTTACGCGAAGGAGCCCAAAGTAACTCGAGGCGGGTGGCTTTGCGGGCGCCCCACCCCCGGCCCCCTACCCCTATTGTCATGGCGTAATCGCGGCCTCAGGTTATGGCGCGAAGGAGCCCATCCATGGCTGAAGCCACTGCAAACGTCGTCGAATTTCCCCAGGCCCCGAAGAAGGCTTCGTCCACCGAGCGCATCTGGGGGAAAGCCGTGACTCGTCACGGCTACGCCGGCATCCCCAACATCCTGATCCGCGCCCAGAGCCGCCTGGGGTTGTCGCCCCTCCAGTTCAACATTGTCGTCCAGCTTCTGGAATATTGGCATGACCTGAGCCGTCCGCCCTTTCCATCCAAGGACGAGTTGGCGATCCGCATGGGGGTGAAGCCCAAGACCATCCAAACAAACATCCGGGCGCTGGAGAAGCAGGGTCTGGTTCGTCGCGAGCTGCGGCGGGCGCCGGCGGGCGACTGGAACTCGAACGTCTACCACCTCGATGGACTCGTGGCCCGCCTCCAGAAGCTGGAGCCCGAGTTCACCAGGGAGAAGGAAGAGCGCAAAGCCGCTCGCCGCCGAGTCCAAACGCCCGCAGAAAAGCGCGGCGGCTGAGGCTGGAAATAAATTACCCCGGCCGCATGCCGAAACAGAGGCGAAACCGGGGTGTCCAAGGGTGTATATAAATGAAGACCCACCCCATCGCAAGGGCCGCCTGATCCATGGCGCAGATCGACGACATGGAGGCGGCGCTCTCTCTGGAGCGTTTCGGCCGCTACGTCACTTGGGCGGGCGGCGATCGGGAGCGCGCGCTCGAGCTCTACACCCTGAACACCCAGGTCTCCGAGGCCCTTTATATAGCGCTGCAGACCTTGGAGATCAGCCTCCGTAACCGAATCCACAGTTCAATGGCGCTGATGCATGGTGAGTGGTGGTTCGAGCAGACAGACTTGATGCGGGTCTCCCACCAGGCGGCCCAGGTGGCCGACGCCATCGACGAGCTGGAGGCCAACGGCAAGGAGCCCACCCCCGGTCGCATCGTGGCTGCGCTGAGCTTCAGCTTTTGGACCGCGATGTTCAGCCCGGCTTACGAGCCGTTGTGGCGTTCCACGCTGCACGCGATCGCGACGCGAGACGGCAAGGGACTCGCTAGAAAGGACTTCTCCCGCCCGCTAACCCAAATCCGTTTGCTACGTAACCGCATCGCGCACCACGAGCCCGTCCTGCATTGGGACCTGCGCCGGCATCATAAGGCGCTCAGGGAGCTGACTCAGTGGCTCTCCCCGCCCGCTCACGCCTGGAGCGCGCCTCTGGATCGGTTCGAGGCCATCTACCCGGCCGAAGGCATCATCCTGGCCAGGGCCATCGCCGAGGACTGACAGGATGGTCGATATAGACAAGGTCAGGGTGGCGGCGCTGCGGGCGATCGCGCCGCTGAAGGCGGCGGACAACAACACTCCGGCCGGCAAGGACTTGCTGTTTGGCGCCCACCGCACCGACGCTAGCCGAACCTTGCCGCCCTACCATCTAGTCTACTTCCTGCTGGTCGATCTGCTCGGGTTTAGAAACCTGGGACAGTTCGAGAAGATATCCTGGTCGGTGCCGGTCGAGTTCAATGGCAAGGCCTTCCTGGTTGAGCACCGCAAGTTCGGGCTCGGCATTTTTGCCGGCAAGCTTCCCGAAGACGAGGCTGACGCAGCTGAGATTGCCAAGCGCATCACCCGCGCCGTCAAGGCGGCCAAGCCCTATTTCACCTGGCGCGCCGAGGAAGCGGCCAAAGCCTCCGAGCTGAACGTCATCAACCGGGCGCCGGCGCTGTTCGGACGGTTCGAGTTCTTCGCCGCCCTGTACGCCGCCAAGATCGAAGAGGCCGAACGGCGCAAGGACGAATATATCAAGACTGACCTCAGCCCCCATTCCTGGACCATCCGTCACCCTGCTACCGAACTGAGGCAGGAAGCCGAGCACTACGCCATCTCGACGATCGAGAGCTTCTTTAGCTGGACCGAGCACGTCTTCATCCTGATCGCTATCCTTCTCGGCGGGTGCGCCACCGGCGAAGAGGTCAGGCAGCTCGCTCGGGCCGAGTGGGAGACGAAATTCAAGGCGGCGCTCGACATCACCGAGCCGACGACCAAAGGCTTCTACGACGGGCTGATCCACATTCGGCGGCAGGTCCGAAACTTCGTCGCCCATGGTTCCTTTGGCAAAGAAGGCGAAGCCTTCGCCTTCCATTCAAGAGCGGGGGCAGTGCCGATGCGGATGGTCGACGAGCGGCGCGGCCCGCACTTCCAGTTTGGGGTCGGCGCTGGCTATGCCGACGAGGTGGCGATCAATCTGCTACTCCAGTTCGTCGACCACGTGTGGTCCGGGCCTCGTGAGCCCGCCCGCCTCTACATCCAGGAGCACCAGCTCGACTTGATCTTGACAATGGCGAAGGACGGATCCTACGCTCGCAGCATGGCGTCGGTCGACGAGATGAAGGCATTTGCCGACCACCTGTCGCGAGAGTGGGAGCGCGCCGCCAACATGGACTTCTAGCGCAGTGTTGGGTTTCATCGCGCCATCGTCGGCTCGGAGCCTGAACTTGCAGGAGTGCCAAATGCAAGCTGCGCGCACGATGGCCGGTTCACGCCGAGACCGTTTGCAACGGCGGCGACATTGCCACTTTCTCGTCCGAGGCCTCATGGCCGGTCAAGCTGGGTTGAGAGCGTGTCAGAGCTGAAGAATCCGGCTAAGCTCAATCTTATGCGAGAGCCTGATATTGAGCTGACCGAAGCCGAGCGTGGCCTGTTTGACCAAATCGAGTTCGACCAAGACCACCTCTCCCATAAGACTTGGCAGGTGAACGCGCCGCTGGTGGAGCAGCTTTTCGACCTGCTGAATGGGAGAGGTGCCCTGCCTGCACATCGACTGAAGTGGTTCACGGACGCTGACTTCAATCCGGGTGGTCGCGGGAGATCGCGCGAGGATCAGTGGCGGCAAAACGGCACGAGTGGACGCGAGATTCTCCGCCATCCAAACTTCCTGTCCTACATTTCCTACTTCATTTGCGGTCCGGACCTGCCTCCGGCCGCGGCGCGGACATTTCGGACCGCGGTCGAGAACTGCGGAATGGTCACATCTGGCGACATGGCGACCCTTAGCAAGGTGGCCCGGGCGCTTGCGCGCCAACACGGGCTTGGCGCGCACGCCGCCAGCGACGAGTTCTACAAGCTGGCCCTCGATTGCGGCTTGGGCCGCAACGCCAGCTACATCCGCGACGGAGTCAGGAGCCTTCGCTAGAGCGGTTTTATGAAGATCTGCCGCCGACTGCAGCGTTGCCATAGAGGTGGCGCCCAGCGATAGTCACGCAATGGAAGCTTGGCCGCAAATTCCGGACGACGTAGTGGCGTGGTTTCGCGGCGTTTTCGCCGAAGCCAACCGAAGTGTCTGCGAGCGGCTGGTAAATGTTCCCAACGTGCGGGAGACGTCCCTAGACGACGGCTTCGTGGAGGCTTTGATCCCTGATACCGCCCCAAGGCTCCTCCCTTCCGGCGCGATTGTGCAGGTAGATACACATAATATTGGCGGACTGCGGAGGTTAGGTGCGCCCCATTGGGATCTGCCTTTTCGTGGGCGATGGGAAACTGCCGACATCGCCGTCTTGGTGTTCGTCTATCGGCGCGAAACACTGATCGCCAAGAAGATCGGCCTTCTACAGTCCAAGCGACTATATCCTGATAACAACGACATTGAAGACGACGATGAGGCCAGCTTCCTGTTCGGTATGAACGCCTTTATCCGCCGGGATGGATCACAGGCAATCGGCGCTTTGCATCGGAATTTTACTTTCGATAACACTTGCATTTATGGTGCTATTCATGCTGGGAGCAATCAAATTTCAGCGATAGACAAGTTCAATACCGATTTCGGGAAGGCGATTTATTACCTCCTCTACAACCCTCACCAGCTTCCATTTTCCGTCGCCTATCCGCTCCAATGTCGAACCCAGATCGACCAGCCCGTAGTTGGCTGCCGCGTATTCGATGCCGATCAAGTCCATCGGGCGCTCGCCGGCCTGGGCGAAGGCGAGTCCCCTACGATTGACCTGATCAATCGTGAGGGTGCAGCCAGCAACTGGCGGCTGGAGACCTGGGCGGCCGACTTGCTGCTGACATGCCAAGTTGGCCAACAGTTCGATGACTCCCGTGACGGCCAGGTGCGGTATCTGATTGAGCGCCGGTCTGGCCCAATCGGCGCAGCTCTGGCCGCATCGATCACCCTTGCTGAGGAGTGAAAGTAGACAGTTTCCTCATCGGATTTTTCCCGAAGACCTAGTTCGTATCGATCGTATCATCGGCAGAGTCGAATATAGCGTCATCCGCCTCGGCTTCGACCGCGAGCTCGAAGGACAGGAGATCTCCTGCCAGCGCCCGCTCCTTGCTCAGCAAGCCGGCATCCTCCAAGGCCTCCATGTCGGGCAGATCGCGCAGTGTGTCGAAGCCAAAGTGGCTGAGAAAGCCCTTCGTCGTGACATAGGTGTAGGGTGCACCGGGCACCGGGCTGCGCGGCCCCGCGACGATCAAATCCAGGCCCCGCAGATGGCCGATGGTGTCGCGGGAAATTTCCTTACCGAAGAACTGGCCGAGCTCGCCACGGGTGATCGGCTGGAAGTAGGCGATGGCCAGCAGCACCAGTTGCTCGGACTTGGACAGCGGCTTGGGATCCACGGTGCCCAGCCCGGTCGCCACCTGGATCGCTTCTGCGAACGCTTTTTTGGTGCGGTGCTGCCAGCCGCCGGCGACCGCCACCAGCTCATAGGGCCGGCCGCGCAGTTCGGCGCGGATGTCGTCGATCAACAGGTCGAGGCTGCAATCGCGGCCGACGACGCGGGCCAGCGCCTCGCGGGCCACCGGCGCAGGCGCGGCAAAGATCACGGCTTCCGCCCGACCCATCCATTCGCGCCAGCGCAGCTCCGGCGGCAGGTGCGCCAGCTCGGTGTCGAAGGGTTCGGGGGCGCGCGGGCGGCGGGCCATGTCACAGCCCGTAGAGCTTGAAGCTGGAGCGGCCGGAGAGCTCGCGCACGGCACCGAGCGTGACCAGCCGGTCGAACAGCCGGCGCGCCGCGAAGCGCGATAGCGCGGCGGTCTGCAAGGTGCCGGGGACGACGTCGTCGCCGAACAACCGGCGCACCGCGTCGCCGGCGCCCTTGGCGCGCAGCTTCGGCACCACGGCGTCGAGGCGGGCGGCGCGCGGGGCGATCTCGGCGGCCAGCCGGCAGGCGCGGGCGGCGCCCCGGGCGACGGCGACACAGACGGTGACGTCGAGACCGTCTCTTTGTGGCGAGAGGCCCCCTCTCCTCCCCGCCCGGCGGGGGCCACCAGCCTCGGCCATCAGCAGCGGCACCGGCAGCGGCCAGCGCAGCCGCAAGGCCAGCACCTGGTCGGCCAGCCACCAGCCGAGCAGTTCCGCGCTAGGCTGCACTGCGGCCACAGTCCGGACGACCGCCGCCGCGGCGAGCGGTGCCGGCCGGCTGGCCGCGAGCTGCTGGTCGATCTCGTCCGAAAGAAAGGCCAGCCGATCGTTCCAGCCGAGGCCGAGCAGCGTGCACACCGATTGGAGCGCCGCGGTGTCGACGCCCGGCGAGCGCTCCGTCAGACGCCGCCAGGCGGCGAAGAGGCGTCCGGAGGGGCCGGGATCGCCGTGGGGCGGACGCAGGACCCAGGCGTCGCGCAGCGCGTTTTCGTCTTCCGACCGACCAGCGTGACGGGCGGCCGCGGCGGCGCACTGGAGGGCCAGCCGGGCCCGCCACGCGCCGGCCCACGCCGGCTCCGCACGGACCAGATTATCCAAGCAATTCAACGCCGCACCGGCGAGGAAGGCGGCCTCGGCCGGGTCCGCCACCGGGCCGCGCGGCACCGCCCAGCCCGGCACGACCGGCACGGTCCAGGGCACTCCGAAGGCGGGAATCGGCGCAAGATCCATGCGCGGAGCCTAGCCGCGGTGTGCGCTTTTAGCTACCGTTATCTGCCTGAACCGCACACCTTGTCTCAGAATAAAAATGTCCGATAAT
>NCHM01000183.1 GCA_002257205.1 Rhizobiales bacterium 24-66-13 | reverse complement strand
GGGGAAGTGGCGGACCTCGGCAAGGCGCACGAATTGCTGAACCCGCTGCTGGGCAGCGCGCTCGCCCCCACCCTGTTCGCGGTGGCGCTTTTGTGCTGCGGGCTGAATTCCACCGTCACCGCCACCATCGCCGGGCAGGCGGTGATGGAAGGGTTCCTGCACATCCGCCTGCAACCCTGGCTGCGGCGTCTCATCACACGCAGCATCGCCATCGTGCCGGCGGCGGCGGTCACCATCGCCTATGGGGAGAGTGGGGCGTCCTCCCTGCTGATCCTGAGCCAGGTGGTGCTGTCGCTGCAATTGCCGTTCGCCATCGTGCCGCTGGTCATGTTCACCAGCGACAAGCGCAAGATGGGCGTGTTCGTGGCGCCGCGCTGGCAGACCTTCCTGGCGGCAGCGGCGGGCCTGTTGGTGATCTCGCTCAACATCAAGCTGCTGGTGGATTTCTTCACCGGCGCGTGAGGGAATCGCGGGGCGGCCCCCTCACCCCGACCCTCTCCCCAATGGGGAGAGGGGGGTCATGCTCTCCTGACCCCTCACCCCAGCCCTCTCCCCGGCGGGGAGAGGGAGCCTATGGCTCCGGCGGTTCCCCCTCTCCCCGCCGGGGAGAGGGTCGGGGTGAGGGGCGCGCGCCCGACCGCGCCGGACAGAATCGCAAGCCCCCTCCCCCGCAAATTCACCCCGCCCGCGCCACCACCTCCGCCTCGTCCTGCAAGGCGGTGATCAGCGACATGAAGCGCTCGCCCTGCACCAGCACATGGGCGTGCAGCGCCTCGGCGGCGGCCTCTCCATCGCCCGACAGCAGCGCCGCGAGGATCGCCTCGTGCTCGGCGAACGAGGCGTCCATGCGGCGCGGCACGCGCAATTGCAGGCGCCGATAGGGCTGGAGCCGCCGTTGCAGGCGCAGCGCCTCCGCCGCCAGCACGCGATTGCCGGTGGCGGCGTAAATGGCCGCGTGAAAGGCCGCATTGGTGGGATAATAAGCTTCCGGATCGCCGGCGCGCACCGCATCTTCGCAGGCGTGATGGGCGCGCTCCAGGGCGGCGCGATCCTCGTCCCCCATGCGCCGGGCGGCGAGGCGCGCGCAGGCGGCCTCGATCTCCGCCATCAGCTCGAAGGATTCGATCAACTCGCGCGGCCCGAGCAGCAACACGAAGGCGCCGCGCCGGGGGCGGATCTCCACTAGCCCCGAGGAGGCGAGCTGGATCAGCGCCTCGCGGATCGGCGTGCGCGAAACGTTGAAGCGCTCGGCGAGGCCCACCTCGTCCAGCCGCTGGCCCGGCCGCAGCCGGCCGGCGACGATGTCGTCCTCCAGCGCTTCCCGCAAACGTGGTGTCGCCTCGCCTCGCACGATCGGCCTCCCGAAATGGTGAAAGGAGTTTAGCAGGCGATAAGAATGCAGCCAGTCAAATCTTGCATACAAGATCATTGACAGGAAATGCAGGACGGGTTTTCATGATCCCGCCCTTCAGGAAGGTCCCCGATGCTCCAGCCCCCGGCCCATGCGTGCCTGCGTTTTCCGCGCTCCCAAGCGCGACTGCGCGTTCCGCACCAGGGACCCGACGGGCCGGCAGCGGCGCACGGGGCTTGGCAAGGGGCTTGGCGAGGGGTCGCGCAAGGGCGGCGAAGGGTTTTCGCGACGTCAGGCATCGCCCCGCGCCGCGCATGCCCCCTTGCCAGAAGCGGCGGCGCCCTGTGTCATGGGCGGCGATCTTGCATTGCGGGAAGGCGGCCATGAGTTCCAACACCTCGTTCTTCGGCGACCTCCTCACGACCATCGCGGAACGCGGCCGCGCGCTGCTGGACCGGTCCGCCCGCACCAGCGGCGCCACCCGCGCCGCGACCCTGATCGACCGCTGCGAGGATCTGCTCTCCGGCCGCGGCGAAGCCTCCGGCGTGGCGCTGGCCACCGATATCCTCGACCGCTATTCCCGCATGAAGAGCGGCGAGCGCATCGCCTTGTTCGAGGCGCTCCTGACCACCTTCGGCCCGGACAAGGCGAAGCTCGATCAGGCCATCGCCGCCTATGGGGATGCCGGCGAGAATACCGATGCGGCCGAGGCCGCGATCGCCGCCATCCACCGCGCCAGCGAGCCGCGCCGGCAGGAATTGTTCCGCCGCTTCAACATGGCCGCCGGCGCCACGGCGAGCCTCGTGCGCATGCGCGAGCATCTGATGGACGCCATGGTCCACCGCCGGGACCTCGCGCCGGTGGACCGGGATTTCGGCCACCTCTTCTCCTCCTGGTTCAATCGGGGGTTCCTGGTGCTGCGCCGTATCGACTGGTCCACGCCCGCCAATGTGCTGGAAAAGATCATCCGCTATGAGGCGGTGCACGAGATCAAGGACTGGAACGACCTGCGCGCCCGCGTCGATGCCCCGGACCGGCGCTGCTACGCCTTCTTCCACCCGGCCATGGTGGACGAGCCGCTGATCTTCGTGGAAATCGCGCTGATGAAGGAGCCGGCCGCCGCCATCGCGCCGATCCTGGATCCGGAGCGCGGCCCGCCGCTCGATCCCGCGACCGCAACCACGGCGGTGTTCTATTCCATCTCCAACTGCCAGCGCGGCCTTGCCGGGGTCAGCTTCGGCAATTTCCTGATCAAGCAGGTGGTGGAAGAGATTTCGCGCGAGATGCCTTCCCTCACCACTTTCGTCACGCTCTCGCCCACCCCCACCTTCCGCGCCTGGCTCGACGGCGAACTGCGCAAAGAGGACAACCCGCTCCTCACGCCCGCCGACCGCGCCACGCTCAAATTGCTGGAAACGCCGGACTGGCAGGAGCGCGAGGACGCCCGCGCCGAGCTGACGCCGGTGATCTGCGCCATGGCGGCGCAATATTTCCTGATGGCCAAGACCGCCAAGGGCCGCCCGGTGGACCCGGTGGCGCGCTTCCATCTCGGCAATGGCGCGCGGCTGGAGCGCATCAACGCCATGGGCGACCTCTCGCCCAAGGGCGTTGCCCAGGCCGCCGGGCTGATGGTGAATTATCGCTACGTGCTGGGCGACATCGAGAAGAACCACGAAGCCTTCGCCGGCAAGGGCGAGGTGGTGGCGAGCCCCGCCGTGAAGAAACTCCTGCGGGGCGAAACCGCCTCGCGCTCCCTGGTGCCGGTGCAATGACCAAGACCAACCATCTCTTCTCCGCCATGCGGGCCGCCATGCCGGCCCTGGAACAGCCGCTCGTGCTGCATCCCGACGGCGCGGTGGAAACCTATGCCGACGCCCTCGCCCTCTCCGCCCGCATGGCGAACCTTCTGGTCGCGCTCGGCGTGAAGCCGGGCGACCGGGTGGCGGTGCAGGTGGAAAAATCCTGGCCGGCGCTGGCGCTCTATCTCGCCGCCGTGCGCGCCGGCGCGGTCTATCTGCCGCTCAACACCGCCTATACGCTCGCGGAACTCTCCTATTTCCTCTCCGACGCCGAGCCGACCGTCCTGGTCTGCCGGCCGGAGATCGAAGCCGAGGTGCGCGCGCTCGCCACCTCCCTCGGCGTGCCGCAGGTGGAGAGCCTGGGCGCGGACGGCATCGGCTCGCTGACCGTAAAGGCGCAGGACTATCCCGACACGTTCGAGGATGTGGCGCGCGGGCCGGAGGATCTTGCCGGCATCCTCTACACCTCCGGCACCACCGGCCGCGCCAAGGGCGCCATGCTGAGCCATGACAATCTGCTCTCCAACGCCGTCACTTTGCGCGATACTTGGCGCTTCACCGCCGACGACGTGCTGATCCACGCGCTGCCGCTGTTTCACACCCACGGCCTGTTCGTGGCGAGCAACATCATCCTTTTGGCCGGCGCGCGCATGATCTTCTGCCCGAAGTTCGATGCCGCGCAGACCCTGCGCCTGATGCCGCAGGCCACCAGCCTGATGGGCGTGCCCACCTTCTACACCCGCCTTCTGGACCAGGAGGGCCTCACCCGGGAGGCCACCGCCCACATGCGCCTGTTCGTCTCCGGCTCCGCCCCGCTGCTCGCCGAGACCCATCGCGCGTTCGCCGAGCGCACCGGGCAGGCGATCCTGGAGCGCTACGGCATGACCGAAACCGGGATGAACACCTCCAATCCCTATGACGGCGAGCGGCGCGCCGGCACGGTGGGCTTCCCCCTGCCCGGCGTCGACATCCGCATCACCGATCCGGAGAGCGGCAAGGTGCTGGCGGCGGACGAGATCGGCGCCATCGAGGTGAAGGGGCCGAACGTGTTCAAGGGCTATTGGAAGCTGCCCGAGAAGACCGCCAGCGAATTCCACGACGGCTTCTTCATCACCGGCGACCTCGGCAAGATCGACGACCGCGGCTATGTGCACATCGTCGGGCGCGGCAAGGATCTCGTGATCACCGGCGGCTTCAACGTCTACCCCAAGGAAGTGGAAGGCGAGATCGACGCTTTGCCGGGCGTGGTGGAAAGCGCGGTCATCGGCGTGCCCCACAAGGATTTCGGCGAGGGCGTGACGGCGGTGGTGGTGCGCGCCGCCGACGCCAAGGTGAGCGAGGCCGATATCCACGCCGCGCTGGAAGACCGGCTCGCGAAGTTCAAGCTGCCCAAGCGCATCATCTTCGTCGACGATCTGCCCCGCAACACCATGGGCAAGGTGCAGAAGAACGTGCTGAGAGACACGTACAAGGACATTTACCGCAGCAACGTCGCCTGAGGATGCGCCGCCCGGCCTTGCCAGGGCGTCGCAGTGAATGAACCGCCGATCCCGGAGCAACCGGGACGGTTTCGAGGAAACGCCAATCGGACCGCTGACCGCGGCCATATAGGAGGACACCATGACCAAGATCGCTTCCCCGCGTTCGCGGGCCTGCCAGCGCGGTGCACTGGCCTTCGCCGCCGCGCTTTTGTGCGCCGCGCCCGTGGCCGCGCAAGACATCACCCTACGCGCCTCGCACCAGTTTCCCGGTGGCAAGGGAGATCCGCGCGACGAAATGGTACAGATGATCGCCCGCGACGTGGAAGCCGCCAATGTCGGTCTGAAGATCCAGGTGTTTCCCGGCTCATCTCTCTATAAGCCCAACGAGCAATGGGGCGCGCTGACCAAGGGCCAGCTCGATTTGTCTTCATTTCCGCTCGACTATGCGTCCGGACGTGTGCCGCAATTCTCAGTGACGCTGATGCCCGGCCTGGTGCGGAATTTTGATCGCGCCGAGCGCCTGAACAACTCCCCCTTTATGGCGGATATCAAGAAGATCGTCGAGGAACACGGCGCGATCGTTATTTCCGACGCCTGGCTTTCCGGCGCATTCGCATCCAAGAAGCAATGCATCACCAACCCCGACAGCATAAAGGGTCAGGTGACGCGCGCCGCCGGCCCGGCATTCGAGCAGATGCTGGCGAAGGCCGGCGCGTCCATCGCCTCCATGCCGTCGTCTGAAATCTATTCAGGCATGCAAACCGGCGTGCTTGATGCGACCAATACTTCATCTGAAAGCTTCGTCTCCTACCGCCTTTATGAACAAGTGAAGTGCCTCACGGCGCCAGGGGCGAACGCCCTGTGGTTCATGTACGAGCCGGTGCTCATGTCGAAGCAGGTGTTCAACCGCCTCAACCCGGCGCAGCAGAAGGCGATACTGGACGCTGGCAAGAAGGCGCAGGTTTGGTTTTCCACGGAAGTGAAAAAGGGCGATCAGAAGCTGATCGACACCTATAAGAAGGCCGGCGTCGAGGTGATCGAGATGTCCGCCGCCGATTACGACGCCTGGTTGAAGGTGGCTCAGGAAAGTTCCTACAAAAACTATTCCGAGAAGGTGAAGGGCGGCGACGAGCTGATCAAGAAGGCGCTCGCCGTTCAATGACGTCTGCCCACCCCCCGGCCCGTGCGCGGGCCGGGGGGTGGGAGAACCGCACGGCCGGCCCCTTCGCGGGCGCCGCCGGGTTGCCGTCTCTCGCACCAACCGGCCGAAAAACATGATCCGATCTTTTCTCGCCGCGGTGGATACCCTCTCCCGCATTGCCGCCGTCATTGCCGCGCTGCTCCTCTTCGGCGCCATGCTGGTGACGTGCGAGATGATTTTCCTGCGGTACGTGTTTCGCTCGCCAACCATCTGGCAAACGGACTTCGTCATCTTCGCCGCCACGGCCGCCGTCTTTATGGGTGCGCCCTATGTGCTGCAAACCCGCGGGCATGTCGGAGTGGACGTGATCGAGATCATGACGCCGGCGCCGGTGCGACACGCGCTCGGGCTCGCGGGCGCAACCTTCGGCCTGCTGTTCTGCATCGCCATGAGCATTGCGAGCCTGATCTTCTTCCACGAGGCCTATGTGAACGAATGGCGCACCTCAACGGTCGCCGCCATCGTGCTGTGGGTGCCGCTGCTGCCGCTGCCCATCGGCTTCGTTCTCCTCAGCCTGCAATATGTCGCTGAAATTCTGCGCCGGATCGGCGGAACCTATGGAGATGCCGCATGATCCAGCTTTCCCCCTCCATGGCCGGACTGACGGTGGTTGCGACCCTCGTCGTGCTGCTCGCAACCGGTATGCCGATCGCGTTCGCGCTGGGACTGTCTGCCATCGGCGGCCTGCTGATCGCGAATGGCTTTGGCGTGTTCGAGGTGCTGGCGGAGACCATGTTCGCAGGCATCGCCAACCTTGCCTATGTCTCGATCCCCATGTTCGTTCTCATGGGCGCGGCGGTGGCGGCGACGCCGGCGGGCAAGGACCTCTACGAAGCATTGGACCGCTGGCTGAACCGCGTGCCGGGCGGGCTGGTGCTGTCCAACATCGGTGCCTGCGCGATCTTCGCCGGAATGACCGGATCGAGCCCGGCCACCTGCGCCGCCATCGGCAAGATGGGCATTCCCGAGATGCTCAAGCGGGGCTACCCGTCCTCGGTCGCAACCGGCTCGATCTGCGCCGGAGGGACACTCGGCATCCTGATCCCGCCCTCGGTGACCATGATCGTCTACGGCATCGCCACCGAGACCTCCATCGGCCGCCTGTTTCTGGCGGGCGTCCTGCCCGGGCTGATGCTGACCGCGATGTTCATGGCCTGGGCCCTGTTCGACTGCAAGCGCAAGGGCTTCCGCTTCGACGAACAGGGCACGACCTTCACGATGAAGGACAAGATCGCCGCCCTGCCCCGGGTCACGCCGTTCCTGCTGATCATCGGCGGCACGCTCTATGTGCTTTACGGCGGCGTCGCCACGCCCTCGGAAGCGGCCGGCGCGGGCGCGTTCCTGACGCTGGGCGTGGTCATCATCATGTACCGGTTGTTCCGCCCAAAGCCGATCGTCGAAATCTTCAGCTCGACCATGCGGGAAAGCGTCATGATCATGATGATTATGGCCTCGGCCGAGTTGTTCGCCTTTGCCCTGTCATCCCTGTTCATCACCCAGAGCGTCGCCAGCGCGATCGCGTCGCTGGAGGTGAACTGATCTCGGGCATGTTCCTGCCGCCAGTGGCGATCATCGTGATGTCGGCGCCGCTGCTGTATCCCATCGTCGTCAGCTCGGGCTTCGATCCCTATTGGTTCGCGGTCATCCTCACCATCAACATGGAGATCGGCCTCATCACCCCTCCGGTCGGCCTCAATCTGTTCGTGGTGAACGCGATCGCGCCGCAGGTTCGCACCAGCGAGGTGCTGTGGGGAGCTTTCCCCTATGTGATCGCCATGATGCTGGGGATTTTCATCCTCTGCCTGTTCCCGCAGATCGCCACCTGGCTACCGGACCTGGTGATGGGCCCGACCTGAACCCGCGCCGTGGCGTTGGCCTTACGAGGCCGGCGCCACCGCATGGGGCCGTTCCACCGGCACCACATCCACCCCGACGGCGAGCAGGTGCTCGCCCGAGGCGACAATGACGCCGTCCACCGGTGCCACATCGGCATAATCGCGGCCGATGGCGAGGATGATGTGGTCGTTGCCGGCCGCGATCCCGTTGGTGGGATCAAGGCCGATCCAGCCCAAATCCTCCCCGCACCACACCTCCGCCCAGGCATGGGTGGCATCCGAGCCG
>NCHM01000182.1 GCA_002257205.1 Rhizobiales bacterium 24-66-13 | reverse complement strand
GCTGCTGTTCAAGTTCGGCCATGAGCTGCTGCATTTCATCATGCACGCCATGGAGGCCACCGAATCCGACACCATTCTCGGCATCCTGACCCTGGTGGATCTCACCTTCACCGGCAATCTGGTGCTGATCGTGATCTTCTCGGGCTATGAGAATTTCGTCTCGAAGATTGATCCCAACGGCCATCCGGACTGGCCGGAATGGATGACGCGGGTGGATTTCAGCGGGCTCAAGCAGAAGCTGCTGGCCTCGATCGTCGCGATTTCCGCCATCGCGCTGCTCAAGGCGTTCATGAACCTCGACAAAAGCGCCGATACCACTTGGCTGATGTGGCTGGTCATCATCCATGCAGTGTTCGTGCTTTCCAGCTTGGTGCTCGCCTTGTCCGACCGGCTCAGCAACCACACCGAAGACGCGCACTGAGAAGACACCCACGGAGGAGAGTGCTGGCCCTCCCCCCCGGGGCCGCTCCGCTCGCGCGCGCGGCGGCGGGGTACTTTCGGCGACGCGAGGCCGCCGCCGGGTCAGAGGATCTCGAACTCAGCTGATCTCGAACAGAGTCGAGAAGCCGGAGATGTCGAACACTTCGCGGATCTGCGGCTGAAGCGACTTGAGGGACAGCTTGCGCTTCGCGGTGCGCATGGCCTTGCCCGCGACCAGAAGGGCGCGCAGGCCCGAGGACGAGACATAGACCACACCCGCGAGGTCCACCACGATGCCGCCGCCGGTGGTGTTCACCACCTCGAGCAGGCTTGCTTCGAACGGCTTGGCGTTCGGGGTGTCGAGACGGCCGGCCACCTTCAGCAGAACGTCTTCGCCGGCTTGTTCGCGCTCAATCTGCATGAGCCTCTTCCAGGTTCACCTTGTTACGTGCAACTGCCGGCTTATCGTCATTCGCATCCGGGCGCAACGCCACCGCGAGCCGCCGCACCAGCCAGACCGCGCGTTCAAACATACTGGTGGCGAGCAGCAGCTTGCGGGCCTCTTCCCCGGAATTGAGCGCGGAGCCGGCGAGCGCCCGGCGGATGCGATCCAGCAGGTCGCTGCGGTCGGAGGTCAGGGCGATCAGGATGTCGAAATCCTCGTTCGTGCCGCTGCGGGCATCCACGAGCGACAGCACGATGGTGCGCAGCGCTTCCGACAGGTTGAAGGCGAGCGGCGGCACTTCCTTGAACTCTTCCACGACCAGCGAGAAATCGTGCAGCGTGTCCTGGAGGAATTTGACGAGATCGAGCTGTTCCTGAAGGTGCAGCGCGAGGTCCAGGTCCTCCCGGCCCACGCGCCGCTCGATCACCCGCACCACGAACTGGCTGGTCGCCGTGACGATGAGGCTCGAACCGTGCCAGAGCACCGTGCGCTGCTTGGCGGCGCCGGCAGAATTCTGGTCGAGATCGGGCAGCAGGTCCGGCAGCAGGCTCACCAGCCGGTCGGTCTCCCGGCTCGCGAGATCGAGCGCGGTGGACGGATCGCCCATGGCCGCGTCGTGGATGAAGTGCGGGCGCGAAACCTGATCCTCCACCGAGGCCGGGCTGAGCGCCACGGAGATTTTCTCCGTCAGCCCGCGCAGCCCGGTGATGACCAGGCCGCCGCTCAGCTGAAGCGCGAGGAACAGCAGGGAGATCGACAAGGTGGGCTCGCCGCCGCCGAGATCGGAGAGGAGCGCCGCGCTGTCCCAGCCGGCGAGATTTGCGCCTTGCCAGACGGCGAACACGATCACGCAGCCGACCGCCTTCACCAATATGTGGACGAAGCACAATTGCTTGCCGATGCCCGCGAGGCCGCCGGCCGACACCAGGGTGGCGATGCCCGAGCCGAAATTGGCGCCGAGGATCAGGTAGAAGGAATCCTCCAGCCCCAGCAGCCGGGCCTTGGTCGCCGCCACCGCGAGGATGGTGGCGGTGGAAGCGGACTGAGTGATCACCGCCGCGACGAAGCCGATAGCCAGGCCGAGCAGCGGGGTCATACCGCTCGACAGCGCGTCGGCCGCCTGGGTGATGTCGATGCCCTTGGGCGCCGACTTGATGAAATCGAGGCCCAGGAACAGCAGCGCGAGGCCGAGCGTCACGCCCATCCAGTCGCGCCAGTTCGGGCGCCGGTCCAGGCGCAACTGGTAGGTCATGCCCACCAGCGCGATCAGCATCAGCACCGCCAGGCGCATGTCGATGGAGGCGATGAACACCAAGGCGGAGGTGCCCACATTCGCGCCCGCCACCACCGGGATAGCGTCGCGCGTGGTGAACACGCCGCCGCGCACCAGATTGCCGGCGATCAGCGTGACCGCATTGCTGGATTGCGCCGCCGCGCCCGCGAAGGCGCCGCAGAAGAAGCCGGAGAAGGAGGAGCGCGTCGCCGCCTTCAGCATGGTGCGCACGCGCCGGCCCATGGCCTGCTGCAAATGAACGCTCATCAGCTTGAGGCCGATGAACAAGAGGCCCAGCCCAGCCAGAAGCCCGGCCAGGATCAGCATGAGGGGACCAAACGAATTTCAGGCATGGGTCAGGTTGTCTTCGGCTTTGTCACCAGGATGAGATGGTTCTCGTTCCCGAGGCGCTGGTAGGCGAGGCTTTCCAGGAAGTGCCGCATCAATTGCACACCGTGGCCGCCGATCTTGGCGTCCTCGACGCTCTCCGGCACCTCGGGTTCGGCCACATTGGTGGGGTCGAAGGGAATGCCATTGTCGACGATCCGCACGCCGATGCGATCGCCGTCCAGCTCCAGCAGGTCCAGGCGGATCATGGGCGCGGCGTCCACGCCCTCGAAGGCATAGGAAACCACGTTTGCCAGTGCTTCCTCGACGCTGAGCTCGAGGCCGAACTTCAGCGCCATCGGCCAGTCCTCGGCCTCCGCGAGGGTCCCGAGCCACTCCGTGGCGTCGGCGATCGCATCGACGGTTGCGTCGATGGTGAGCGATGCGCGAATCGGCGCCTGGGGGGTGAGGGACGTGCTCATGGTTCGCCGGCAGGCGGCTCCCGGAAAGGGGGGGCGGGTGGCGCCAGCTGAGCGGGCCAGAACATCACGCAAGTCTCGGCTGCGGCGGGGCGAACAGGATGCCGGGGGCGCCCGACGGGAGGCGCGAACGGGCAAACCCACGCCACCCCTTCGCGAATAATTCGTCCTGAAGGGGCAGGTTCAGCGGGTCCACCGTCATGGCGTGCGCCGGGTCGTAGGTGGCGCCGTCGCGGACCATCATGTAGCGCAGATAGCCACCGTAGCGCTGCACGATGCCATGGATCGGAAAGCCTTCCGCCAGAAGGCTTGCCCAGCTCGGCGTATTGACCGGCGCAGCGGTGGAGAACAGCGCCATGTCCGGCGGCGCGATTGCGACGCGGGCGCTGATGGTGAGGCGCTGGAGCCCACGGCCCCGGAACGCCGGCGCCACGGATGCGCCGGCGAGCCGGCCCACCGGCGCCCCTGGCACCAGGCCCAGTTCGCGCCGCGGGTCGTCCGCCGGGGAATGATCGTGCTGGAGGATGCCATAGGCGATCAGCCGCCCGTCGTAGGCGCCGATCACCCGGCCGCGACCATTGAGGATGCTGGCGAAATAGGATCGCGATTCCGGCTTGACGATATCGGGCCGCACCACCGGGCCTACCGCGAGGCGATGCAGCGTCTCCAATTCGTCGAGATCCCCCGGGCCCAGCTCGCGCCAGGTCAGGCTGTCGTCCAGCGGCACCATTGCCGATGCACCGGCCATCATGTGAGGACTTCCGCATAGTTCAGCATGACAATGGGCGGGAACACGCCAAGCTTCTTCGCCACATTCATATTGATGATCAAGGCGAAGCGCTTCAACGTTTCGATCGGAATATCCTTGGGCGCCTTCTTTTGCACCAGGATTTCGACCGCTTTCGACGCCGCCAGCTGTCCCACCGAATAATAGCGGCTGACCAAGCCGACTAGCCCCTCGCCCTCGCGCAGGAAGAATTCCGTGGAGCCGAAGGTGGGCAGGCCCACGTCGATCGCCACCGGGGCGATGCGGTTGAAGATGGTGGCGAGGAAGGTGTCGGGCGGCAGATAGAGCCAGTCCACGCCCTGGGCGCGCATGTTGCGCACGAAATCCTCCACGCCGTCGCCGGTGGGGCGGGTGCCTTTCATGGTCAGCGGCTGGGTCACCAGGGTCGCGCCCACGCTGTCGCAGAACGCCTTCATCTCGCGCACGATGACGAGCGAATTGCTCTCGTTCGGCGAATAGATCACGCCCACCTTGGAGAACGACTTGTAGGTCTGCATCGCGCGCATCTGCACGTCGGTTGGTACCACGTGGACGGCGCCGGTCAGGTTGCGGCCGGAGGAGGCGACCGAGGGCGCGATCTTCACCTGCACCGGCGCGGCGACCAGGGCGAACACCACCGGAATGTCGCGCACGAACGGCGCGGCGGCGGGCGCGTCATAGGGGCCGGCGACCGCCAAAGTGTTGGGCGTGCCATAGGTGTAGATTAGGTCCGGCTTGAAGGTGGGCAGCACCTCCGCGAGGATCGGCTTGACCTTGGTGGCGTCGCGCTCCACGTCGCGGGTGAGGAATTGCGCCTTCACCCCGGCGGCCTCGAAGAAATAGCGGAAGCCGCGTTCCACGTCGGTATCGCCGCGAAAGGTCAGCATCAGGATGCGGAACGGGCGGTCCTGCGCGAAGGCCGGCGCGGGCGTGCCCATGACGCCGAGTGCGCCGGCACCCAGGCCCAGGGAGAGAACGGAGCGCCGGTCCATCACAGAGGGGTTCCTTCCGGTGAGACCTCGGGCCGGCTGGCGGCCTCGGTCGGGGTGGCGGATGCGTTGCGACCAGATAGCGCGAAGGCGAGGGCTCCCGCCACCACCATTATGCCGATCGAGGCGGTGGCCGCGGCAAAACCGATGGCGGCCAGCAGCAGGCCCGCCGCCGCCGGTCCCGTCGCATTGCCCGAGCGCTCGATCAGGCGGAACAGGCCGAGCACGCCGGCGGAGCTTCCACCGGGCACGTGGCGGGCGCTGTCCGCCACCAAGGCGGATTGCGGCGCGATGGACATGGATTGTCCAATGCCCAGCAGCGCCAGCACCAGCGCGATCAGCGCCGGCGAGGTGCCGAGCGTCAGCAGCAGCGCGCCGCCGCCAGCCACCAGCCCGCCGGCGATCACGAAGCCGGAGCGCGCGTTCATCCGCTCCGCTAGCGCGGCGAACACCGGCACCGCCACCACCATCAGGATGGGATAGATCATCTGAAGCCGGCCGATCGCGGCGGCACTATAGCCCTCGCGCTGCAATTCCACCGGGACCAGATAGAAGCACACCGCCACCAGCAGGAATTTCGCCGGTAGCGCGCAGCCGAACAGCAGGGCCGCGAGGCGCGGCGCCTTGAGGGCGGCGGCCAGGTCCGACACGCTGACCCCGGCGCCGCCGCGGCGCGGCTCGGATCGCGGCAGGGAGAAGAAGGCGACCACCAGGGCGACCACCGCAAGGCCGGCCGAGACCAGGAAGGCGGTCTGCCCGCCCAGCCGGTCGGCGATGACGCCGCCGATGGGTGGACCGCACAGGCCCGCCACCATGATCGCTTTCACGAACACCGCGAGGCCCGCGGTGCGCTCGCTCGGCCGAGAATGGTCGATCACGTGCCCCTGCGCGGAGACGAACACCAGGGCATAGCCGATGGCCGACAGGAAGCGGGTGCCGAGGAACAGCCAATAATCTTCCGTGAGGCCGGAGGCGCAATAGCCGACCGCGGCAATCAGCGCGCCCAGCATGAAGGAGGAGCGCCGCCCCATGCGTTCGGAGGCCACGGCGAACGGCAATTGGCATAGCGCGACGCCGGCCATGAACACGACGATGGGCAGGCTCATGGCGAAGTCGAGGCTGAACGGCAGCTTCGTCGGTACCAGCCCCTGCACCAGGCGCGGCAGGAACGGCCGGGTGAGCTCCTCCGCCACCATGAACAGGAACAGCGCCGGCCGCACGATGGTTGCGGCGTGATTTTCGCCCGGATGCAGGGAGCCGAGGCCGGTGCGGGTCTCCACTTCGGCGAGGGCGGCGAGGGCGCGCGGGTCGCCTTGCTCCTCGGCGGTGGCGCGCACCTGCCGGTGGGCCGCGTTCACCTGCTCCACGCGGGCATCGATGGGGGCGATGAGCGGCAGTGTGGCGACGTCCACGCCGGCGTGCTGGGACAGGCGCCCACCGGCGAGGGCCCGGATGCGCGCTTCCAGGGCGGCGAGCGCCTCGACGCCGCTGGTGCCGACCACCAGCGCCACCAGTTCGAGCGCCACCAGTAGCGACACGATGCCGATGAAGGCCACATCCACCAGCACCGCGCTGACCTGGGCGGAAATGACGCTGGTGTCGATGGCGATGGCGATGGTGGCGAGCGGCGCCCCACTGCGCGCGGTGACGGCGGAATAGACCTTGGGGGTGTCGGCCGGCAGGTTCGGCGCGCCCGATTCGGTGAGCACCGCACCGAAGGTGGTCATCATGCGGATCTGCGCCAGCTCCGCATTGGCCGCCCGCAGGCTGTCGAAATAGTCGCGCACGCCCACCAACTGGTCGAGCGGGATGCCCGCTTGCACGGCGTTTTCCACCAGTGCCGCGGCGGAGCGCCCGACCGAGTCCGCCTTGGCGGAAATCGCCGGCACGATGGTCCGCTCGGCGGCCCGTCCGGCGGCCCAGCCGATCACCGCCAGGGCGGCGCAGAGAATCACCGCGATGGCGAGCGAGATGCCTGCACGCAAGCCGATCATGAGCGGGCGGGCTCCGTGGTTGAGCCGGTCGCGCCGGCTTCGGTTGCGGTGCGGCCGGTTTCGGTCATCCCGGCCTGGATGACGCTCGCATGCGCGGCCTGGGCGGCGGCCAGCGCGGTGCGGGCGGCGGGAGGCCATTTTTCCGGCTCGGCGGCGCGGCGCGCCGCGCGCTTCAGGTCCGCCGCGAGCAGGATGCCGATGGCGATGGTGGCCAGCGCGGCGCCGATCAGGGTGGGAATGGCGATGGTGCGAAGATCGTCCGCCAGCGCCCGCGCCCCGGCCTCCATGGACGCGGGATCATAGCGCACCACGACCCGCCCGATGGCCGCCGCCAGATCGTTCTCGATGCGCCGACCGACCGCGTGCGGTAGCGCGCCGGCCGGGGCGCCGACGCGCGTGGACAGGCTGCTGAACAGCACCGTGCCGCGCTCGTCCAGGATGTCGATGGACTCCACCGCCGGATCGAGCCGGGCTTCGCGCGCCACCAGCTCGGACAGGGTGGTTTGAGCCGGCAAAGCGATGCCGAGGCTGGCGGCGAACTGCGCGGTGGCGGCGATGCGCTCCGCGGTGATGCTGAATCGCGCCTCGATGGCGTTCCTATGCGCATTTTGCAGGGTGACGTAGGAGAAATACGCGCCGAACGCGACGCAGGCCGCGGCGATCATCGCGAACAATGCGATAAGGCCCAGGGTGGTTCGGATCATT
>NCHM01000181.1 GCA_002257205.1 Rhizobiales bacterium 24-66-13 | reverse complement strand
GGCGTGATGGTGCTGATGATCAGCCTGCTGATCCTGCAGATCGCGGTCGTCGCGCTGCTGGGCATCGAGCCGCGCAATCGGCGGCTGGAAGAGCTGGAAGGCAATCTGGGCGGCGCGTCAGGCGCACCCAGCCTCGGCGCAGTCGAGGCCGGCTCGGGAAAGCCGTCCTAGTTTTTGAGCGAAATGGATACCGGTTCGCGTAAAGAAAACGCGCCGCCCCAAAGAGATAGAGCGTTTTCCCGATTCCCCGAAACGGGGAAACGCTCTGAAGGGGTGGCGGACTGGCGAAAGCCGGGCCGGCGCCTCACTCCCAGCGGACAGCCATCCGGCTATTTGAAGGCATCGAAGCCGGTCAGGTTCCGCCCGATGATCAGGTGGTTGATCTGGGTCGTTCCGTCGGGAATGGTGAGCATGCGGGCATTGCGGAAATGCCGTTCCAGCGGGAATTCGCGGCTGATGCCGAAGGCGCCGTGAATCTGGATCGCCTTTGAGGTCACCCGCTGGGCTGCCTCGGTCACAAAGGATTTGGCGATCGCCGCCTCCGTCGCGCAGCGCCCGCCCTTGGAAAGCATCCATAAGGCCCGATAGAGCAGCAGGCGGGACGCCTCAATATCGCTGACCATCTCCGCCAGCAGCCCCTGCACCAATTGATGCGCACCGATCGGCTTGCCGAAGGATTGCCGCTCCTTCACATAAACCAGGCTGTCGTCGAGCGCCGCCTGGGCGATGCCGAGCGCGAGCGTCGAGATGAAGCAACGCGAGCGTTCGAAGCCCTTCATGGTCTCGCGCAGCCCGCCGCCCACGCCGCCGAGGATATTGTCCTCGGACACCACCATGTCCTCGAAGCTGACTTGGCCCAGAGACCAGCCATTCAAGCCCAGCTTGGAAATCTCGGCGGTCTTGAAACCGTGCTCCGCGCGATCCGCGAGGAACATGGTGAACTCATCCTCCCCCGTCTTGGCGACGAGAATGACGAGATCGGCGATACTGGCGTTTGAGATCCAGAGCTTTTCGCCCGAGATGCGAAAATACTTCCCGTCGCGCACGGCGCGCGTCCGCATCTCGCGCACGCTCGAACCGATCCCCGGCTCGCTGATAGCGGAACAGCCGATCAGCTCCCCGGACAGCAGCTGCGACAGATACCGCGCCTTGAGCGGTTCGGACCCGGTGCGGAATAGCTTCAGCGCCGCGCCCTCGGCCACGAACGCCAATCCCGCGAGGTCCGGGGACGTGCGCGACAGCTCCTCATAGAGCAGGCCGCTGGTGAGGAAATCGAGGCCGAGGCCACCCCCCTCCTCCGGCACCCAGCCGTTGCCGACGCCGAAATCCCCGGTCTTGCGCAGCAACGCATGGGCGGCCTCCTTGGGAATGAAGCTGTCGGCATGCTGGCGCGTGACCGGGGCGATGTCGCGGTCGATGGCCTTGCGCCATTCCCCCAGCAATAGGCGCTGGTCTTCGGAAAGATCGAAATCCATGGGGTGTCCTGTCAGCTCAGCCAGTCGGCCGTCACGGCCTGGGTGTGCTCGCCCAGCAGCGGCGGCGCGGTCCAGCCGGCCGCGACGTCGAAGCCGCTGTATTTCACCGCCGGCCCGATCACCGACAGCGGGCCGTATTGGGGATGTTCCACCTGCTGCACCATGGCGCGGTGCAAAGCCTGCGGGTGGTTGAAGACCTGCTCCATGTTGTTGATCGGCGAGCACGGCACCTTCGCCGCATTCAATTGCGCGACCAGTTCGTCGACCGTGAAGCGGCGGACCTCGGCATCCAGAATGGCGTGGAGCGCATCGCGGTTCGCGACCCGGCCGGACAATTCGGCAAAGCGCGGGTCCGCCAGCAAATCGGTGCGGCCGATCACCTTGAGAAAGCGCTCGAACAGATTTTGCACACCGGCACCGATCACCACCCAGCCATCGGCGGCTTCGAACGCCTTATAGGGCACCTGCTGGGCATGCTCGGAGCCCCATTTGCCCTTGCTCACCCCGGTGGTGAGATACTCGATGCCCGCGTCCACGAGGAAGGAGATCTCGCTTTCGAACAGGCTGGTCTCGATGCGCTGGCCCTTGCCGGTGCGCGCGCGATCGAACAAAGCGGTCGCCACCGCCCCCATGGCATATTGGCCGCACACGAGGTCGAACGCCGACGTACCGAGCTTGATCGGCGCGCCGTCGCGCTCGCCGGTGAGGCTCATATAGCCGCCCTCGGCCTGGATCGTGAGATCGAACGCGCCCTTCTCGCTGTAAGGCCCATTCGCGCCGAACCCGGACATGGACACGAAAATCAGCCGGGGATTTTCCGCCGCGAGGGTTTCGTAATCGAGCCCGAGCCGATCCATCACGTCGGGCCGGAAATTCTCCACGATCACGTCGGCGGCGAGCGCGAGCCGACGCGCCAGCGCCCGCCCGTCCTGCGTCTTCATGTCGATGAGGATGGAGCGCTTGTTGCGGTTGGCAGCAAGAAAGCTGAAGGCGTGGTCCTTGTGGAAGGGGGGACCCTGATAACGGATCGGATCGCCTTCCGGCGCTTCCACCTTCACCACATCGGCGCCCAGGTCCCCGAGCAGCATGGTGCAGAACGGGCCCGCGAAAAGGCGCGTGAAATCAAGAACCTTGATGCCGGCGAGCGGCTTTTGAGCTGGCGGCTTTTGAGCTGGCATGTCTTCACCCGTCTATTGAATGGGGGCGTCCGCACGCACGAACCCGCCCGCGTGGTCGGTGCGAAAGCCGATGTGCTTCAGCCAATTGGCATCGTCCTGGGCGGGAAAATCCCGGCGCTGGTGCGCGCCCCGGCTTTCCGTGCGCAACAGGGAGGCATCCATGATCATGCGCGCGGTCGCGAGCATGTGGTCGAGTTCGAGCGCCTCGATCATCTCGTCGACATCGCGCGCGAGGGTGTCGGCGGCGGCGGTGCGGGCAAGATCGCGCAGGCCCTCCTGCCCCTCGCGCAAGCCCTCCTCCCGCCGCCATAATCCCGCATTGCGCAGCATCAGGTGCCGCACCGCATCCTTGATGTCCGAGGCGCGGGCCTGCCCGGTTTCATTGGCATGGCCGGTGACCGCCTCAACCGAGGCCGCGATGACGGCATCCCAGTCCCGGGCGGGCGCGGACAGCAGGCCGCTTGCGGCGCCACGACCCGCGAGCGCGCCGAACACCAGCGTGTCCGCGCAGCCATTGCCGGCAAGCCGGCTCGCGCCATGCACGCCGCCGGCACTTTCCCCACCGGCATAGAGGCCCGGCACGCCGGTCCATCCCCGATCGTCGATCAGGATGCCGCCCATCTGGCTGTGGGACGCGGGCCGGACGCGGGGCGGCGTGGTCAGCGGGTCGACGCCCGCATTGCGCAGGCGCCGCACGTGGATCTTGTAGCTCTCCAGGCGCTCGGCGGGCAGGACGGTGGTGTCGAACACGACCGTGTCGTCGGACATCCCGCGCCCCTCGTCGATCTCGGTCTGAACGCAGAGCGCCATCTTCGCTTTTTCGATCTGCCTTTCGCCGTGCACCGGGTTGTAGCGAAACATGAACCGCTCCCCCTGCGCGTTCAGCAGATGCGCGCCGTCGCCGAGCATGGCGGTGGGCATCTCCATGCCGCGGCAGGCCTCGGGCCAGACGGTCACCACCGGCTCGAACTGCACGAATTCCATGTCGATCAGATGCGCTCCATGCTTCAGCGCGAGGCCGTAGGAATCGCTCCCGACATCGGCCGGATAGGTGCTGTCGGCATAGATGCGCCCGATGCCGCCGGTGGCGAGCACCACCGCGCGGGCGCAGGCGGCGGAGAAGGTCCCGGCCCGCCGGTCCCACAGCAACGCGCCCGCCACCTCGCCGTCCGCGTTCAGAAGATCGACCACCTTCTGGCCGGTGAGGATGCGCACGCCGATATCCGTCGCGTGGGCGGCCAGATGTTCAAGCACGATGCGCCCCGTGCCCTCGGGGATGAACAGGGAGCGGGGATAGGTGTTGCCGGACAAATGGCGCTGGATGATGCGGTCCTGTTCCACCGGGAACGGCACACCCAGCGCGGAAAGCTCGCGCTGCGCCTCCACCGCGCCGTGCGCCAGCGCGCGCACCAGGCGCCGGTCGTTCAGCCCGTATCCGCCGCGCACCATGTCCGCGAAGAACATATCCGGGCTGTCGCGCGCATCGGCATGGGCGATCGGCGCATTGCAGCCGATCACATAAGGCGAGGCGCCACGGGCGAAATAGGCCATGGTGACCGAAGCGCCCTGTTCGCGCGCGGCCACCGCCGCCCGATAGCCGGCAAGCCCGCCGCCCAGGACGAGCACGTCCGTCTGAAGCTTGGAAATGTCCACGATCCACCCTTTTGCTGTTCGCGATCGCGCTCAATCGGCCCGGACCGGAACCGTGCGATGCGGCGGGATGTGGAGCTGGATGCGCTCGCCTTCCTCGAACAGGGCATTGGGAAATGCGTGCACGCGCAGGTCGCCGCCCGGCCAGGCGAGGGTGTAGTTGACGATATCGCCGAGCAGCACCCGGCGAGTGACTGTGGCGGCCCATTGGTTGGGGCGCGGCGGCGCATCCCGGCGCATTTCCGGATAGACGGTACGCAGCGCCGCGAGATGCAGGCCGCCCGCATCCACCGGGAACAGCTGCGAGCCCGCCGCGCACTCCACCAGCGCATCGCCCACCTTCAGCACCGGCGCGCCCGAAGGGGCTTCGCCGGCGGCCGTGCCCGCGAGGATGTTCGCAGCGCCGATGAAGTCCGCCACGAAACGGGTGCATGGGGTGTCGTAGATGTCGAGCGGCTTGCCGCATTGCTCGATATGGCCGTCGCGCATGACGATGATGCGATCCGAAATCGCCATCGCCTCTTCCTGGTCGTGCGTCACATAGATCGTCGACAGGTCGAACTTGTGCTGGAATTCCTTGATCTCGTCGCGCATGCGCACCCGCAGCCGCGCATCCAGGTTCGAGAGCGGCTCGTCGAGCAGGATCGCCTTCGGCCGCGAGGCGTAGCTGCGCGCCAGCGCCACCCGCTGCTGCTGTCCGCCGCTCAGATCGGTCGCCGGGCGATGGATATAATCCTCGATGCCCACCATCCGCAGCATCTCCACGACCCGCTGCTTGATCTCGCTTTCGGCCACCCGTTGAACGCGCAGCCCATAGGCGACATTCTCGAACACCGTCATGTGCGGCCAGATCGCATAGCTCTGGAACACCATCGACAGCTTGCGCTTCTCGGTCGGCACGTTGACCCGCTTCGAGGAGGAGAAAACCAGGTTGCCGTCGATGACGATTTCGCCGGAGACCGGCGTTTCAAGCCCCGCGATACAGCGCAGGGTGGTGGATTTCCCGCAGCCCGACGGGCCGAGAAGGGAAAGATGTTCGCCGCGCCCGACGGCAAACGAGACCCCCTTGACGACGATCTTCGCGCCGAACGCGGCGACCAGATCGCGGACCTCGATGTAAGCAGGTGCCTGTGTATTGCGCGGCTGCGTCTCGCCGAAAGAGAGAGTCTGCGCGGATCTATGTAAGGCAAGCATGATGCTCTCTCCAGTCAGACGTTAGCGCCGCGATTTGCCAGGGAGCGCACGAGGGTGAGCGCGATCAGGATGATCAAGGCCTGCACCACAGCGAGCGCGCTGACGCGCGGCATGCCACCGGAATCCCAGAAGCTGAAGATGGCCGGCCCCAGTACTTGCGTGCCGGGCCCGGAGAGGAACAACGAGGCGCTGATCTCGCGCACCGACACCATGAACAGAAGCGCCCAGGTGGCGAGCAGGCCCGGCCGCAACAGGGGCAAGGTCACCGTCCGCAGGATCCGGAACACCCCCGCCCCGCTGATGCGGGCCGCCTCCTCCAGGGCGATGTCGATCTGCACCACCACGCCGCTCATGCCGCGATAGGCGAGCGGCAGGAAGACGATGACATAAGCCAGCAGCACGGCGAACAAGGTGCCGTAGAGCTTCAGTGGCAGCGCCAGGATCATCCAGAGAAAGCCGATCGCGAAAATGAGCCGCGGAAAGGCCTGGGGCAGCATGGCCATCTGTTCGAGGAGCCGGCGCCCGTCGCTGCGCGACCGGTGCGTGGCAAGGGCAATGAAGGTCGCCAGAAGCACGCCGATGACGCCCGTGCCTACCCCCAGCAACAGGCTGTTGAGGATCGCCTGCTGGGTCGTGGGAAAATCGAACATCACATATTTGTAATTCCCCAGCGTCCAGGCCGGGAAATTAAAGCTGATGGCGTTGCTCGACTGGAACGACGCCAGAAGAAGCGTGACCATGGGCAAGATCAGCGACAGCAGGACATAGAGGGCCGCAATCGCGAACAGCACCCCTGTCATCCATCCCATGTCCACCTGCCGGGGACGATAGTTTTTGCCCGAGATGACCGCGTAGGATTTTCCGCGCAGCACGCGCTGAACCAGCCAGACCGCGAGCGCCGTCATGCAGATCAGCACCAGGCCGAGCGCTGCGGCGAGCGGATAGTTCGGCGGATAGCCTTGCAGCAGCACGTACATCGCATTGGTGGCGACGTAAAAGCGCGAGGAGGTGCCGAGCATGGTCGGGATCGCGAACGACCCGATCATCGAGGTGAACATGAACAGGGCCGCGCTCGCGACCGCCGGCAGCATCAGCGGCAGCGTGACCTTCCACGCGGTGCGCAGCTTCCCCGACCCGAAGATGGACGAGCATTCCTCCAACGAGGGATCCATCCGCTGCATCGCCGCGCCGATGATCAGGACAGCAACCGGCGCCTCGAAGATCGCCTCGACGAAGATGATCCCCATCGGGGTATAGATGTTGATCAGATGCGTCTCGATGCCGGTGATCGCGCCAAACATCCGGTTGATGAGGCCGTCGCGTGGCGCGCCGAGCTGGCTCCAGGCGAGCGCGCCGACCAGCGGCCCCAGCGGATAGGGTATGGCGATCAGCAGTTCGAACAGCTTTCGCCCGGGCATGGTGGTGCGGTGGATGATCCAGGCCAGCACCACGCCGATGACCAGCCCGAGCGCCGTGCCGCCGCCGGCGATGACCAGCGTGTTGCGGATCCAGTCGAGATGGCCGGACAGCGCGATGAAATTGTCGATTCCGTAGACCGTGGCCGGAAATGCCTCCGGGTCTCCCACGTTGAACGCGCTCGTGACGAGCAGGAAGAAGGGGAAACCGAGGGTTCCTGCGAGCAGGACCATCGGAATCCACACCTCCGGGCGAAGATCGAAGGCAGACGCGCGGGCAAACGCCGCGCGCTGCGCTTCCTGTTCGGACATCACCGACATTACAGGCCCGTCATCTTGTTCCAGATCGCCACGAATTCACGCCGCCGTTCGGGCCGCATGTAATCCTGGAAGTCTACGGGAAGACGCAGGCGCAACGTATTGATGTCGGGCAGGTGTTCGATATGGATATCCTTGCGCGCCGAATAGGAGCCCTGGATATTGTTCCA
>NCHM01000180.1 GCA_002257205.1 Rhizobiales bacterium 24-66-13 | reverse complement strand
ACCCACGGCGGTTTTCAAGACCGCTGCCTTAAACCACTCGGCCACCCTTCCCGACGCGTTGTTTCGCGCAGAGCCATTGTGCCTCATACCTTAATCCGGCAGCTGGCGTCGAGGGCGGCCGCATGGTGCTCATGTGCCATCCCCGATTTCCCACCGCCCCGATCGGCGATAGGTTGGCTCCTCACCAGGGAGATCTGAGCCACAATGACCGAAATGCGAGCCGAGCTGGTGCGCAAGCTATGGCACGGCAACGACCCGTTTGATGGCTTCGATCCCACGGGAATCAAGGTGGACAAGCAGGGCTGGGGCTCCACCCATCCCTACCTTGTCACAAGCATATATGAGATACGCCCCATTCTCATCGTCGAGATCGGCGTGTGGAAGGGCAGATCCGTCATCACCATGGCGAAGGCGCTGCGCGCGCTCGGCATTCCCGGCCTGGTGCTGGCGGTGGACACCTGGCTTGGAAGCTCCGAACACTGGGCCATTCCGCACATGTTCGCCGATTTGCATCTGAAACAGGGATATCCGAGCCTCTACCACACATTCATGGCCAATATCGTTCATGAAGGCTTGCAGGACCTGGTGCTGCCGCTGCCGCTGGACAGCGTGAACGCCAGCATCCTGATGCGCGCCCACAAGATCCGCCCGCAAATGATACATATCGACGGCGGCCATGATTACCGATCGGTCGCCACCGATATCTTGCAATGGTGGCCGCTGCTGGACTCCGGGGGCATCCTCGTCGGCGATGATTATCGCGTGGACGGCCATTTTCCCGGTGTGCGGCGCGCGTTCGATGAACTGGCGGCGGTTACCCGCCTGGAGCTGGAGCATTCGCCCACCAAGTGCCGCTTCCGCAAACCGTGACCCTTGGCCCGAAGGATGGTCACAAAGGCACCGCTCCGTGGGCGTATGAAGATGGATGCGGCGCCGCCGCGCCGAAATGCCCAACAGGAGGAACCCCATGGCTTCGTCTCACGGCCGCTTTGTCTGGTATGAACTGATGATCCCCGACATGGACGCCGCCGTCGCCTTCTATGGCGATGTCGTGGGCTGGGGCGCGCAGAAGCTCGACATGCCGGAAATGCCCTATACGCTTTTCACCACCGACGCGGGTCCCATCGCCGGGCTCATGACGCTGCCGCAGGAACTGCGCGACCAGGGTGTGCCGCCCCATTGGACCGGGTATGTGCATGTGGACGACGTTGACGCGACCGTCGCCAAGGCAAAGGCGCTTGGCGGCGCGCTTCATATTGAACCGCGGGATATCCCCGGTGTCGGCCGCTTCGCGGTGATCGGCGACCCGCAGGGCGCGGTGATCTCCCTGTTCAAGTGGGAAGACGAAAGCGCCCATCCGCTCCCCGACCAGATGGCCAAGGGCAATATCGGCTGGCACGAGCTGATGGCCGTCGATTGGGAGGCCGCCCTGCCCTTCTATGCCGAGCTGTTCGGCTGGAAGAAGGATCAGGCCGTGGATATGGGGCCCATGGGCACCTATCAATTGTTCGGCCTGGGCGGCAATGCGTTCGGCGGCATGTTCACGAAGCCCGAGGCGGTTCCGATGCCGTTCTGGCTGTATTATTTCGTCGTTGGCGATATCGATGCCGCCGGCGGACGCGTGACGGCGGGCGGCGGACAGGTGATCAACGGGCCCATGCCTGTTCCCGGTGGCGCGTTCATCCTCCAGGCGCTGGACCCGCAGGGCACCATGTTCGCCCTGGTGGGCTCGCGCGAAGGCTGAAGAAAATCGCCTCCGCGGCCCAATCGGCGGCGGAGGCCTACCACCCGACGATGCGGTTGACGATGAAGCTGAGGACGAAGGACGCAACGAGCGCGATGGCGATCTTCGGCACGAGGCCGAGATTCAGCGCGCCCGCCCGCGCGATGCGGTGAAGATGATCGGCCGCCGCCGCGACCGCTTCCTCGGCGGTGGTCGCGACGGGTGCGCCGGGATGGGCGATCATCAGGTTTTCCACATGGCCGAAATCTTCCACCAGGTGCCCGCCTGAATCACGCAGACCAGATTCGCCAGCCAGCGCGTCGATCCGCGCCACCATGGGGCGGGGATCGTTCGTCCAGAGGAACACCGGCAGGCCGCGCGCCTCGCCATACCCCAATTCCCACGCCGTGCCCGGGTCCATATGGGCGCCACGGAAGGGCGTGATGTTGGCGATGATGCCATCGGCGCGATCCAGCTGGGAAATGCAGCGCGCGCGGATCTCGGCGGACGTCACGGCATTGTCCTGGTCGCCGCCTTCGAACGGATGGAGCGCCTTCAAGCCGTGCCGGGCGCACAGGGCGACCAGCGCGTCATAATGCTGGGCAGCATCGGCCCGGAACACGTCCGGTCCTGCGAGATAGACGCGTACCATGGTCGTTTGCGTGCCTTGCCTGCTGATGGCGCGCCGGGGGCGGGGCGTGCCAGCTCCCTTATACAGACGTCATATAGCTCGCGGCAAAGCCGATGATCACGAGCACCAACCCCACCGCGAGAATGGTGACGATGCGCCCCGAGGTGAGGCCTTGCCTGGCCTTCGGGGCCGGCTTCACCACTTCCCCCTCGGCCCCGCGCTGGTCGGCCACGCGGAAGGCGGCTTCCTCGCGGCGTTCGGTCTGGTCTTCCATGTCACACCTCCCATTCGTCTTGGAGATGTAACGCCGGACGCGGGTTTCGGTTCGCCGCGCCCGGCATCCCTCAGTGCAGGATCTGCGAGAGGAAGAGCTTGGTGCGCTCATGCTGGGGATTGGAGAAGAAGGCGTTGGGCTCGTTCATCTCGATGATCTGGCCGGCGTCCATGAAGATCACCCGGTCCGCCACCTGCCGGGCAAACCCCATTTCGTGGGTCACGCACAGCATGGTCATGCCTTCCTCGGCGAGGCTCACCATGGTGTCGAGAACCTCCTTCACCATTTCCGGGTCGAGGGCGGAGGTGGGCTCGTCGAAGAGCATGATGCGGGGGCGCATGCACAGCGCCCGCGCGATGGCGACGCGCTGCTGCTGACCGCCGGAAAGCTGGCCGGGATATTTGTTCGCCTGCTCGGGGATCTTCACCTTGGTGAGGAAGTGCATCGCCACCTCATCCGCCTCTTTCTTGGGCATTTTGCGCACCCACATGGGGGCGAGCGTGCAATTCTCCAATATGGTGAGGTGCGGAAACAGGTTGAAATGCTGGAACACCATGCCAACTTCGCGGCGCACCTCGTCGATGCGCTTGAGATCATTGGTGAGTTCGATCCCGTCGACGACGATGCTGCCCTTCTGGTGCTCTTCCAGGCGGTTGATGCAGCGGATCATGGTCGATTTGCCGGAGCCGGAGGGTCCGCAGATGACGATGCGCTCGCTGCGCTTCACCGTGAGGTTGATATCCCGCAGCACATGGAAATCGCCGTACCATTTGTTGACGGCGACCAGTTCCACCGCGATGGCGGGCGCATTCGCCTCGACTTCGGCGATGAGCGGATCTTGGGTATGAGAGACTGAAGACATGGCACGCTCCCTCAATGACGGTTGGACCGGTCGAGCCGCTTTTCCAGCGCCATCGAATACCGGGACATGCCGTAGCAGAAGACGAAATAGACGAGCCCGGCGAAGCCGAAGCCGGTGAACAGCGTGGTCGGCGTCGCCCAGGACGGATCGGTGAAGGAGGCGCGCAGAATGCCCAGCAGATCGAAGATGGAGACGATCAGAACCAGGGTCGTATCCTTGAACAGGCCGATGAAATTATTGACGATTCCAGGAATCACTAGTTTCAGCGCCTGGGGCAGAATGACGAGCCGCATCATCAGCCCGGACCGCAGGCCCATCGCCTGCGCGCCCTCATACTGACCCTTGGGTATAGCCTGGAGCCCGCCGCGCACCACCTCGGCCATATAGGCGGAGGCAAACAGCGCCACGCCCACGAGCGCCCGCAACAGACCATCAATGCTGAAGCGCCCCGGTAGGAACAAAGGCAGCATGTAGGTGGCGAAGAACAGCACGGTGATGAGCGGCACGCCGCGCCAGAACTCGATAAAGACGATGGACGAAATCTTCACCAGCGGCAGGTTGGATCGCCGTCCCAACGCCAGAAGAATGCCGAGCGGCAGCGACACGACGATGCCGGTGACGGCGATGACCAGGGTGACCAGCAGGCCACCCCATTGGCGCGTTTCCACTTCCTGGAGGCCGAAATCCAGGTCCATCGCCAGCAGCACCAAAGCGAGGATGCCGAAAGCGGAGAGCGTGCCGTGCACCGCCCCGCGCCGGCTGCCGCCGAACACCGGGGCCGCCAGGGCCGCGATGCCGCAGGCAAGGCCAGTGACGATGATGAACTGCACCCAATAAGACAGGCGCAATCCCGCGAACGAGCCGCTGAGGTTTTCAAGCCCGGTGCCGCCCAGCAGGAAATTATTGAACGAGAGATTGCCGCCGGTGAGCAGAACAAAGCACACGACCGGATAGACGCCGAAGAAGGCCAGGGCGTTCAAACGCTTGTAAGGCACCTTTGGAAACAGCAGCGGGGCGAGCAGCGCCGCGCCCAGGAAATAGACCACATTCACCCGCCAGCGTTCGCTCTCCGGATAGAAGCCGTAGAGGATCTGGTTGAACTTGGCATAGATGAAAGGCCAGCAGGCGCCGACCGGCCGGCCGATCTTTTCCGGCAGGCACGCGTCGCGCCCGGCACCGCTCCAGACCGCATCGAAGATGAAGAATTTCAGCAGCGGCGGAATGGTGACATAGACCACGAAGATGCCCAGTAGGGTCAGCAGCACCTGCCCGACCGAGCCGAACAGATGGGCGCGGGACCAGCCATAGATTCCGCGATTGGAGACCGGCGCCGGCTCTTGGGGGCGCAGGTCCTTGGGGGCGACAAAGGCCGCCTGGGGTGCGGGGCGCGTTGCGGTGTTCATGGCACCCTCACCGTTCCACGAGCGCGACGCGCTTGTTGTACCAGCCCATCAGCATCGAGGTGAGAATGGAGATGGTGAGATAGACCGCCATGGTGATGGCGATGATTTCAATCGCCTGTCCGGTCTGGTTCAGCGTCGTGCCGGCGAAAATGGCGAACAGGTCCGGATAGCCCACCGCGACACCCAGGGTCGAGTTCTTGGTGATGTTGAGATATTGGCTGGTCAGCGGCGGCACGATCACGCGCATCGCTTGCGGAATGACCACGAGACGCAGGGTCGGCCCTGAACGCAGCCCGAGGGATTTCGCTGCCTCGGTCTGGCCCTTGGACACGGCCAGGATGCCGGCGCGCACGATCTCGGCGATGAAGCCGGCGGTATAGATCGACAGGGCCAGCAGCAGCGACACGAATTCCGGGATCACCCGGATGCCGCCGACGAAGTTGAAGCCTTGCAGATGCGGCGTCTCCAGCGTGACCGGCACGCCGAGGGCGAAGCAGGTGACGATCGGCAGGCCGACGATGAGACCGAACCCGGTCCAGAACACCGGGAATTGCTGGCCGGTCGCGAATTGCCGCGCCTTGGCCCAGCGGGCGATCAGCATCAATGCGACGATCGCGACGAAGAACGCCACCACCACCCAGACGAAGCCGCTTTCAAACACCGGGCGGGGAACCACGAGGCCGCGATTGTTCACGAACACCGACGGACCCGCGACGTCGCCAGCTAAAGCCCGGAACATGGACGAGAGCGGCGCAAAGCCGATGCCGGCGAAGCTGTCGGCGAGGAAGTTGAACAGGGGCTGAAGTCCGAAGCCCCAGCTCTGGCGCGGGTTCGGCATGGCCGCCAGCACCGCGAGGTACCAGAACAGGATCTGGAACAGCGGCGGCAGGTTGCGCGTGACCTCCACATAGGCGGAGGCCAGCGCCTTGATGACCACATTCTCGGAAAGGCGGGCCACACCCACGAGAAAGCCGAGGATGGTGGCGAGAATGATGCCCAGGAACGCCACCAGCAGCGTGTTGAGCAGGCCCACCAGGAAGGCCCGGCCGTAGCTCATGGATTCCGAATAGGGAATGAGCGTCTGCGTGATGCCGAAACCGGCGGAATTGTCGAGAAAGCCGAAACCCGAGGCGATGCCCTGCCGGGCAAGGTTGGCCTGGGCATTGGCGAAGAACGACCAGGCGAGCCAGATGAGCGCGATGCCCAATGCGATCTGGATCACTGCGGAACGGAGCGCCGGGTCGGTCCACGACCATCGCCGGCGCGTCGGAGCGGGCTCCGACCAGCGTGCGTCTGTCATCTAGCCCCTCAAGATCCGGGACTCTGCGGCCCCTTTGGGAAAATGCAAAAAGAGAGAAAGGTCGTTCCGCCGCCAGCCGCAGCCGTACCGGCGCCGAGGGTTCGGCGAAAGAAATCCGGCGCCCGCAGGGGCGCCGGATCATCGCATCAGCGGACGGGCATGCCGTATTGAAGGCCGCCTTGGGTCCACAGCTTGTTGAGGCCGCGATTGATGGCGAGCGGGGTCGCCGGGCCGAGATTGCGGTCGAAGATTTCGCCGTAATTGCCGACCTGCTTCACGATCTTGACGACCCAATCGTTGGGCACGCCGACCGCTTCGCCATACTTGCCGTCCGAACCCAGGAGACGCTTGATCTCAGGATTGGGTGAATTGACCATTTCGTCCACATTTTTGCTGGTCACGCCGAGTTCCTCAGCATTGAGCAGCACGAAATAGGTCCACTTGATGAGGTCGAACCACTGATCGTCGCCATGACGCACCAGCGGTCCGAGTGGCTCCTTGGAGATGACTTCCGGCAGAACGACGTGGTCATTCGCGTTGGTCAGCTTCAGCCGCACCGAATAAAGCTGCGACTGGTCCGAGGTGAATGCATCGCAACGGCCGGAATCATAGGCCTTCACCGTCTCGTCGATGGTGGCGAACGCAATCAGCTCATATTTGAGGTTGTTGGTGCGGAAATAATCGCCAACGTTCAGCTCGTTGGTGGTGCCGGTCTGCACGCAGATCGAGGCGCCCGCTAGGTCCTTCACGGACTTGAGGTTGAGCGACTTGCGCACCAGGAAGCCCTGGCCGTCGTAATACATCACGCCGGCGAAGTTGAAGCCGAGGGTGGTGTCGCGCGACATGGTCCAGGTGGTGTTGCGCGAGAGCACATCAATGCCGCCCGACTGCAGCGCCGTGAAGCGGTCCTTAGCCGAGAGGGGGGAGAATTTCACCTTGGTGGCATCACCAAAGATGGCGGCCGCGACAGCGCGGCAGAAGTCCACGTCGATGCCGGTCCAATTGCCCTTGTCGTCGGGATTGGAGAATCCCGGCAATCCTTGGGTCACGCCGCAATTGAGAGCGCCACGCGCAATCACGTCTTTAAGAGTGCTAGGCTTTTCATCGGCCGCTGCGGCCGCGCCGACGCCGAGCGCGATCAATCCAGCCACTGCACACAGGATGCGTTTCACGGAAGGTCCCTTCTCTTGTTGCACCTGAAGCCAAACGGACAACG
>NCHM01000179.1 GCA_002257205.1 Rhizobiales bacterium 24-66-13 | reverse complement strand
GGTCCCTTGTTTCGTTCCGCCGATGGACTGACGATCAGGCCGTCGGCCAGCATTTCCACGGGTTCGCAGCGCATTTCAGTTCCGTCCTCAAATCGCGGCCCATTCGGCGCGTTGACCAGCCACATTTCGTCGAAACTGCGGAAGCTCATGGCTTCCTTGATCCGGCGCTTCTCCCGCTGCTTCTCGATAGCGACCGCCCGTCCGCGATCGCCCGCTGTGCATCCAGGCATAGCTCGCGAGAGCAAGATACTTCCCGAGATACACGGTCTCCCGTCGCGCGTTCAGCCGATACTGGCTCGCGCGCCGGAATTGGTCAAACCAGCGGCCATTTTGTCTTTCCAAAGATAGCCTCCAGCCGGCAGCACTTTTGAGGTCGCTTCCTGGAATGCTTTGAACGACGCCGAGGCCGCACCATATAGGTCGGCGCGCCGAAAATGATCGCGTACGCGGCATTGAGATCATCCCAGCGCTGCGGCGCTTCTTCGAGGGAAAGGAGCAGAGGACTGGAGCCGCGAGCCGCCAGCACCCCTTCCGCCACCCCACCGTTTTCCGAGCGGTGTGGCCATAGCCCGAATGATAGACGATCGCGATGCAGATACTGTCCTCCGCGTGCGCACAATAGGGACTGTTTTCTTCGATGTTGCTCATCTAACGTCGATGCGTGATCAGAGGCCGAGTTTCAGCCCTGACAATTGTTCGCAGATCTCGATCAACTGCTCCTGCAGGTCGGTATCCCGGCAGGCTGGATGAATCTCGCGGGGCTGCATGTGATAGAAATAGCGCCCCGTCACCGTCGCGGCCGGATCGTCGCTGACTGCAAGCCAGGCCTGTGTCCGGTGGGCCTGGTCGAGATCATCGGACGCACCCGGACCGCCCATGCGTGTTGCCACCCAGCCCGGCTCCAGAGCGTTCGACAGGGCATCCGGCCAACGGCGGGCAACGGCAAAGGCCAAAAGCACATCGTGCAGCTTGCTTTCCGAGTAGGCCTGCATGCCGTCCCACCGACGTTTCGTCCAGGTGACGTCCTCAAGATCGGACGACGCGCTGCGGTGCAGGCCAGAACTGAGATAGACAAGCCGCTCCGGCCTTTCCATCAGCGCCGTGAGAATGAACGGCGCCAGGGTGTTAATGGCGAAGACATGGGGCAACCCATCACTGGTCTCGATGCGACGCGCCTCGCGATAGCCAATGGCGACATTGTGGATGACCGCATCATAGGGGCCATGCCGGTTGGCACTCTCGGCAAGCCTCCTAGTGGCGCGAATGGTCGAGACGTCGCCCCCGACCACCGCATGTGCCGCAGGCAGCGCGTCCACGGCGGTCTTGGCGCGCTCGTCGTTTCGTGCGTGCAGGACGACTTCGTGGCCTTCCTCCGCCAGCAACGAGGCCGTCATGAACCCAAGGCCGGTCGAGGAACCGGTGATGAATATGCGTGCCAATGATCTTCTCCTTGGCGTGTTGAATCTTGCTTTGCTGGGGGGTCATTTCGGCGCGTGTTTCAGCGCGATCAGCAGCGCGGGAATGCCGATGACCGCTGAGATCGGCATGATCGACCACGGTCCCGCGTGATCGACGATCACCCCTCCGACCAGCGCACCCGCCGCTATCGCGCCGTTATAGGCGGAAACGTAGAGCGAGGACGGCGCCTCCGGTCCGTCCAGATGGGCTGCCGCCTTGAATACCCAGGTCTGCATGAGAACCGGCAAGGCAGTATAAGCCGCGCCCCAGATGAGGAGCAGGGCAATAACAAGCCCCTGGTTCGCGCCGGCAAAGGTGAGAGCGGCAAAGCTGGCGATCAGGACGATCATCGTGACGAAGAGCGTTGGCCGATAGCCACGCGCCATGATCGGCGCGATGCCAAAATTGCCGGCCAGCCCCGCGGCGCCGTAGGCCAGCAGCAGGCCGCCGATCCATGAGGTCTGAAAGCCCGTCACCTGCTCGAGGAACGGCGCGATGTAGGTGAAGGCAAGGAAATTCGCCGTCATGATCAGTGCCGTCACACAGACCGCCGCGCGCAGGGGCCTTTCCCGCCATGCCTCGGCGACCGTGCAGTGATTGCCGTCATGGCTCGCGGCAAGATCGGGCAGGGTCAGCCACATCTTGATGAAGACGGCGAAGGAGAGGATCGCGAGCACGACGAAGACGATGCGCCAGCCGGCATAATTGCCCAGGAAGGTGCCTGCGGGAATGCCGAGCACGGAGGCGAGCGCCAGGCCGCCATAGACCGCTGACGTGGCCCGAACAGCGTGTTTCTCGGGAACGATTCGCACCGCCATGCTGGCCGCCGTCGACCAGAAGATGCCGATGGCAGCGGCGACGATCAACCGGCTTGCCAAGAGCATCGGATAGCTCTGGGAAAAGTATGTAAGGACGTTGCCGAGGGTGCAGGCCAGAAGAAGGCTGAGCATCAACCACTTGCGGTTCCAGCGCCGGGTGGCGGCCGTGAGCGGCGTCGCCGCCATCGCAACGAGCAGGGCAAACCCTGTGACGAGGAAACCGGCTTGTCCGAGCGACACACCGACGCCTTCCGCCATCTGGGGCAGGATGCCGATGGGCATCAATGCCGTGCTGACGAAGGCAAATGTTCCCAGTGAGAGGGCAATAACGGCAAGCGCTTCGGCCAGAGGCGAGCGCCGTTTGATTTCACCTATAAAGGCGCTCGTGGGGGCGGGCTCTCCCTGATGCTGATGAATAGCGTGTTCAGCCATGTCAAATCTCCGGTTTGGGTTTGACCAAACATGCCGGAGAATTATTGGTGCTCATAACGTCGATTTGTCGTATAAATCATGACTGAAAGTCATGTATCGCCTGATATGCGCCGGAGACATCCAGGGAGTCGAGGATGAATTTTGACGGTCGTATCCTGTCCGGCGTTGGCGTGCTGGCTGCTGTTGTCGAAAGAGGCACGTTTGCAGGTGCAAGCGAGATGCTCGGTCTCACCCCGTCCGGGGTCAGCCGGTCGATTTCGCGGCTGGAAAACCGGCTGGGTATCCGGCTGTTCGACAGGACGACCAGATCGCTGCACCTGACCGATGAGGGCATGCGGTTCTACGAGGCCGTCGTCTCGCATCTGGAAGGTATCGAAGAAGCGGCGGGCGCCGCATCCGGGGCCGCCAGCGCGGTACGTGGCCGTTTGCGGGTCAATGTCGATCCGTTCTTTTCCGGGCTGGTGCTGGCGCCGCATCTCGACAGTTTTTTAGAGCGTTACCCCGAGTTGCAGATCGAGATTCACACCCGCGATGATGTTGGCGATCTGGTCTCGGAAGGCATGGACGTCGCTGTCCGCTTCGGACCACAGCCGTCGTCGTCGCTGATTTCACGGCTCCTGCTGGAGACGCGCATCCTGACGGTGGTGGCGCCTTCCTATCTCGAAGCACACGGCAAGCCGAAACGGCCGGAGGATCTCTCCGATCACGCCTGCATCCAATTCCGCAATCCTCTGACGGGGCGGCCCTTCGAATGGGAATTCCAGCGCGACAAGCAGATCCTGCCTGTCCCGACGAGTGGTCCGCTCCTGCTGACGGATGTCACCACCATGCTGCAGGCCTGTCTCGCAGGAGTCGGTGTGGCGCAGGTCATGTCCCTGGGCATCGGGCACTGGATCGCAAGCGGCGCGCTGGTCGATCTCTTTCCTGACTGGCCGGATGAGACATTTCCGCTTTTTGCCATTCATCCATCCCGTCGCCACCCGGCGGCCAAGGTCCGCGCCTTCCTGGATTTCTGCGCCGAACTCGCGGGGAATGAACCGCCGAGCGTAAGTTAGCTGCCGTCGAGTCTCGACAATGAACAACGACGTGAATTCGCTAAGACGAATGCTGCGGTGGGCGCTTTACCGTCATGCGCAAAAAAAAGCGGGCGGCGGCACTTCTTCCTTCAGTCACTAAGCTCAATAAACGTACCGAAAAAGATGCTTTCAAACCGGTTGTATTGTTGCAGTGTCTTACATATCTCATGGTATAGAAGTTTAAATATTGCACTATTTTGCTAGTGCGCGACGAGTTATTTGATGATGCGCGTTACACGATGTTTTTCGAGGCCGAAAATAATCGTATATTCTACAATGATTGCGATTTATTGCGCTAGCCCACGCAATATTTCACTACCGCTCTAATATTTTTCACCCTAAGAAGCTGATATGATTGAAGAATAAAACTTCTGGATGCGTATGCCGTGAAAGATACGGTCAAAGACATAGCTTTATGCATTTGCCGGGTTTTCAGGGGCGACGCTGGCCCAAAAAATTCCGTGCACTATCGACATCGATCCCTCGATCTTCGAGGTCTCGGCCTAAAGGGCGGGATCGGATCGTCGCAGAAATACCGTCATCATCGGTGCCCGTAATTCCAAAGCGTCCACCAAGACCATAGACGATGACAAAATGGCATGTGTGTTAGTTTCGTTGAGATCAACCAACGACTTCTGCTTCAGGAAGGCTCCCTTGCTTTCGGCCACCGTCAGAGCGGCGAACGGCTCGGTAACGCCCAGGCGATAGGCCGTGATGTCGATGGAACAGTTTCGAAAATGCGGCCGCAGTCTCGTAGCCGACACGGCTCGCAATCCGTGCAATCCCATCGTCGCTTGTTTCGAGCAGAAACGCAGCCTCCGACATCCGACGTGCGATCAGATAACGGTACATGGACTCGCCAACGAGCTTGGTGAAGCGAGCCGAAAACGCTGAACGGCCGAGCCCAACACGTTGCCCGAGGTCGTCGAGAGTCCAGGGGCGATCCGGTCGGTCATGGATTAACTGAAGCGCCGGCCCGATGTGCGGATCCGCCATCGCCCCCAGCCACCCCCCTTCTCCGGGGGCGAGAGACTTGACCCAGTTGCGCAACACCTCGACGAAAAGCACTTCTGTCAGGCGTGAGAGCGCGACACCTTGGCCGGGCCGCTCATGCGCCGACTCGCTTACCATGCGCCGCAGAATCGCTTCGAGCCACGCGCCGTCTTCCGCCGGCTTCAGAAGAAGCACGGGCGGAAGTAATTCCAACACGCTGCCGCGTGAGGGCCGCGCCACAGTGAACTTGCCACAGATCATCGTCGAATACGGCTGCGCGCTGCCGCCGTGATGAACAACGCCGAGATGCGCGGAAGATCGATCGAGGTCGATGACCGAAAATGGTGGCGTCCGGCGATCCGAATAAAACTTGTGGGGCTCGCCGCGCGAGATGACGACGAAGTCACCCGCGGTCATCTGGAGTTCTTGTCCCTGTTCGAGTGCAAGGGTCGCTGAACCACGACTGAGATAGTGGAACAGGGCGTAGGGGCGCTGTGGCAACGCCAGATTCCACGGATGTCCCAGCTCGAAGTGGAAGAGCAGTGTCCCGCCGAGGCGCACGCGATCGAGAACTTGGGCGAGGATGTCCATCCTTTGGATGTTAATGCAACGGACGGTCGGACACAATATTTGGACGATTGACGCCTTAACGTCCGGGGTCCTCTGCGCCATCTCACGTCACAGCAGCCCGACGTGTCGCGCGGTTATCTCATCGCAGATGGACGAACCGCGACTCGCAGGCGCGCCTGCCTTCCGCAGGTAAGCATCGTCCGTCGTCTCAACAGGAACAATCAATGCGAAATCTTCTCCTCTCGACTGCCGCCGTTCTCGTGGCCGGAGCGGCATTTGCCGCCTCCGCCCAGTCTGCTGAGCTGCCCAAGGGGACGGTACACAATATCGTCCTCGTCCATGGCGCTTTCGTCGACCAGACGAGCTGGAAGCCGGTTGCCGATATCCTGACGAAGAAGGGCTACAACGGCGGAACAGAAGGGCAAGACCGTTCTTGTTGGTCACTCCTGGGGCGGTGTCGTCATCACGCAGGCCGGTAACGACCCCAAGGTCTCGGCGCTCGTTTACGTCTCCGCATTCGCACCCGACGTGGGACAATCTCTGGCGACCCTGGCCAAGAGCGGACCGGCCACCGAGGGTGCCGCTGCGATCCATCCCGACGCCAAGGGCAACCTCTACATCGATCCCAAGGTATTTCCGTCGGCAGTCGCTGCTGATCTTCCCCCAAAGATCGCAGAATCCCTGGCCAACCATCAGCTTCCGTTGAACCACACGGCGTTCGAGGCGCCGGTCGATACGGCCGCATGGCGCGACAAACCCACGTTTTACGTGATCAGTACCAAGGACAAGGTGATCGCACCCGAGGCGCAGAAATTCTTCGCGACCGAGATGAAGGCGCAGACGACGGAAGTCGCGGGCAGCCATGCCTCGCTCGTCGTTCATGCCAAGGAAGTCGCGGCCGTGATTGAAAAGGCCACGCTCGTGAATTGACCACACCGCTCCCGGCACTTTCGTGCCGGGAGCGCCACGCTTGCTCGGCGGGCTACGGAATGCCTTGCACCGCGAGCGGCTCAGACCTGGTCAAAACCGCACCTGCCACTCCATCTCGATTATCTATGCCAAGCATCCGGAGGATGACATGACTGAAATTGACACCGCGAGCCAGGGCGCCTCCACACTAGAAACGGCGCCCTATCCGCCAGCCGACTCTTGTGGTCAGTGGCAGCCACGATACCATGCTGCCCGCGAACAATGCCTACGCAATGTTCAAGGAACTCAGCAACGCCCAGATGGTCCTCTACCCCGATTCCGGCCATGGTGCGCTCTTCCAGCACCACGAAACGTTCGTCAGTCACGTCCGGACCTTCCTGGAAAGGTAACCGGCGGCGGAATGATCCCCGGCGCCATCCGGCGATCAGACGTTTTTATCCATACGAGTTGTTGCTGAGACCAACATGACAATCGCTGTGGTCGCAGCGGAGCGTTTCAGCCTCACATGTTACAAGCCCTTCGACGCCGTTGTGGCCGCGCTCAAATCGGCAATTGGAAAACCCGATATAATCGAATTTTTCGACGCGACGAGGGCAGTACATTCCTTCGCTGATCTGGAGCGCCTTGTGCACCGTGCGCTCGGCCGCACAGGCCTCATGCTGTTCGCGGAATTCGACCTCGGCGCCGATCTGCGCTGTGAGACCGGCTCGCGGACTCCTAACAGCATGCGATTTCTGGTGGGAAAGCCACTCATAATGAAAGAAATGTTCAAGCACGTTCCCGATGCTGGATTCTACGCGCCTGTTACTGTCCTTATCGATGAATGTCTCGATGGCGTTCATATCTAGTACGATAGGATTGAGAGCTACTTGATGCCGTATGGAAGTGCAGAAGCACTTGCCGTCGCCCGCAATCGCGATGCGAAAATCACAAGCTTGCTGCGGGAATATGTAGGACTAACTTCCTGAAGACATTTTCGCCCGGTGAAAGTGAGCGTCTCATAGCGAAAATCGCGCAACGTGAGAAGGCAACGGCGTGACGCGAGTCAGACGAAAGAATCAACACGCATGGCTTGTCCAGGCGGCGAAAATACACTCCTATAGATCAGTCGCAATCCTTAGGACGATGGCGATTCTGGAGAATGCCCAGCTGTGGTAAATTTTCTGAACCACGAAGTATAGATCGCGATCTAGGATAAATTTCGTCGGCGTTTCCAGAGCGGGCGCCGAACTTGGAACCAGGAGAACAGCTCCGAGTACCTCAATTCCGACCCGTCTCATTCTGCGGATCGGCTGGTTTTGACTGCGCGCCTTCCCCGCGATGCTGACCGCCTTCGTCATCATATCTATCCTGCGCCCCACGAACGCCCTCTGCATGTTTCGCCGTCCAAAGGAGGAGCGTGGTGACGGGCTCGACCCCAAGCTGTCGCCCATCGATGACACGCCGGCGGATCAGCCCGTTCCTCTCCAGCCGACGGAGGCACGAGGCGAGGCTGCGCTGCGAGATGTCGGGAATGTCCCGCCGGATCGCGTTGAAGCGGCGAACGCCCGCGTGATCGCAAAGCGATCCCAGCACCAACAGCGTCCATTTGTCCGCGATGAGATCCAGCAGCACGCGGTCGCGCCGCAGCTCGGGATCGATGGTATCGGACATGAGTAACTCCAGTGATACCAAGTGCCGTCAACGTGCGTAATGTACATCTGGTATCGATTTGATACTAGTCGGTCATTGCAAGGAGACACGCGTGACCGCAAGCACCCAACGACCGCGCACCCTGTTCAAGGGCGCGACCATTCTTTCGATGGATCCGGCGATCGGGGATATCGTCAACGCCGATCTGCTCGTGGACGGCGATCGGATCGCCGCGATCGGAGCCGGCCTCGACGTCGCGGACGCCGACACCATCGACGCATCGCGCGCCATCCTCATGCCGGGTTTTGTCGATGCGCACCGTCACGCTTGGCAGGGCACGCTGCGCCAACTCATGCCCAACGTGGACACGCTCGACGCCTATGTGCAGGATACGCACCTCACATTGGCGCCGCATTATCGGCCCGAGGATCATTATGTCGGCAATCTGCTGACGGCGCTTGGCAGCCTGGATGCCGGGACGACCACGATCGTGGATGCCTCCCACAACGCCCGCAGCCCGGAGCATACCGACGCATGCCTCGATGCGTTGCAGGACGCGGGCATCCGCGCCCTGCACATGCCCGGCAAGCCGCTGGTCGGCGCTTGGGCGGAGCACTGGCCACACGATCTGAAGCGGCTGAAGAGCGCGCGGTTCGCATCTAGCGACCAATTGCTCACCCTCGGACTATTCTGCACGCCCGATCCCGACATTTGGGCCTTCGCGCGCGAGACAGACTTGCGCATGCTCATCGAGTTTCTTGGACCGATGGCCTCCATGCTCGACGGGCTGGAGGATCAGCTCGGCCCGGACCAGATTTTTAACCACTGCACCAGCCTGCCCGAGGCGACCTGGCGCGCCTTCGCCGAGCGGGACGTGCGCGTGACCGTCGATCCGCGTTCGGATGCCCAATATGCCCTCGCCGACGGGGTCTTCGCCTGGCAGCAGGCGGTGGATCATGGCATGCGCCCCGGCATCGGCACCGACCTGGAAACCGCCTATGGCGGCGACATGCCGACGGAATTGCGCGTGGCCTTCGCCCTGCAGCGCGCCACCGCACAAAGCCGGCGCTACGCCGGAGATGAAGCGGCGCCAGCCCCCGTACGGGTTGAAGACCTGCTGCGGGCGGCGGCCATCGACGGGGCCCGTTGCGCGGGGCTTGATCATCGCACGGGCAGCCTCACGCCGGGCAAACAGGCCGATCTTATCCTCGTGCGGACCGACGGGATCAGCCTGTTGGGCACCAACAACGCCGCCGGAGCGATCGTCCACGGTGCCGACCGCTCCAACATCAGCGACGTGATGGTCGCAGGCCGCTTCCGCAAGCGAGACGGGCAAATGGTCGATCTGAATCTGGAGGGGCTCCGGCGCCGCGTCGAAGCATCGCAGGATCATCTGTTGTCGTCCGTCGGCCACGTTCGCAACCCGCTCGCCTCGAGCTTCGGGCCGCTCAGCCGCGAGAAGCAGCCGGCATGGACTGGCCGCTGACGGCCGGAAGGTTGCGCTCACGCAGGCGTGCCTTGCGGCGAGCCTCCATCTTGGTCTGTCGATCTAACACCAGGGTGAACAGGTGGCGCGGGGGCGGAGTGGCGTCGTCGAACAGTGGGCTGAGCCCTTCGGTGAGACGAATGGTGTCGATGGCTGCCGCAGGCCTGATGGCGGTTGCCGGCGACTTGAATAGTAGATCAAGAACGGCGGCCTGTCAGATACCCATTCAGGAAGTACGATCTCCAGCTCGCCTGCCTCAGCCTTCCGGAGCCGCCGCAGCCAGTAGGCGAAATCGATCCTGGACTACGAGGGCGACGCGTCCGCGCGATCGGCGTCGGCGAACCGACCACGGCCCACTCCAATGGCTCGGTGGGGGCGATCCCGATCATGTCGCCCGGCACGCGATCGCCATAACGGACCCCGGCGTCGAAGCCTTTCGCGCCGATATCGACGAAGCGGTCACACCGACGACGTCCAGATACCTAGCCGGGTACTTGGAGACGTACTGCGGCATTGCGGGACTAAGTGCGAGCCGCGCGGCGTCACGAAGGATGTTGAACCGTAACCGGCCAGCCGGGGGCTGCCGACTGGCAGTCAATGTCGCCAGCGCGTCGCTGATCGTCCTGAATCCGGTTTCAAGCTGCGACGCCAGTTGGGCGGCCGCTTCCGCCGGCCGGATTGAGCGACTGAATCAATTAAGAAGGCGCGTATCCAGAGATGGGCTTCCAGCTTGCGCGGGCGATGACTGAGCGCCGAGGGACTTACCCCAAGTTCGATCGCTGCCTGGGTCGTGCTGCCGCGGCGAACGATGGTCATGAACACACTGAGATCTGCCAGCAGCGCGCGCTCGAAACCAGACATCACCCACCTCAAGGCAGTATTGAGCAGAACTCACAGAACGAAGTGGGACGACCGGGCGTTCCTGAACAAATCTCATCACCGAGAGGAGAATGCAGTGGACTATGTTCCGCTCGGCCGCTCCAGCATGAAGGTCTCGCGCTCTATCCTCGATGGCGGACCACCAAATGCAGCTCGGCAGGATCGGGCAACTATCAGGGCGGATCAGGCTAGGTCGAGGCCCGGCATCTCACCATATTGCGGAGCGGCGCCGCAGTTGACGGTGACAGCGGAGCCGCCGAGCCGCTGGCTCAGGTTTCGTATCCGGACAAACGGGACTATCACGATGTGCGCAAGAAATAATCCGGTCTTTGTCGGCCGCGATCTCGACTCCTTTGAAGAATTTTTCTTCTACATGGAGCGGGTCGCACCAACACTGCATATCCACGCTGTCCATTTGACAGGTTCTACTCACAGGGACGACTGGGTGCAAGCATGGCGCGAGCTCCATCGGACGAACCCTCTGCTACGTGCACGAGTGGAAAAGGCGCTCGGGAAGCGACCGCACTTCGTTGAAACCGACCGGGACTCGCCGCTTTACATCACCGACTGGAATGTGATCGTCACGCTCGAGATGCTGGCGAAGAGCGCACTAGCCCGGCCATTTGCCGACGCTGGCGTCGATATGGTGAGGCTGGAAATCCTCCACCGGCCAAACGAGTGCCTTCTCGTTCTCTCGGCTCACCACAGCCTGTATGACGGAATGGGAACACTGCTTCTCCTGCAAGAGCTCCTGGCAATCGTCGGCGGCGAACCAAGCAGGAACAAGGAGCAGCGGTGGACCAGCTTGCGCGAGCTGGTCGGAGCACCGCCCCATGGTGCATATACCTCGACACTTACCGAGGGCGCAGGGGCCGGCAGCTCAGACCCGGTGTCAACGGCCCGTTCTGTGGGGACGGCGGACGTGCGTCATCTGGTGCTCGATCGGGCGCTGACCATTCGCCTCGAAGAGGGGGCGCGAGCAAATGGCACCACCCCGCATGGCGCCCTTATGGCGGCGTTTCAGATCTCTGGGGCACGCAGCGTGCCCGATTGGGCCGACAAGGGACTCAACTGCAATACCGCTCACAATGTTCGGCCCGCACTCGAGGAGGGCGGCGATATGACCGGCATGTTGACCATGCCGATCGTGACCCACCTGAATCCGATCTCGGATCGCCCCTTCTGGGAGATCGCTCGCACCGCCCAAAAAGGGATCGCCCCTGGCCGCAGCCCGGCAGGGAGGTTGGCGTTCATCGAGGCGATGGACGCGCTCACCAGCGAGGAAGTCACCGCGGCGGCATTCCTGCAAAAAGTTCTTGCGAGCCCGATCCAGTATCAGCTGATGATAACCAACTATGCCTCTTACAGACCCCGTTCCGATTTCGGCCATCTACGCATCGCCTCGATCATAACGGGAGTGGACGGCGGCGGTCCCCAAACCCAGACGATCGGCTGCTGTACGGTCCATGGCGCGCTCAACATATCGCTGATCAGCAAGCGCCCCCTCGCCAATTTGCTCGAGAATTGCCGGGACGTTCTCGCCAGTTACGTATGACTCACAGTTCAACCGAGCTGCCATCACAGCACTCGGGCGGCCGCTGGAGCGTTACCCTTCCGGAATCCGACGGGAGCCGGGTGGATTATCGGCGGTTCCTGCGACGCCCTGGCGGACCTTGCCCGCCAGGTTGATCCTGCAAAGAGGACAGGCCAATGCTGTATTCTGCGAATAATCGACGAGAATTTTCTGCGATGCCGCCGTTGCCGCGCGCGGAATACTGATGCCGCCAATGGCCGGCGCCACCACCCAATCCCGAACGACAGGAGCACACCCGATGACCAACCGCGCAAAGCAGATTTTCAAGCCCGAGTTCAAGTTCGGTCTGGGCGGCGTGCCGCTCGGCAACGAGTTCGACAAGCACACCGATAAGGAGGCCGAAGCGACGCTGGAGACGGCCTGGGCCATAGGCGTGCGCTATTATGATGTCGCGCCCTGGTATGGCTTCGGTCTCTCCGAACGTCGTTTCGGTCACTTCCTGCACAACAAGAGCAGGGACGATTATCTCCTATCCTCAAAGGTCGGAAAGCTTTTCAAGGCGTCGAAGAACAACCGTCACGCTGAGATCTTTCCGCTCTCGGACTCGCCCAACGATCTAGTCATCGACTACACGGCCGACGGCGTGCGTCGCTCGATCGAGGATAGTCTTCAGCGCCTTGGCGTTTCCCACCTGGACATCGCCTTCGTCCACGATCTGTCGCCCGACTTTGCCTATTTTCCGAACGGCTGGGAGGAGCAATACGAGATCGCGCGCAAAGGCGCTTTCCCGGCGCTCTCGCAATTGCGCGACGAGGGCGTCATCCGCGCCTGGGGTGTCGGTGTGAACACGCCCTATGCGATTCTGAAGGTGATCGAGGACGCGGACCCCGACGTCTGTCTGTGCGCTCGTCAATACTCCCTGATTGATCACGCCAATGCGCTCAATCAAGTGTTTCCGGCCGCACGCGAGAAGAACGTCTCGCTGGTGATTGGCTCGTCGCTCAATGCCGGCTTTATCTCCGGCAGCCCGCGCTACAATTATGGCAAGGAGAACTTCAAGATACCTCGGGAGGTCATCGAAAAGCGCGAAAAGCTCCGCGCCATCGCTGCGCGCCATGGGGTGGATCTGCGCACCGCGGCCTTGCAGTTCTCCGCAGCGGGATCAGAGGCCGTCGCCCTGGTCGTCGGCGCGCGCAGCGATCAGCAGATCCTGGAAGATTATAATTCGATGCAGGCAAAGATCCCTGTCGACTTCTGGGCCGAGCTCAAACAGGAAAAGCTGATTGAGGCTAACGCTTCACTGCCTGCCGCCCCGGCCTCATAGTGACCGGGGCGGCCTCGATTCGGCGTAGCCCCCCAGCCACGCCCTGACCTTGTCGGCGCAGGAGCATTGGTGCTGCCGTGCGGTTGACGCCTTTGGCGAAAGCAAAGCCCTGGCCTAGGCGGCAACCCATCGTCCAGAGTTGGCTGGTCTGGATCTCGGTTTCGATGCTGACGTTGGCTTGCCGGGTACGATGTAGTGCCATTCCACCCGAGCCGCGTCGGCCCATGCCAGAATGGCGTTGGAGGTGAACTCGCTGTTGTTGTCGCTGACGATCATCTTCGGGTGGCCGCGCTTTGTCAGCAGCCTTTCGAGTGTGCGAGCGACCCTCACCCCGGATAGCGACCTGTCCGCCACCCATGCCAGGGATCGGCGGGTGTTCACCGCGATGCTCGCGCCAAGTGCGGGCGTCAGCGCATTGGTGCAGGCTGCCACGTCATCTTAAGGATTGGTCGAATGCTAGGCTCGCGCCATGTCATCACCACGCTTTTGGTCGCTTCCGCTTTGAATTTGGCGCTGATGGTGCCCGGATGCTTCGTCGAAACGCGTGATTTTAGCGCCTATCCCGCCATGGTTCTGGGCGCATTCAATGTGTTTCTGACCGTGCTCGGTTTGGGAAGCCTCGTGCTCGCATATATTATCGCAAAAACCAGCAAAGGAAACGGCTGGGCAGCACTTGCCGGCCTCGCCTTCGTCGGCGTCTACCTGCTCGATCTCGGCCGTATTTTCCCCGTGCCGCCCAATCCGATGTCGACGCTCCTGGCAACGCTGGAATGGATCGGTGCAGGACTGGGTATAGCCTTGGCTGCATCGTCCGTTGCGCTTCGCGGCGCGGCGAATACAGCAACCTCGGCCAAGCCAACGCTTCCCATGACGGTCGTGTTAGGTCTCGTCCTCGTGGCGCTGATCATTGTGGCATTTGCAACCAAGTCTGCAATGGGCATCTAGACCGCGTAGCGGCATAGGGGCGGCGACCGCAAAGGCCATGTGCCGCGCAGAAGGCTATGGTGTAGACATCGTTCTCGTCCGGGTCTCGCGCGGCTCGCGGCGGTGGCGGACATCGCCTGTTCGTCGCGCGAAGGGCTTGATCTAATTTCATAACGCGCATTATGTAATGCATGTTGTGAAATGGAGCTCCGGAAATGGCCCGCCCGCGCACCTTCGACGAAGACCGTCTCTTGACCGGCGCGATGCACGTGTTCCGCCGTCAGGGCTTTGCAGCAAGTTCCGTGCGCGATCTGGAGGAGGCGAGCGGCATGACCTCCGGAAGCCTCTACAACAGCTACCGCGACAAGCAGGGCCTCTTCGAGGCCGCATCCGCCCACTACAACCGGACGGTCCTCGCCCGCCGTATCGAGGATCATGCGCCCGAGGGCGCGGGCATCGCGGGCCTTCGGCGGCTGTTCCTATCCCTCCTGCGCGAGCCGGACGGAGGCTCGTCCGGCTGTCTGATCACCAACAGCGCGGTCGAATTCGGCGGCAAGGAACAGGCCGGTTTCGTCACCGAGGGATTGGCCGTCCTCCGCGCCTGTTTCGCCGATCGTCTCGGCGGCAATGACACGGAGGCCGTCGGCTTGCTCGCGCTCTATCAGGGCATCCTCGTTCTGATCCGGGCCGGCTACGACAAGGCCGCGCTCGAAGCGATGATCACGCAGCATTTCGAGACATTGGAGAAGCGCCATGGATGCTGAAGCGCTCTGGTCCCGCTATGCCGCGATCTGGTCGTCCGACCCGGCGCGGCGGGAGAGCGAGTTGAAGGAATGCCTCGCCGACGACGTCAGCTATTGCGACCCGAACGGTCCGCTGAGGGGGCGGGCCGCACTATCCGACTACATGGCCGGCTTCCAGCAGAGCGTGCCGGGCGGCCGTTTCCGGATCGTCCAGGTGATCGCGCATAATGGCCGGTCTCTCGCCCGATGGGCGCTCCAGAATGCGGACGGCGCCGTGCTGCAGCTTGGTGCGAGCTTTGCC
>NCHM01000178.1 GCA_002257205.1 Rhizobiales bacterium 24-66-13 | reverse complement strand
CTGCGCCACGACGAAAGCCCCGGTCCCGGCCGCGAGCGGGTGGGCGTGCGCACAACCGGCCGCACCCCGGAGCGCATGACCGCCGCCCGCGCGCGGCTGCTCGCCTTCCTCGCCGACGGCTTCGTGCGCGGCAAGGGCGAGGCGGCGCGCGAGGCCGGCGTCTCGCCTTCCGTGGTGGATGGCCTGGTGGATGACGGGGCGCTGGAAACCCTGGTCCTTCCCCCCGAGCCCGCCGCCTATCCGCCCGACGCCGCTTATGCCGTGCCGGAGCTTTCGCCCGAGCAGGCGGGCGCGGCACAGGCGCTGCGGGCGGCGGTCGCGGCGCGCGGCTTCAGCGTGCATCTGCTGGACGGCGTCACCGGCTCCGGCAAGACGGAAGTCTATTTCGAGGCGGTGGCGCAGGCCATCATGGAAGGCCGGCAATCGCTGATCCTGCTCCCCGAAATCGCGCTCACCCAGGCCTTCATGGACCGTTTCACCAAGAGATTCGGCGTGAAGCCGGCGGAATGGCATTCCGGCGTTTCCACAAAACGCCGGGCGCGGGTGCTGCGCGGGGTGGCGAGCGGCGAGGTTTCCGTGGTCGCGGGCGCACGCTCGGCTTTGTTCCTGCCGTTCCGCGATCTCGGCCTGACCATCGTCGATGAGGAGCACGACCCGGCCTATAAGCAGGATGACGGCGTCGCCTATCATGCCCGCGACATGTCGGTGGTGCGCGCGCGGCTCGCGAAAGCGCCCATCGTCCTCGCCTCGGCGACCCCCTCCATCGAGACCGAGGTGAATGCCCGGCGCGGCCGCTACAAGCGGCTTGCGCTGCCGGAGCGGTTCGGCGGCGCCAAGGTGCCCGGGCTCTCACCCATCGATCTGCGCAAGGAAGGCCCGCCGCGCGGCCGCTGGATCGCCCCGCGCCTGGAAGCCGAGATCAACGACACCATGGCGGCCGGCGGTCAGGCGCTGCTGTTCCTCAACCGGCGCGGCTATGCCCCGCTCACCATGTGCCGCGCGTGCGGGCATCGCATGCGCTGCCCCTCCTGCTCGGCCTGGCTGGTGGAACATCGCTTCCGCCGCCGCCTCGCCTGCCATCATTGCGGCTATCAGGCGCCGATCCCCGATACCTGCCCCGCCTGCGGCGCCAAGGACAGCCTGATCCCCTGCGGCCCGGGCGTCGAGCGCCTGCAGGAGGAGGTGCAGACCCTGTTTCCCGCCGCCCGCAGCCTCGTGCTTTCCAGCGATCTGTCCGGCGGCGTCGAGCGCATGCGGGCGGAACTGGACGCGGTGGCCAAGGGCGAGGTGGACATCATCGTCGGCACCCAATTGGTGGCGAAGGGGCACAATTTCCCCGGCCTCGCCTTGGTGGGGGTGGTGGATGCCGACGTCGGCCTCGGCCATGGCGATCCGCGCGCGGCAGAGCGCACCTTCCAGCTGGTGCACCAGGTGGCCGGGCGCGCCGGGCGCGGCTCAACCGAGGGGCGCGGCTTCATCCAGACCCATATGCCCGAGCATCCGGTGATGAAGGCGCTGATGCTGGGGGACCGGGCCGCCTTCTATGAAAGCGAAATCGCCTCGCGCGAGGAGGCGCATCTCCCGCCGTTCGGCCGCATGGCCAGCCTGATCGTTTCGGCGAGCGAAGCCCATGCGGCCGAGGGCCATGCCCGGCGGCTGGCCGCGAGCGCGCCCCTGCACGCCGACGTGCGCGTGCTCGGCCCCGCCGAAGCGCCGCTCGCCTTGCTGCGGGGGCGCCATCGCTGGCGGCTGCTGGTGCGTTCGCCGCGCGCGTTCGATCTTTCCGCCTATCTCAGGGGCTGGCGCGCAAGCGCGCCGAAGCCCACGGGCAATGTGCGGGTGGCCATCGACGTGGACCCGCTGAGCTTTCTGTGATCGCCTGCGCCGCCGCTGCCCCAACGCGCCGGTTGAAAGCGGCGCGCCCTGCTTTATGGTGCGCCGCGATGCAGGATTAAGGAGCGCGACATGCGCCGTTTTCTTCAGATCGCCCTCGTGGTGGGCTTCGGCCTCGGCGTCGCCGGCTGCGACAAGTGCGGCGACTGGTTCAAGGGCAGCCCGCTGAAGAGCTGCTCCGCCGAGCCTCTGCCCAAATGAGCTATTTGAGGTTGGGATTGGGCACGCTGCCCTTTTCCGCCTTCAGCCGGGCGATCTCCGCCCGGATCGGTCCATAGGGGCCGTATTTGTGCTGGGCGGCGGAAAAGCCGTCCGCATACGGCCCATATGGCGCGTCGATCGGCTTGCGCAGCAGGTCCGGAAAATCGCGCTCCAGGCCGGCGAGGGCCGGGCGGGATTGGGATTCGACGAACGCCGCCACATCCCAGGCATCCGCCGGGCTCAGCAGCGGCATCAGCCAGTCGGTGCCGTTGGGCATGTTGTTATGGGCGAAATTGGCCAAGGTCATGAGCCGGCTCATACCCGCGCCGTCATTGAAGCTGTCCGGCCCCCACACCGGCGGCACGCCGTAGCCGAGCGCGGCGTCGGCCCCGTTGCGCCGCACGCCCTCCCCGGAGACGCCATGGCAATCGGCGCATTGGGCGCGGAAAATGCCGGCGCCGCGTACCGGATCGGCGGCGCGATCCAGCTCCGGCATCTGCCCGGCGCCAGCGCCCGAAACCTTCGCATCGTCGGGAATATTGGCGGAAAGCACCGTGAGATAGGCCAGCAAGGCCTGCATGGGCCGCGCATCCGCCGGCATGGGACGCCCGTTCATGGAGCGGATCATGCACTGGTTCACCCGGTCGGCGAGGGTGAGGTCGCGGGCGGTGCGGGCGGAATAGGTGGGATAATCGGCATCGGCCGCCACCAACGGCAGGCCGAACTTCTTGCGCCCGTCATTGAGATGGCAATTCCCGCAGGCCAGATTGTTGCCGGCAAAGCGCATGGCCGGATCGGCGACGGCGGGGCCCACATGGGCATAGGTCGCTTCCAGCACCGAGCGGCCGAACCGCACCAGCCGGCCGAATTCATCGTCCGGCAAGGTGCTGATCTCAGGAATATCCCATTCGACAATGCGCGCCCCGCTCGCCGGTGGGGTGGGCACCGCCGGCGCGCCCTGCGCCCATGCCGCCGCGCCGCCTGCCCAGAGGCAGACCGCCGCCAGAAGACCCACATGCGCCCTGTGCTGCCCCATGTTCCCCTCCCGTGCCCGTCTTTATTGCGTTTGCGGGCCAACGCGGCTATAAGCCCGCCTTCGTTTCGGCATGCGCCCCCCTGGAGGCGTGCCCAGGCGAAAGCCGGACGGCCGCGCGAGCGGCCGTTGGCCTTTCTGGAACCAGTCTACATTAGGATGAAGTGCCATGACCGCCATCAAAGAATTGAAGGCTGTGGCGCGCGAACGGGCCGGCAAGGGGGCCGCCCGTGAAGAGCGCCGCGCCGGACGCGTGCCCGCCGTGATCTACGGCGAGAAGCAGGATCCGATCACCATCTCCCTGGAACACAAGGAGATCACCCGGACCATCTACGCCGGCCACTTCCTGACCACCCTCTTCCTCATCGAAGTGGACGGCAAGAAGCACCGCGTCATTCCCCGCGACTACCAGCTCGATCCGGTGAAGGATCTGCCGCTGCACGTGGACTTCCTGCGGGTGTCCGCCGGTGCGCGCGTCACGGTGGAAGTGCCGGTGCACTTTGTGAAGCAGGAAGCCTCTCCCGGCCTGAAGGCGGGCGGCACGCTCAACATCGTCCACCATGCGGTGGAGCTGGATTGCCCGGCCGAATCCATCCCCGACCACGTTTCGGTCGACATGACGGGCGTTCAGCTCGGCGCGTCGCTGCATCTGTCGTCGATCACCCTGCCGGAAGGCGTGGTCTCGGCGCTCACGGGCGACGACACCCTGGCCACCGTCGTGGCGCCGTCGGGCCTGAAGGACGCGCAAGCGGACGACGCGGCTGCCGCCGCCGCCTCCGCCGCCGCGACCTCCTCCAAGTCCTGATCGTCCTCTCGGGCCGGAGTTGAACCGTGATCCTGTTCGCAGGCCTCGGCAATCCCGGCCCGAAATATGTCGGCAACCGGCATAATATCGGCTTCATGGCGGTGGAGGCCCTGGCCCGCCGCCATCGGCTTTCCCCCTGGCGCCGCCGCTTCCAGGGCGCGGTCTCCGAGGGCGAGATCGCCGGCGAGAAGGTGCTCGCCTTGCTGCCCGAGACCTTCATGAACGAAAGCGGCCGCGCGGTCGCCGAAGCCATGCGCTTCTACAAGATCCCGCTGGAGCGGGTTTTCGTGTTTCACGACGAACTCGACCTGCCACCGGCCAAGATCCGCACCAAGAAGGGCGGCGGAAACGCCGGCCACAACGGCCTGCGCTCCATCACCGCACATTGCGGCAATGAGTATTGGCGGGTGCGGCTCGGCATCGGTCATCCGGGCGACAAGACGCTGGTGCACCCTTACGTCCTGGGCGATTTCGCCAAGAGCGAGAAGCCGTGGGTCGAGGGGGTGTGCGGGGCATGCGCGGACTTCGCCGAACAGCTGGTCGCCGGAAAGCCCGAGGAATTCCAGAACCGGGCGCACCTGTTCCTGGATGCCCAAGGCTTCGGCGACAAGAAAACCATTGGCGATCCCCGCGCCTGACCGCACTGTGGGGCGCCATGCCGGCCGGCGCATGCGGGGGCCGCCCATGAAGAACATCACCATCACCTTGTCCGACGAGCTGACGGTCCAGGTGCGCCTGGCCGCCGCGCGCGAGGGCAAGAGTCTGTCCAAATTCATCGCCGACCGCCTGAGCCGGGCGCTCGGCGGCCATTCCGATCCGCTTGCCCCGTTCGACCGCTGGCTCTCCGGCCCCGGCTGGGACCCGGAGGGCCCCCCACCCCCGATGCGTGAGGACAGCCATGAGCCTGCGATGCTTCGTGGACGCGCGGATGCTGATCTATCTCCAGGACCGCAGCGCGGCGCGCAAGCGGGCGCTGACGAGGCATAGCCTGCGCTCCATCCGCCGCCACGGCGAGCTGGTGATCACGCCCCAGGTGGCGAGCGAGTTCTATGCGGCGGCCATCGACCGGTTTCCCTTCGTGCCGCGCCATGCCATACGGGACTTCCTCGGCGATCTGATGCCGGCCTGCCACTCCGCCTCGCCCAGCGAGCTGATGGGGCGGGCCTTCCACATCGAGGATCGCTTCAAGTTCGAATGGTGGGACTGCCTGATGATTGCATCCGCGCTCCTTGCGGATTGCCGGCTGCTGCTGAGCGAGGACCTGCAAGACGGCCTCGCCATCGAGCGCACCACCGTGATCAATCCCTTCACGACGGACATCGAGACCGTCTTCTCTTCGCTGAAAGATCGCTGAGCTATGGGCTTCAAATGCGGCATCGTCGGCCTGCCGAACGTGGGCAAGTCGACTCTCTTCAACGCGCTCACCCAGACCGCCGCGGCGCAGGCGGCCAATTATCCCTTCTGCACCATCGAGCCCAATGTGGGTGAAGTGGCGGTGCCCGATCCGCGCCTCGATACCCTGGCCTCCATCGCCGGCTCGGGCCAGATCATCCCCACCCGCCTCACCTTCGTGGACATCGCGGGCCTGGTGCGCGGCGCCTCCAAGGGCGAGGGGCTCGGCAACCAGTTCCTGGCCAATATCCGTGAGTGCGACGCCATCGCCCATGTGGTGCGCTGCTTCGAGGATGGCGACGTCACCCATGTGGAAGGCAAGATCGCCCCCGTGGACGATATCGAGACCATCGAGACCGAGCTGATGCTGGCCGATCTCGAAAGCCTGGAAAAGCGCGCCGCCGCGCTGGAGAAGAAGACCAAGAACGGCGCCGACAAAGAGGCCAAGGAAATCCTCGACCTGATGAACCGCGCCCTGGTGCTGCTGCGCGAGGGCAAGCCGGCGCGCCTCGTCGAGCGCAAGCCCGAGGAGGAGCAGGCGTTCGGCATGCTCGGCCTGATGACCGCCAAGCCCGTGCTCTATGTCTGCAATGTCGAGGAGGCCTCCGCGCTGGAGGGCAATGCGCTCTCCGCCGAAGTGTTCAAGCGCGCGGCCGAGGAAGGCGCCAAGGCGGTGGTGGTCTCGGCCAAGATCGAGAGCGAAATCGCCGTGCTGCCGGCGGAAGACCAGAAGGATTATCTCGACGCCATCGGCCTCGACGAACCCGGCCTCAACCGCGTGATCCGCGCCGGCTACGATTTGCTGCACCTCGTGACCTATTTCACCGTGGGTCCGAAGGAAGCACGCGCCTGGACCATCACCAGGGGCACCAAGGCGCCTGCGGCGGCGGGCGTGATCCATTCCGATTTCGAGAAGGGCTTCATTCGCTCGGAAACCATCGCCTATGGGGACTATGTCCAATACAAAGGCGAATCCGGCGCGCGCGATGCCGGACGGCTGCGGCTGGAAGGCAAGGAATATGTGGTGCAGGACGGCGACGTGCTGCACTTCCGCTTCGCCAACTAGCGTGCGGCTCAGAGAGGATGGCGCAAGCGTGGCTTGACCGCAGTGTGGCTTGACCGCGCCCCGCGCCTCCCCTCTCATCTGGAAAAACAGCAGGAGGAGGTGGGATGCCCGACATCTTTTGGGAGGACTTCGTCGAGGGGGAGGTGAAGACCTTCGGCTCCTACGAAGTCACCGAAGACGAGATCATCGCCTTCGCCAGCGAGTTCGACGCCCAGCCCATGCATCTCGATGCGGCGGCGGGCAAGGCGTCCATGCTGGGCGGGCTTGCCGCCTCCGGCTGGCACACCTGCGCCATCATGATGCGGCTGATGTGCGACGGCTTCCTGCTGCGCGCCGCCGGCCAGGGCTCGCCGGGCGTGACCGAGACCAAATGGCGCGAGCCGATCTTTCCCGGCGACGTCGTCACCTTGCGCCGCACGGTGCTCCAGAGCCGCAGCTCCAAGTCGCGCCCCGAGCTCGGGCTGGTGACCTTGAAGCTGGAACTGCTGAAGCCGGCGGGCAGCGTGGCGCTGGAACAGGAATGTGTGGTCCTGTTCAGCCGCCGCAATCCGGGAGCGCGCCTCGCATGAATTTCTTCGACGAGATCCAGGTGGGCGACCGCGAAATCCTCGGCACCCACACCTTCACCCGCGACGAGATCGTGGCGTTCGCCCGCAAATACGATCCGCAGCCCTTCCACACGGACGACGAGGCGGCCAAGCGCAGCATTTTCGGCGCCCTGTGCGCCTCCGGCTGGCACACCGCCGCCACCTGGATGAAATATTTCGTTGCCTACCAGCAGCGCACCGCCGCCGAGCGCGTGGCCAAGGGCATTGCGGTGCCGGTCACCGGCCCCTCGCCCGGTTTCAAGGATCTGCGCTGGCTGAAGCCGGTCTATGCCGGCGACGTCATCACCTATGCCACCGAGGCGCGGGAAAAGATCCTGCCCAAGAGCCGGCCGGACTGGGGCATGCTGATCGCCTACAACACCGGCACCAACCAGGACGGGGTGCTGGTGTTCGATTTCGAAAGCCGGGTGTTCGTGCAGCGCCA
>NCHM01000177.1 GCA_002257205.1 Rhizobiales bacterium 24-66-13 | reverse complement strand
CCGCGCCGAAAGCCGCCGCCGAGGTGAAATCCGCGCCGGCCAAGCCGGCTGCGAAGGCTGCGGCCAAGCCCGCCGCGAAGGCGAAAGCCGCGTCGGCTCCCGCCGTCGAGGCACCGGCCGAGAAGCCAGCTGCCGCCAAAAAGCCCGCAGCCAAGGCATCGGCTGCCAAGACACCGGCTGCCAAGCCCGCCGCGAAACCCGCCGCGAGCAAGGCGGCCGCGCCCAAGGCGGCTGCACCCAAAGCCGCCGCCGTGAAGGCGGAGGCCGCTCCGGCTGCGGCCCCCAAGGCGGCCCCGAAGGCGGCCAGCGCGAAGGCCCCCGCTAAGACCAGCACGGCGAGCAAGGTCGCCGCGATCAAGGCCGCAGCGGACAAGTCCGCCGCCGCCAAGAAGGCCGCCGAGCCCGCGCCCAAGGCGTCGGCCAAAGCCCCGGCAAAGGCGGCCGCCAAGGCACCCGCGAAAGCCGCACCCAAGGCCAAGGCGCCCGCCAAGAAAAGCTGAGGCCACCCTGGCCTTGGCGCGCGTTTTCGCGCGTACCGCCGGCGTTGCCGCGCAGGCGGGGTCAAGACATCCGGCCGGATCGTCCGGCCGGTCACAGACGGGACCGCCCCGCCCACGCAGGATCTGCGTACCCGTCCTTCCTTCGCAAATGCGCCGGGCGGCCCGGAACCGGCAAGCTTGAGCCGGTTCGCCGGAGCGAGCACGCCTGGTTCGGCGCGCCGGGTTCACCCTCATCGGAACGGCGCGCGCAGAAAACGGCGAGCACGGGAGACGGTCGACGCGAGAGGCGTTGGACGCAGGATGCGTCCCATCGGCAACAGCCGTCAGGGCAAAGCCGGTCCGCCTCTCAAATATCGGAAGAGAAGTTTTGCCGTTGAGATGGTCATTCCGCCCGAACGGAACGTGCGCCGACCACAACAAGACCGCCCCGTCCAAGACCCCTCCAGACACAGCCCGCCGGGGCAAGGCGCGTCGGCAAGGTTCGCCATGATACGGCCTGCCGCGCGCCAAATTCGCCGGTGCGGTTTGGCGGCGGAGCTTTGAACCTGTCTCGCGCGCGCCGTCACCACCCGAACCGCTTTGGCTGAACGAACCGCCTTGGACGCGCCACGATCTGCCGGTCTAAACTGTGTGCGGGACGGTTCCCGATCTTGCCCGGCCGGGCCGCGTCACGAGGATGCCATGGGTCTTCCTTTCGCTCATTTCTTCCCCCCGCGCCGCGCCGGCGCGCCGGTTCGCGCACTGCGTGGCGGCCTCGCCCTGGCGGCGCTGCTAGGAACATTCGGCGCCGACTCCGCCCGCGCCGGCGATACGGCGAAGCCCGGGGCGAACCCCGGCGCGAACCCTTGCGCCCAGTTCGGGGCGGGGTTCCAGCGTGCGCCGGGCACCGATACCTGCATCAAGGTGGGCGGCGCTGTGCGTATGGATGCGGGATCGGGCAGCACGGTGGGCAATGCGCCCAATCCGGGCACCAGCGCCACCACCATCACCGGCAATTCCGGCCCCGCCTTCGACCCGTGGAAGACGGTCAAGTGAAACTGAGCAAGTGAAGCTGGGCGCTCAGGCACCGCGCTGCGCCCGCGCCACCGCCCGCGCCACGAGGCCGGAGAGATAGGCGTCCGAGCGGCGGAAGCTGGCCATGTCGGGCGTGCTGACATTCACCGTCACCGAGGCGCGCGCGCCGCTGTCCTGGGTGCGCACGCCGAGCGCACCGTCGGCGCCGCGCGCCAGCGGCAGGATGGCTTCGGCGCCGCGCTCGCCCATCAGGCCCGTGCCCGATCCGAGAGGAAAATAGGTCGGCGCGGCCACCACCCCGCCCTTGGCGAACGGGCGCACGGCGCCGTCGGCGATCACCCCGCCACGGGCGAACGTCGTGCCGCCCAATATGCCGGAGAACAGGTTGGCGACGCCTTGCTCCACCGGCTTCAGGGCGAGGTTCAGCGCCAGGCTGGAAAGCCGCGTGCCGATGGTCTCCACCACGTCGCCCAGATCCTGGCCCTTTACGGCGATGCCGGTGAAGGCGCTGGCCAGGGTGGAAGCGAAGCCGCGTGCGAGGCGCTCGCTGTCGGCCAAAGCATCGCGGAACGGGCGCGTATCGGCATCCACCTTGACCGAAATGCCATCGACGGGGGTCATGGGTCTCTCCTGTTCAAGCGGTATCGGGAAAGCGGCGCATGAGAGCGGCGAGCCCGGCGCGATCGAGACCGGCGCGCGGGTCCGGCGCGAAAGCGGAAAGCGCGGCGGCAAGCTCGCGCGGCGTCATGCGCCAGAATTGGTCGGGGGGCAGCCGCAGAAGCCCGAGGCCGGCCCGCATGGCCTCCTCCCAGGGGAAGGGTCGCGCGGGCGCGCTCAGGCCGTCTGCGGCGGCTGAGGGCGGGCCTCGGCAGCGCCTCCGAACGTGGCCGCGAGCAGGCGGGCGACGATGCGGGCATAGCCGATCGCCCCCTGCTCCGCCCGCATGGCGGCAACCTCGTCCTCGCTCACCGCATCGCCCGCGCCGCGCAGGCCGGCGGCGATAATGCGCACGGCGTCGCGCGCGGTCAGGCGGCCGGTTTCGAACCGTTCGGCGAGCGCGACGAGGTCGCTGGCGCCGAACGCCTGTTCCAGCTCCGCGAGCGCGCCGAGGGTCAGCACCAAAGTGCGCGGCGCTCCGTCAAGCACGGCGGATATTTCGCCGCGATGGGCGTTGGTCATCGGGATCTCCTCAAGGGATTTTCGTTCGCACCCGGCTCCCCCTCCCCAGCCCTCCCCCGCAAGCGGGAGAGGGAGTTGCGATGGGCCGGAGGGAGAGACCGTCTCGCCATCCACACCCCCATGCCCCCTCTCCCGCTTGCGGGGGAGGGCTGGGGAGGGGGAAAGCTGCGAGAGGGTTCGGGAGGTGGAAGACGCGCGCAAAAACCCCTCACAGCGCGGCGAAGGTGATTTCCCCTGCGCTTTCCAGGGTCAGGTCGAAGGTCACTTCCCGGTCGTGCTCGGCCGCGACTTCCAGCGCCGTCACCTGGAACGGCCCGGAGACGGTGCCGAAATCCGGGATCAGCACCTGGCAGTCGCGCAGCGCCCCGTCGAAGAAGGCGGCGCGCACCAAGGCGTCGGAGGCGGCATCCTTGAACACGCCGCTGCCGGCGATGCTGGCGCGCTTCACGCCGGCACCCGCCAGCAGTTCGCGCCAGCGCCCGGCGGAATCCGAATGGGTGACATCGACGCTCTGCGCGTTGAAGGCGAGCGTGCGCGAGCGCAGGCCCGCCACGGTCGCGTAGCTGGTGCCGTCGTGCATCTTCAGCAGCAGGTCCTTGCCCTTCTGCGCGGCCATGGAAATCTCCTCAAGCAGGTTCGGTGACGGCGCGAAAACGCACCAAGGCGTGGAAGGTCCGCCCGTCCTCGTCGCGCCGCACCTCGGCGGTGGTGGCGCGCAGATTGGCGAGGCGGTGGCCGGCGAGCGCGAGCGGCACGTCGTGCAGCGCCGATTGCACGGCGGCGGCGAGCGCGAAGGCTTCCGCCCGCCCGCTCTCGCGCGACCAGGCGTGCAAGGTCAGGCTCTGCTCGGTGCCGGCCTCGGTGGCGGTGGACCAGTCCGCCACCACCGCTTCCCCCAGGGTGAGAAAGGGAAAGGCGGCATCCGGCGGCGGCAGGTCATAGACGCGCGGTCCGCCCAGCAGAGCGAGCAGCGGACCATCGGCGGTGAGCCGCGCGCGGATGGCGGTGCGCAGGGCCAGAGCGGGGCTGGTGAGGGGCGGGCTCATGGGGTCGCGCTCCGGCGCAGTTCGGCGAGCACGGGCGCGAGCCAGGGGTCCGCCGGCCGCGCCAGCGTGCCGGTCTCGCGCGCCACGGCGGCGGGATCGTCCGTGCCCACAAGGCGCGCTTGCCCTTGCGGGCGGATGTCGGCCGGCTGTCCGAGCGCGGGGGCAAGGCGCACGGCAAGATCGCGCGCCGCCCCGTCCACCGCTTGCTCGGCGAGGCGCGGGGCAAATTGCGCCGCGAGCCGGCTGGCGAGGCCGTCGAGGCCGGAAACGGGATTGCTCATGTCTGTTCCTCCCGGCACAAAGCGCGCGTGAAGCGCCCGCGCCCGTCGGGATCGCTCAGCGCCTCGATGGCGAAGATGCGCGGGCCCAGCGTCAGCCGGTCGCCGCGCGACAGGGTATTGGGCGCCCGCACGGTGATGCGGTGGATCAGCGTCGCCAGGCGCCGCTCGGCGCTCAGCGAAGGATCGCCCGCTGGGCTCTCGATGCGCGCCCAGAGCTGGTCCACGGCGAGGAAAGTGGTGCTGGTGCCGCCCGCGCCGTCGGGCAGGGTCACCGCCGTCTCGTGGATCAGGCGATGGCGCAGATCGCCCGCGCCGCTCACGCCCGCGCCGCTCACAGCCGCACCGAACGATAGGGGCGCAGCAGCGCCAGGATGCTGTCGGGCATGCGGCCTTGGTCGCCCGGCTCGTCGCGATGCTCGTGCAGGAACGCGACCAGCTGGCGCACCGCCTGGACGAGATCCGCCGGCAGCTCGGCCGGGGTCGCGCCATAGCCCAATTGCAACTCCAGCACGATGCCGCCGAGCCGCCGCGTCGGCGCCGGGGCGCGGGCGAGGTCCACCGCGATCAGTGGCGGCAGGCGCGCGCCGGCGAAGGTGAACAGGTCGAGCGGCAGATCTTGCGTCGTGCCGTCCTCGGCCACCAGCCGGGCCGCCAGCACCGCCCGCACCGGGGCGAGCGGCACCGCGATGAGGCCGCTCGGCGGCCAGGCATCGCGGGTGAAGCGCCAGGTCTGGGACAGCAGGATGCGGCGGGTCTCGCTCTCCACCCATTGCCGGGCGGCGGCGATGAGCGCGGCCACCACGCCGTCCTGCGCGTCGGTGTCGAGGCGCAGGAAGGCCTTGGCCTCGGCGAGCCCCAGGGGCTCGGCCGATGGCCCGTCGATGCGTTCACACATGGGGATCTCCGCTGGAAGATAAGATTGCGGCGCGCGGCGCGCCATTGACGAACGGCCCGCCGGGCCGGCAAAAACGCGCCATGACCATCGACGCGACAGATCCCTCCCCCGCCCCCGCCCGCCGCGATCGCAGCGGAAACGGACCGGGGCTGCTTGCCGGCCTGCTGCTCGTGGGGCTGCTGAGCCTCGCCGCGCTGCCGGTGCAGGCCATCGTCGGCGGCGAGCCGGCGAGCGACGACATCGCCGCGCACACGGTGCTGATCGTCTCCACGCGCGGCGCCTCCTGCACCGGCAGCGTGGTGGCGCAGGATCTGGTGCTCACGGCCGCCCATTGCGTGCAGCCGGCCGGCGACTATGCCGTGGCGCTGGTCGGCGAGGGCACGCCGCGCCTCGTGCCGGCGCTGCGCATCGCGATCCACCCGTCCTTCAACGGCGCGCAGTTCCGCACCCGCCGGCCGACGCCGGACCTTGCCCTGGTGAAGCTGTCCGAGCCGCTGCCGGCGCGCTTCAGCCCGGCGCGGATCGCCAGCGGCGGCCTGCCGGCGCGTGGCGCGTTCTTCCTCATCGCCGGCTTCGGCGTCACCGCCGACGGCGCGGAGAAGAGCGCGGGCAAGCTGCGCACCGCGCTGCTGCCGTCCATCGGCACCACCGGCGGCATCATGGCGCGCCTGTCGCCGCAAAGCGGGCTCGCGGGCGGCTGCGTGGGCGACAGCGGCGGCCCGGCCTTCCAGGACGGCGAGATCGCGGGCGTCATCGGCTGGGCCACCGGCCCCAATGGCGCGCGCGGCTGCGGCGGCGTCACGGGCGTGACCCTGGTGGGCCTGCATCGCGACTGGATCACCTCCACCGCCCGCGCCCTCGGCAGCCCGGTGAAGGGCTGAGATGGCCCGCGCCCGCGCCTTCGGCCGCGCGGTGCGATCATTGCTCTTTGCATGCGTCGCGGCCGCGCTCGGCGCGCCTTCGGCACAGGCGGCGGGCGGGGAGAGCGTGGACCAGGCGCTCTGCCGCCTGATCGAAGAGGCGGCGCTGAGGGAGGCGCTGCCGGCGGCCTTCCTCACCCGCCTGATCTGGCGCGAAAGCTCGTTCCGCAGCCATGTGGTGAGTTCCAAGGGCGCGCAGGGCATCGCCCAGTTCATGCCCGGCACGGCCGCCGAGCGCGGCTTGAAGAACCCGTTCGATCCCGAGGCCGCGCTGCCGGCGGCAGCGCGGCTGCTGGCCGATCTTCAGCGCCGGTTCGGCAATCTCGGGCTTGCGGCGGCGGCCTATAATGCCGGCCCCGCCCGCGTGGACGCGTTCCTCGCCGGCCGCTCGGGCCTGCCGTCCGAAACGCGCCTCTATGTGCGCCTCATCACCGGCCGCAGCGCCGAGGATTGGGCGGCGGCCAAACGCGGCGAAAAGCCGGCGCCGGGCGGGCCGCAGGCCGGCAAGTCCGGCGCGGACAAGATTTTTGAGGCGGACAAGCCCTCTGAGGCGAAGGCGGGTTCAGACACGTCCACCGCTCCCGAAGCGGAACGGAGGACCGGCGCGCCGCGGGGCTTCTCCGACGATGGCAAGTCTGACTATGGCAAGTCTGACTATGGCAAGTCTGACGATGGCAAGTCTGACGATGGCAAGTCTGACTATGGCAAGTCCAGCGATGGCAAGACCGGCGATGGCAAAACCTGCCTCGGCGTCGTGGCCGCCCTGCGCCAGGGCGAGCCGGCACTTGCCGGCACGGCCGAAAGCCCGGATTTCGCGCCCTGGGGCGTGCAGGTGGCGGGCGCCTTCTCCAAGAGCGTGGCGCTCGCCGCTTATGGCCGCGCCGCGACGCGCTTTGCTGGCGTGATCGGCGAACGATCGCCCATGGTCATCGGCACCCGCGTGCCCGGGCGCGGGCGCGGCCCGTTCTATCGCGTGCGGCTTCCCGCCCAGACGCGCGCGGAAGCGAACGCGCTCTGCGCCAGCCTCCACAAGGCGGGCGGCGCCTGCATCGTGCTCGCGAACTGAGAGGCGGGGCCTGAAGCGCCGCGCGCGTCCCGCCCCCTCACCCCGACCCTCTCCCCGGCGGGGAGAGGGAGGAACCGGCCCGGCGAAGAGACGTCTCATCCCCCCAGCCCATAAGCCCTCTCTCCCCGACGGGGAGAGGGTTGGGGTGAGGGGCTACGGCGAAGACCGAGTGCAGCGACCCGCCGACACAAGACTCCCGCGTCCCGGACAAGCGACGGCGCAGCCGGAGCGCGGAGCCGGGACCCAGTGCAAAAAATCCTGCGCAGCAGCGGATGCACCCCGCCCCCTCACCCCGACCCTCTCCGCGGCGGGGAGAGGGGGGAACCGACCCGGCGAAGAGACGTCTCCTCCACCAAACTTCAGCAGCTTGGCGGCGTCGAAATCCTGGATCCCGCCGCCCACCCGCTTGGTGGTGTAGAACAGCACGTAGGGCTTGGCGGAATAAGGATCGCGCAGCACCCGCACGCCGGCCCGGTCCACCACCAAATAGAAGCGGCGGAAATCGCCGAAGGCGATCGCAAACGCATCGGCCGCGATGTCCGGCATGTCCTCGCTCTCGGCGACCGGGAAACCCATCAGGCTTGCGCTTTGCCCCGCGACGGCGGGCGGCGCCCAGAGATAATCGCCGGTCTCGTCCTTCAGCTTGCGCACCGCCGCCTGGGTGCGGCGGTTGAGCACGAAGCTAGCGTTCTGGCGATAGCCGCCCTTCAGCGCATAGACCAGGTCCACCAGCGGATCGGACGGATTGGTGGCCGGAAACGCGCCGGAAACGCCGCTCGCCACATAGCCCACCTTGTCCCAGGTCCAGGCGCTCTCGGCCACCTTGGTATAGGCGAGGAACCCCTTGGGCTTGGCGATGCCGTCGCCATTCACGAACGCCGCGCCCTCCTGGTCGGCGAAGGCGCTGTCCACCTCGGCGGCGATCCATTCCTCCAGATTGACCTGGGCATCGTCCAGCAGGGCCTGGGTCGCCGCCGGCATGGCGTAGAGCTCCATGGCGGGGAAGGCGAGCTCGGCCAAAACCGGGCTGTCGGTCTGGGGACGGGCGGCGGTCTCGGCCGCCCAGCCGCTGACCGGGCCGCTCTTCATGAACGGCTTCTTATAGGTGCCGGAACCGATGGTGCGCACGCTGGCGAGCGCGCGGATGGGCGACAGCTGGGTGAGGCGACGGGCGATCTCATGCTCGGTTTCCGCCGGCACCAGATAGCCGCCGTCGGCGCCGCTGCCGACCGAAAGCGCCTTCGCCTCCAGCGCCTTGAGCCCGCCGCTCTCGCCGGAACGCACATAGCTCGAAAAGGCGTCGCCATGCTCCAGCGCCGCACCCGAGCGCTGCTCCGGGGCGCCGCCGAGGGCGGGGCGTCGGCTCTTGGTGACATGGGCGTCGAGGCGGGCCTTCTGGCTGTCGAGGGCGGCATTGAGGCGGGCCAGCTTCTCCTGCGTCAGCGGATCGGCGGCGCGGCGCTCGATTTCGCCGAGGCGCTGCTCATTGGTGGCCTTATAGGCTTCGAACGCGAGCATGAGGTCGAAATGGGCCTCGTTCGCCTCGGGGGCCGTCACCTTGGTCTCGGGGGCGCTCAGGGGATGGGTCATGGATCGGTCCTGTGGGAGGAGGAGAGGAAAGCGGCGGCCGGCGGCTCCGATCGCGGATCGGCGCCGGGCCGGAT
>NCHM01000176.1 GCA_002257205.1 Rhizobiales bacterium 24-66-13 | reverse complement strand
GCCCGCGACGCTGGATAATTATTCCCGCGACGTGTCGGCCTTCATGATGTGGATGGCCGAACCCCATCTCGACGCGCGCAAGCGCATCGGCTTCCAGGTCATCATCTTCCTGTTCGTGTTGTCCGGCCTGCTCTACTTCACCAAGAAGAAGGTCTGGAAGGACGTGGCGCACTAAGCGCCGCTTCCGCCACCGAGAAGACCGAAGGGCCCCTTGCGGGGCCCTTTTCTTTTGGGCTGGTCCTCCGGCGACAGGTCCGTACGGTGAAACGGCGCTTCAGGCCGCCGCATTTAGCTCGCCGAAATTCGGCGTGTTGAACTTCGGCCGAAATGGCGGTGTCATTGACGCGAGAGGCACGGAGAAGCCTCACGAAACCCCTGTTCGTCCGCGCTAAGTCATTGTTTCACGTGAAACATTTTGCCCCGGGCGGGGCAGTGCCCCCATTGTTCGGCGCCGATTTTTCCCTAAGCCTTGGCCCCAAACACCCGGTAGCGGCGCGGCACGAGGCCGACCTGCGAACCGATTTCCAGCCCCTCCCCAAACGGCACCGCCGCTTCCACCACCACATGCCCGCTCGGCACCACGATCTGGATATCGGCCCGGCGGATCGGCCCAAATGTGCGCACTGCCAGCACCTTGCCGAAGAAGGGGGCCTGCGCAGGATCGGCCAGATCCACCTCGTGCGGCCGGGCCAGCAGGCGCGCCGGGCCTTCGCTGGCGCCTTGGGAATCGAGCGCAATGGCCCGTTCGCCCAGGAACAGCCGGCCGCCCCGTACATCCGCCGGCAGCGACAGGCTTTCCCCAATGAAATCATGCACGAAGGCCGTGGCGGGGGTGTCATAGACCTCGCCCGGCGTGCCGATCTGCTCGATCCGGCCCTTGCCCATCACCACCACCCGGTCGGCCAGTTCCAGCGCCTCCTCCTGGTCGTGGGTCACCAGCACGGAGGTGACGGGAAGTTCCTCATGCAATTGCCGCAGCCAGCGGCGCAATTCCTTGCGCACCTTGGCATCCAGCGCCCCGAACGGCTCGTCCAGCAACAGGATGCGGGGGGAAATGGCGAGCGCGCGGGCGAGTGCCACCCGCTGGCGCTGACCGCCCGAAAGCTGGGCGGGATAGCGCTCCGCCAGCCAGTCGATCTGCACCAGGGCGAGCAATTCGTTCACCTTGGCGCGGATCGCGGCCTCCGGCAGCTTGTCCGCGCCCTTGCGCACGCGCAGTCCGAACGCGACATTCTCGAACACGCTCATATGGCGGAACAGCGCATAGTGCTGGAACACGAAGCCCACGTTGCGCTCGCCCACCGAGCGGTTCAGCGCATCCGCGCCATCGAAGCGGATTTCGCCGCTGTCGGGCCATTCCAGCCCGGCAATGATGCGCAGCAGCGTGGTCTTGCCCGAGCCCGAGGGGCCGAGCAGCGCCACCAATTCGCCGGTGGGAATGTGCAGGTTCACCGCGTCCAGCGCCGTGAAGGCCTTGTAAGTCTTGGTGATATTGACGACGTCGATGCTCATCGGGGTTCCTCCTCCGCAAGCCGGCTTTCCAAAACGGTCTTGGCGATCAGCGTCACCAGGGCCAGCAGGGCGAGCAGCGAGGCGACCGCGAACGAGGCGCCGAACTGATACTCGTTGTACAAAATCTCGATATGGAGCGGCATGGTGTTGGTGAGCCCGCGCACATGGCCCGACACCACGGAGACCGCGCCGAATTCACCCATGGCGCGGGCGTTGCAGAGCAGGACCCCATAGAGCAGTGCCCATTTCACGTTCGGCAAGGTCACCCGAAAGAAGGTGGAGAGGCCGGAGGCGCCGAGCGAGATGGCGGCTTCCTCCTCCGCCGTGCCCTGCTCCTGCATCAGCGGGATCAGCTCGCGCGCCACGAAGGGAAAGGTGACGAAGATGGTCGCCAGAACGATGCCGGGCAAAGCGAAGATGATCTTGATGTCCCACGCCTGGAGCGGGGCGGCCAACAGCCCCTGGCTGCCGAACAGCAGCACATAGATCAGCCCCGCCACCACCGGCGAGACCGAGAATGGCAGGTCGATCAAGGTGATGAGCAGGCTCTTGCCGGCGAATTCGAACTTCGCGATGGCCCAGGACGCCACCAGCCCGAAGATCACATTCGCCGTCACCGAGATCGCGGCCACCAGCAAGGTGAGGCGGATGGCGGCGAGCGCATCGGGATCGCTGAGCGCCGCCACATAAGCCGCGGCCCCGCGCTTGAAGGCCTCCACGAACACCAGCAGCAGCGGCAGGCCGATGAACAGGCCGAGAAACGCCAGGGCGATCAGGGTGAGGGCAATGCGCACCGCCGCCGGCTCGGTGCGGGCGGGGCGATGGCCGTTCTGCGCCCGCGCCTGTTTCGTCAGCGTCGGCGGCCCGTCGGACGCGAGCGGCTGGGCGAGCGCGGCCGGCTCCAGGGCGCTCAACGCTCCCTCCCGCCGCGTGATTCTGCCCAATGCTGCAAGCGGTTGATGATGAACAGAAGGACGAACGAGGCGAGCAGCATCACGCTGGCGATGGCGGTGGCATCGGCATAGCGGAATTCCTCCAGCCGGATCACGATCAGCAGCGGGGCGATTTCCGAGACGCCGGGCAGATTGCCGGCGATGAAGATGACGGAGCCATATTCCCCGACCGCGCGGGCGAACGCCATGGCGAAGCCGGTCAACAGGGCGGGCCAGATGCTCGGCAGCACCACCCGCCATATGGTCTGGCCTCGGGTGGCGCCGAGGCTGGCGGCGGCATCCTCCAGCTCGGCGTCGAGATCGGCCAGCACCGGCTGCACCGTGCGCACCACGAACGGCAGGCCGATGAAGACCAAAGCCACCAGAATGCCCAGCGGGGTGAAGGAGACCTGGATGCCGAGCGGCGCCAACAGGCTGCCAATCCAGCCGTTTTCGGCATAGAGCGTGGTCAGCGCGATGCCGGCAACCGCCGTGGGCAAAGCGAAGGGGATGTCGATGATCGCATCCACCACCCGCTTGAAGGGAAAATCATAGCGCACTAAGACCCACACAACGAGACCGCCGAACACGAGATTGATGGCGGCGGCGGCGAGCGAGAGGCCGAACGAAATCTGCAACGCATGCAAGGTGCGCGCATTGCTCATGATGACCAGGAGCCGGTCGAAGCTCAACTCGCTGGTCTTGAGGAACAAAGCGGACAGCGGCAGCAGAACGATCAGGCACAGCCATGTCAGCGTGAGCCCGAAGGTGAGGCCGAAACCCGGAATGACGCTCGGCTTGCGGAAGGTGAGCCGCGATGCGGTGGCAGTGGCCATCGTGTTCTTTCGGTCAGATCCCCGATGCCGGCGATCCTGATCCCATGAGGGCGCTGGGGAAAGGGGGGAAGAGAAGGCGAAACCGGCGCAGGCGCCACATCCGCCGCGGGCCGGTTGCTCCCACCCCTGGAACCAGGAGTGGGAGATGTTCGGTCCAGATCAATTTGAATAGATCTGGTCGAAGACGCCGCCGTCGGAGAAGTGCGTCTTCTGCGCCTTTGCCCAACCACCGAACACCTGATCTATGGTGAATAACTCCACCGGCGCGAACTTGTCTTTGTATTTTGCCGCGATCGCGGGATCGCGCGGGCGGTAATAGTGTTTGGCAGCGATCTCCTGGCCTTCCGGCGAATAGAGATATTTCAGATAGTCTTCGGCAACTTTGCGGGTGCCGTGCTTGTCCACGACCTTGTCGACCACCGCAACCGGCGGTTCCGCCAGGATCGAGAGCGAGGGGGTGATGATGTCGAACTTGTCTGGCCCCAGCTCGTTGATGGAGAGATAGGCCTCGTTCTCCCAGGCGATCAGCACATCGCCGATGCCGCGCTCGACGAAGGTGACGGTAGAGCCGCGCGCGCCGGTATCCAGCACGGGCGCGTTCTTGAACAGGGCAGCGACGAACGCCTTGGCTTTGGCCTCATCTCCGCCATTGTGCTTGAGCGCATAGCCCCAGGCCGCGAGATAATTCCAGCGCGCCCCGCCGGAGGTCTTCGGGTTCGGCGTCACCACCTTGATGCCGGGCTTGATGAGGTCGTTCCAATCCTTGATGCCCTTGGGATTGCCCTTGCGCACCAGGAAAACGATGGTCGAGGTGTAGGGCGCCGCATTGTCCGGCAGGCGCTTTTGCCAATCGGCCGCCAGCAGGCCGCGCGCGGCGATGGCGTCGATGTCATAGGCGAGGGCGAGGGTCACCACGTCGGCTTCCAGCCCGTCGATCACCGAGCGGGCCTGCTTGCCGGAGCCGCCGTGGGACTGGCGCACCGTCAGCGTGGTGCCGGGATTGTCCGTGGCCAGCTTCGCCGCGAACGCCTTGTTGAATTCCACATAGAATTCGCGGGTCGGATCATAGGAGACGTTGAGCAACGTCACCTCGGCGGCGAGGGCCGGCGCGGCCGCGAGCGAAAGGGCCAGAGTGGCCGCCGCAGCGAGGCGGGAAAATGGGAAGCGAGCGGACATGGTTCCTCCGGTTGGCATATCCCTGCCGCACCGGACGCCATGGCGACCGGGACGAGGGATCGTTCGGATTTACGAACGATGTCACCGCTTTCCCGGCCGGTCAATATTTTAACTCAACAAAATCGATAGATTTTTATATTACACGTTCAGGCGGTTCTTTTCAGGTGAATGCCGCATTCCGTCTTGGCCGCACCCCGCCAGCGCCCAGCGCGCGCATCCTCGCCCGGCGCGACGCGGCTGGTGCAGGGCATGCAGCCGACGGAGGCGAAGCCGAATTTTTTCAGCGGGTGCTCGGGCAGTCCGTGGGCATGGATCCATCCCGCGATTTCCGCCGGGCCAAGGGCCGCGAGCGGGTTGAACTTGATGCGATGGCCATCCGCTTCCACCACCGGAATGCGCAGGCGCGTCGTGGCCTGGTAGCGCTTGCGCCCGTTCAGCCAGGCATCGAAGGGCGCGAGCGCGCGCTCCAGCGGCTCCACCTTGCGCAGGGCGCAGCAGGCGTCGGTGTCCGAGGTCCAGAGATCATTGTCGCCGTCCCGCGCCGTGCGGGCGGCTTCGTCGGGATGGGAGGTCAGAACCTGCGTCAGGCCGAGACGGTCGATGAGTTGATCGCGATAGGCCAAAGTCTCGGGAAAGAGATGGCCGGTGTTGAGGAAGAGCACCGGCATCGTGCGGTCCACCTGCGCAACCATGTGCAGCAACACCACCGATTCCGCGCCGAAGGACGACACATTGGCCACCCGGCCGGGGAAGGCGTCCTGCGCGGCGGCGATAATCGCCAGCGGGTCGGCATCCTCCAGCCGCGCATCCAGCAGGGCGGCGTGGCGCGCGAGCGTGACTTCGAGTTCGGGCAGGGGCGACAGATCGCTCATGGCAAAGTCCTCAGCCCTGCCGCGCAGCGGCAAGGCGGGCCCGCAGGGCGGTGGGACGTCCATCGGCCGTGGGCTGGTAGAAAACGGAATAGGTCTTCAACGCATCTTCCAGGGCGCCGGCGTCGGAGGGCTTGGAAATCTCGAACGCGTTGAAGCCGCAGCGCACCATCATCAGCAATTGGTCGCGCAGCACATTGCCGGCCGCGCGGAGCTCGCCGGTGAAGCTGAGCCGTTCGCGCAGCAGCCGCGCCTGGGTGTAAGCGCGGCCATCGCGGAACTTCGGAAAGGTCAGCACGATCAAGGCGATCTGGTGCAGGTGCTGTTCCAGCGCGCGCACGTCCGCGTCATTGGGCACCAGCACACCCACCGGCTCGTTCCGGCCGGCAAGCGCTTCGTGCTCGGCCAGGAAGCGGGCGAGCGGGATCAGCGCCGGCCCGGAGGGCAGGGGCGCGCCATCTTCAACGCGCACGAAGGGGTCGGCAGCGGCGACGCCGTTCTTAACCAGCGACATAGGCGCGCTCCTTGAAGGGCTCGATGCCGAGGCGCTGGACCACGGAAATGAAGCTTTCGGATTTGTCGTGGCGCAGCGCGAGATAGGTATCGACGATGCGTTCCACCACATCGACCACCTCGGTCTCGGAGACCGCAGGCCCCAGCAATTCGCCCAGGCGCGCCTTGTGATTGGCCTTTCCGCCCAAGGTGATCTGGTAGAATTCCTGGTCCTTCTTCTCCACCCCGAGAATGCCGATATGGCCCACATGGTGGTGGCCGCAGGCATTGATGCAGCCGGAGATGTTGATGTGCATGCGCCCCACGTCGGCGATGCGGTCATTGTCGGCGAAGCGCTCGGTGATGCGCTGGGCGAGCGGGATCGAGCGGGTGTTGGCGAGTGCGCAATAATCCAGGCCCGGGCAGGCGATGATGTCGGTCACGAGGCCGACGTTGGGGGTCGCGAGGCCCTGGGCGGAAAGCTGCTGCCACAAGGCGTAGAGGTCCTTTTGGCGCACATGGGGCAAGGTCAGGTTCTGCTCGTGGGCGACGCGGATCTCGCCATAGCCGTAACGCTCGGAAAGATCAGCGATGGCGTCCATCTGCTCGGCGGTGGCATCGCCCGGCGGCTTGCCGACCGGCTTCAGCGAAATGGTGACGATGGCGTGGCCCGGCACCTTGTGGGCATTCACGGAATTCGCATGCCAGCGGGCAAATTCGCGGTCCTTCGCCAAGGATTCGGCGAGTTCCGGCGCCTGTTCGGGCAGAATTTCGAAATCCGGGGTCTGGAAGTGGGCGCGGATGGTGTCGAGAGCGGCTTCGTCGAGGGCGAGGGCGCCGTCCTTGATCTGCGCCCATTCCTCTTCCACCCGGCGGGTGAATTCCTCGGTGCCGATTTCATGCACCTGGATCTTGATGCGCGCCTTGTAGATATTGTCGCGCCGGCCGCCGGAATTATAGGTGCGCAGGATCGCTTCCAGATAGGAGAGCAGGTCGCGCTTGGGCAGGAACTCGCGCACCGTCTTGCCGATGAAGGGGGTGCGGCCGAGGCCGCCGCCGACGATCACCTCGAAGCCGGTTTCCCCATCCCTCTTATGCAGGCGCAGGCCGATGTCGTGCACGCGGATGGCGGCGCGATCGTGCTTGGCCGCGGTGATGGCGATCTTGAACTTGCGCGGCAGATAGGTGAACTCGGGATGCAGCGTCGACCACTGGCGGATGATTTCCGCATAGAGGCGCGGGTCCTCGATCTCTTCCGGCGTGGCGCCGGCCCATTGGTCGGTGGTGGTGTTGCGGATGCAATTGCCCGAGGTCTGGAGCCCGTGCATGCCGGCCTTGGCGAGGTCGTCCATGGCGTCGGGCAGTTCGGCGAGCTTGATCCAGTTGAACTGGATGTTCTGCCGGGTGGTGAAATGCCCATAGCCGCGGTCATAGCGGCGCGCCACATGGGCGAGCACGCGCATCTGCGGGGCCGAGAGGGTGCCGTAGGGGATCGCAATCCGCAGCATATAAGCGTGCAATTGCAGATACACGCCGTTCATCAGCCGCAGCGGCTTGAACTCTTCTTCGTTCAATTCGCCGCTGAGGCGGCGCTCGACCTGGTCGCGGAACTCGCGGACCCGCTCCTGGAGGAAAGTACGGTCGAACTCGTCATAGACATACATC
>NCHM01000175.1:7604-9347 GCA_002257205.1 Rhizobiales bacterium 24-66-13 | reverse complement strand
GGCAATTCGTTCCATTTCTGGCGGTCCGAGCGTTCGCTCGACGCGCTGAACGAGCGCGCCATGCAATTGCTGGAGGAAGTGGACCTCACCTCCTACGCCAAGCATGAGGCGGTGGAACTGCCCTACGGCCGCAAGCGGGCGCTGGAAATTGCCACCACGCTCGCGCTCGAACCGGAAATGCTGCTACTCGACGAGCCGACCTCCGGCATGGGGCGCGAGGATATCGCCCGCACCGCCGACCTCATCAAGCGCGTGTCCGCCAACCGCACCGTGCTGATGGTGGAGCACAATCTTTCGGTGGTCGCGGACCTGTCGGACGCCATCACCGTGCTGGCGCGGGGCGAGATCCTCACCGAGGGACCGTATTCGGAAGTCTCCAAGAACCCGCAAGTGATCGAGGCATACATGGGAACGGGGCATGGCCATGGGTGAGGCGGCCTCTGCCGCGCCGCTGCTCGCGGTGCGCGACCTGCATGGGCATTATGGCGAAAGCCATGTGCTCCATGGCATGAGCTTCGACATCCACCCCGGCGAGGTGGTGACGCTGCTGGGCCGCAACGGCGCCGGCAAGACCACCACCATGCGCGCCATCATGGGCCTGCTGCGCAAGCGCACAGGCTCGATCCGCTACGACGGCAACGAGACCGTGAAGCTCGCGCCCAACCATATCGCGCGCCTCGGCATCGGCTATTGTCCCGAGGAACGGGGCATTTTCGCCAGCCTGAACGTGCGCGAAAACCTGCTGCTTCCCCCGGTGGTGCTGCCTGGCGGCCTCTCCGTGGACGAGATCCACGATCTGTTCCCCCGCCTGGAGGAACGGCGCAACAGCCAGGGCACCAAGCTGTCCGGCGGCGAACAGCAGATGCTGGCGATCGCCCGCATCCTGCGCACGGGGGCGAAGCTGCTGCTGCTCGACGAGCCGACCGAAGGGTTGGCGCCGGTGATCGTGCAGCATATCGGCGACATCATTCGTGCGCTGAAGACCAGGGGCTTCACCGTGCTGCTCGTGGAGCAGAACTTCCATTTCGCCTCGACCGTCGCGGACCGCCATTATGTGGTGGAGCACGGCAAGGTGGTGGACATGGTCCCCAACGACAAGATCGCGGAAAACGCGGCGCGTCTCGAAGCCTTTCTCGGCGTCTGACGCCGGGTTTTCGGAAAAAACGCAACCGGCTGCCTTGCCGGAGGAGGAAACAAGATGCGTCTTGCAACCATGTTCATGGCGGCCGCGAGTCTCTTCGCCGTCACCGCCGCCCAGGCCCAAACCACGCCGATTCCGGTCAAGATCGGCGTCCTCAACGACCAGTCGGGGCTCTATGCCGATCTCGGCGGACCCGGCTCGGTGTGGGCCGCCAAGAAGGCGGTCGAGGATTTCAATGCCGCCGCGAAGGGCCTGAAAGTGGAGGTCGTGTTCGCCGACCACCAGAACAAGGCCGACGTGGGCACCTCGATCGCCCGCCAATGGTATGATGTGGACGGCGTCGACGTGATCGTCGACGTGCCCAATTCCGGCGTCGCCCTGGCCGTGAACCAGGTGACCAAGGAAAAGAACAAGGTGTTCATCAATTCCGGCGCCGCCAGCTCCGACCTCACGGGCAAGGCCTGCACGCCCAACACCGTGCACTGGACCTATGACACCTGGGCGCTGGCCAACGGCACCGGCAAGGCGATCACCAAGAACGGCGGGGACACCTGGTTCTTCCTCACCGCCGACTATGCCTTCGGCCATGCGCTGGAGCGCGA
>NCHM01000175.1:0-7502 GCA_002257205.1 Rhizobiales bacterium 24-66-13 | reverse complement strand
TGCTGATCTTCCTCTCCGACGTGCATTCGCTCGGGCTGAAGACCGCGCAGGGCCTGAACCTGACCTCGGCCTGGTATTGGGACATGACAGACGCCAACCGCGCCTTCGCCAAGGAGTTCGCGGCGGCCAATCGCGGCGTGCACCCGACCATGGTGCAGGCCGGCGTCTATAGCGGCGTGACCCATTATCTGAAGGCCGTCGCAGCCCTGAAATCGGCCAAGGACGGCGCGGCCGTGGTGGCCGAGATGAAGAAGCTGCCCACCGACGACAAGCTGTTCGGCAAGGGTGAAGTGCGCGCCGACGGCCGCCAGATCCACCCCATGTTCCTGTTCGAGGTGAAGAAGCCGTCGGAATCCAAGTATCCGTACGATTATTACACCTTGAAGGCGACGATCCCCGCCAATGAGGCGTTCCGTCCGCTCGACCAGGGCGATTGCCCGCTGGTCAAAAAGACCTGATGGCGTCCGCGGGCCGGCGTCACGCCGGCCCGCTCTCTCCTGTTGCAGAGACCGATCCATGTTCGAGCTAATCGGCATCGCCCCTCAGGCCTTGTTCGGCCAGTTGCTGCTGGGCCTGATCAACGGCGCCTTCTATGCCATGCTGAGCCTCGGGCTCGCGGTGATCTTCGGGCTGTTGAACGTCATCAATTTCACCCACGGCGCCCAATATATGATGGGGGCCTTCGGGGCCTGGATGCTGCTGAATTATGCCGGCATTCCGTTCTGGGGCGCGTTGGTGCTCGCGCCCATCGTGGTGGCGGTGATCGGCATGATCATCGAGCGGCTGCTGTTGCGCCGACTCTATCATCTGGACCACCTTTACGGCTTGCTGCTGACCTTCGGCCTGGCGCTGATCCTGGAAGGGCTGTTCCGCCGCCAATATGGCGCCTCCGGCCTGCCGTATAACAATCCGCTGCCGGGCGGCACCAATCTCGGCTTCATGTTCCTGCCCAATTACCGGGCCTTCGTGGTGGTGGCCTCGCTGGTGGTGTGCATCGCCACCTGGTTCGTGATCGAGCGCACCAAGCTCGGTTCCTACCTGCGCGCGGCGACCGAGCGGCCGGACCTCGTCCAGGCGTTCGGCATCGACGTGCCTCGCATGATCACGCTGACCTATGGTTTCGGCGTGGGCCTTGCCGCGCTCGCCGGCGTGCTCGCGGCGCCCGCCTATCAGGTCAGCCCCACCATGGGCTCCAATCTCATCATCGTGGTGTTCGCGGTGGTGGTGATCGGCGGCATGGGATCGATCATGGGCGCCATCGTCACCGGCTTCGGCCTCGGCCTCGTGGAGGGACTGACCAAGGTCTTCTATCCCGAGGCCTCGTCCACGGTGATCTTCGTCATTATGGCCCTCGTGCTTCTGGTGAAGCCCGCCGGCCTGTTCGGCACGGTGAAGTGAGGCCATCATGACTTCCGCGTCCTCCCCCGCCGTCGCCCCCGTGCCCACCGCCGCCAACGGCTTCACCCCCGCCCGCATCGCGCTCGCGCTGGTGGCGCTGGGGCTGCTGCTGGCGGCGCCGTTCGCGGTCTATCCCGTGTTCCTCATGAAGGTGCTGTGCTTCTCGCTGTTCGCGTGCGCCTTCAACCTGATGCTCGGCTACACCGGGCTGCTGTCGTTCGGCCATGCCATGTTCTTCGGCGGTGCCGCCTATATCACCGCCTATCTGGTGAAGGTGAAGGGCTTCCCGCCCGAGTTCGGCATCCTCGCTGGCACCGTGTTCGCGGCGCTGCTCGGGCTGCTCACCGGCCTGCTGGCGATCCGCCGGGTCGGCATTTACTTCGCGATGGTGACCCTCGCGCTGTCGCAGATGTTCTTCTTCTTCTGTCTCCAGGCGCCGTTCACCGGCGGCGAGGACGGCTTGCAGGCGGTGCCCCGCTCGACCATGTTCGGCTTCCTGGACATCTCCAAGGACGTCAATCTCTATTATGTGGTGCTGGGCATCTTCCTGATCGGATTTGCCATCATCTACCGCACCATCCATTCGCCCTTCGGGCAGGTGCTGAAGGCGATCCGCGAGAATGAGCCGCGCGCCATCTCGCTCGGCTATCGGGTCAACCAGTACAAGGTGCTGGCCCTGGTCCTGTCCGCCGCCCTTGCGGGGCTGGCGGGTTCCACCAAGACCATCGTGTTCCAGCTCGCCTCGCTCACCGACGTCGCCTGGCAAATGTCCGGCGAGGTCATCCTGATGACGCTCGTCGGCGGCATGGGCACCGTGCTCGGTCCGGTGGTGGGGGCGACCATCATCGTCACCATGCAGAATTATCTGGCCACGTTCGGCGAGTGGGTGCTGGTGATCCAGGGCGTGATCTTCGTGGTCGTCGTCTCCTTGTTCCGCCGCGGCATCGTCGGCGAGGTTATCGCGCTGGTTCAGACGCTCCGCGAGCGCGCGGCGAAATAGCCGATCGCGCCGCGCCGCCGTTCAAGGGGCCCCCCGCCGGGGCCCCTTTTTCGTTGCGGGCAGGGATAGGTCGCCTGCGCGCGCGACTGCTCCAGCGGCGGGCCGAGGGGCGGAGCCATGCGCGCTTTCGCATTGAAGCGAAAACATCTTTCCTTCATAGAAACATCACGCAAGGCGGGACGCCGAGGAAAGGGCATTGGAATGAACGTGGCCAGCGAACGCAGTTTCCGCACGGCGCCCACAGAGGCGACGACCTTTTATGCGCGCATCTTCGGACGCCGCGGCGTGGTCGCCTCGCACCATTATTTCTCCTCCGCCGCTGGGATCGATGCGCTGAAGGCCGGCGGCAATGCCATCGACGCGGCGGTGGCGGCGACCCTGGTGGAGGGCCTGCTGAACCCGAACATGCACACCATCGGTGGGGAATGCCCGATCCTCATCGCGCCTGCGGGCACGGGCGCGGTGATCTGCATCAACGGCAATATGGTGGCGCCGGGCCGGGCGACGCCGGAAGCGTTCCGCGCGCGCGGCCATGAGGTGGTGCCAGCCGAGGGCATTCTCGCCGCCGGCGTGCCGGGTGCCTTCGGCGCGCTCATCGTCGCCGCCCAGCGCTATGGCCGCATGAACTTCGCCGATCTCTCTGCCCGTGCGCTGGATCTCGCCCGCACCGGCTTTCCGGTCCATGCCGGGCTGATCCGCCAGCACAAGTTCGGCATCGCCGACAATCGCGAGAAGTTCCTGGCCCAATGGCCGGGCAGCGCGGCGCTCTATCTGCGCGACGGCGCATTGCCCGCCGAGGGTTCGGCGATGACCAATCCCGCCTTCGCCGGCATGATCGATTATCTCGTCTCGGCCGAGAAAGCCGCCGGCGGCACGCGCGAACAGGGCCTCCAGGCGGTGTTCGATGCCTTCTACAAGGGCGATGTCGCGGCGCAGATGGTGGCCTTTTCCGACGCCAATGACGGCCTGCTGACCCGCGCGGATTTCGATGCGTTCGAGGTGCCGGTGGAGGCGCCGGTGTCCATCGATTACGCCGGCGCCCGCATCCACAAGACCTCCGCCTGGACCCAGGGGCCGGCGCTCTTGCAGACCCTGTCCATCCTGAAATCTTTTGATCTTCAAGCGCTCGGCCACAACAGCGCGGAATATGTGCATCTGGTGGTGGAGGCGATGAAGCTCGCCTTCGCCGACCGCGAGCAATATTACGCCGATACCCGCCAGGTCTCCGTCCCGGTGGATGCGCTGCTGTCGGATACGTACGGCGCGCTGCGCGCAAAGCTCGTTGACATGGCCAAGGCCAGCGCCGAGATGCGGCCCGGCGATCCGGTGGAGGATGTGGCCCTGCTCGCGGCGTCGCAGCGGCGTCCGCTCACCAATTGGGGCGCGGGCACGGTGCATGTGGACACCATGGATGCTGAGGGCAACGCCTGCGCCTTCACGCCGTCGGGGGCCTGGATCAAGTCGGCCGAGGTGATGCCGGCGCTTGGCTTCCCGCTCGGCAACCGGCTATCGAATTTCCACATGGGCCCGTCCAACCACCCCAATGTGGTGGCGCCGGGCAAACGGCCGCGCACCACCATCAGCCCCACTTTGGTCACGGTGGACGGCCGTCCCACCATCGCCTGCGGCTCCATGGGCGGCGACCAGCAGGACCAGTGGCAATTGCAATTCCTGCTCAATCGTCTGGTGTTCGGCATGCCGGTGCAGGCGGCGATTGAGGCGCCGAAATTCTCCAGCGAGCATTTCCCCGGCTTCTTCGCCCCGCATGATTTTTTCCCGAGCCGGCTGCGCATCGAGGAGCGGTTCGGGGAACCGGTGTTCGAAAGCCTTGCCGCGCGCGGGCATGAATTGTCCGTGGGGCCGGACTGGACCGAAGGCTTCCTGCTGGCGGCGGAGCGCCATGCCGACGGCATGCTGGAAGCCGGCTGCGACCCGCGCGGCAGCAAATCCGAAGTCTTCCCGGCCTCCGCGCAGGCCTGGTGATCGCGCGGGTCTTCCTGGGCCGTCTCTTCGCCGCTCTGCGCATGCCCCCTCCCTAACCCTCCCCCGCAAGCGGGAGAGGGGATGCGGGCGGTTTCGCGCGGGAACACATCTCTCCCCAAGTACCAGCGCGCCCCCTCTCCCGCTTGCGGGGGAGGGCTGGGGAGGGGGGCACCGAAGGCGGAAGCGCGCAGGCGTTCGCCCATAAAAAGGGGCGCCCGCAAAAAAGGGGCGCCCGCAGGCGCCCCTTCGCGATTTTCTGAAGATCCAGGCTCAGGAGAGCGTGGTCAGGAGAGCGTGGTCAGGTCCTGGAACCAGTGCTGCGCCTGGGTGTAGCTCTTCACCTTCGGCGAGAGCGCGTGCGGGTACACATCGTGGACTACCCACACCTGCACCGCGTCGTCCACCACCTTTTCGTGCACCTTGGCCAGCAGCTTGTCCTGCTCGGCCGGATCGAACGTGGCGGTGATCTGGTCGCAGAGCGCGTCAACCTCGGCATTCTTATAGTGGCTCCAGTTAACGCCGACCGGGGCGATCTGCTTGGAGCCGTAGAAGCGCACGATGGCATAGAACGGGTCGCTGGTGACATAGGCCACGTTGGAGCCGGTGATGCCGGCAAGGCTCGGGTCGGCCGCGCCCTTGCGCCATGCGGTGTAGGCGACTTCCTGCTCCACCGGCTGAAGCTCCAGCGCGATGCCCACTTCCGCCCAGCTCTGCTGCACGAATTCGTTCATCGGCATGGACAGCATCTGCCCGGTGCCGCCGGTCGGCACGATGAACTTCACCTTGAGCGGCTTGTCCTTGGAATAGCCGGCCTCGCTCACGAGCTTGCGCGCCGCGTCCATGTCGTAGCGGATCTTGAAGCTCGGATTGCCGAACCAGGGGCTGGACTGGGGCACCTGCCCGACCGCCGGCACGGCGAGGCCGTTCATCAATTCCACCACCGCGTCGCGGTCGATGGCGAGGTTCGCCGCGCGGCGCAGGCGCACGTCACGCCAGGGCGAGCCCTCGATCATGGAGAGATGGTAGTTCCACACGTGCGGCACCACGTTGGTGGAAAGGCGCATGCCCGCCTGCTTGAGGCGCGAGACGCTGTCCGGCGCGGGGGATTCGATCAGGTCCACCTGGTTGGACAGCAAGGCGCTGGCGCGCGACAGGTCCTCGGGAATGCAGGTGAGGGTGAGCTTGTCCACCTTGGCGAGGCGCTTCTTGTCCCAATAATCGGGGTTCTTCAGCAGCTCCACGCGCACGCGCGGCACCAGTTCGCCCATCTTGAACGGGCCGGTGCCCGACGGCGCCATGGCGAACTTCGCCCAATCGCCGCCGACCTTCTGGTACTGGGTGGGCGAGGAGATGAGGAACCACATCATCTGATAGGGGAACAGCGCGTCCACGCCCTTGGCGGTGATCTGCACCGTCATGTCGTCGATCTTCTTGTAGGACGCGAGCGAGGGCAGGCGGGGCTTCACCTGCGCGGCCTGGCGGGCGTCGAACTGCGGCGCCTGGGTGTTCATGACCTTTTCCAGGTTCCAGATCACCGCGTCCGCGTTGAATGGCGAGCCGTCGTGGAATTTGACGCCCTCGCGCAGCTTGAAGATCCAGTTCTTGCGGTCGGCGGGGTCTGCCTCCCACGAGGTGGCAAGGCCGGGGATCATCTTGCCGGGGCGGTCGGCGACGTCGAGTTCCCACGCCACCAGCGGGTCATAAATGGTGAGGCCGGTGAACTGATAGGCGCCGGCGCCACGGTCCGGCTGGCCGGTGGTCAGCGGCACGTCCGTCATGGAGATGCCGTAGTTCAGGCTGGAGGCGGCCTGCGCGAACACCGGGCGCGGCAGGCCGCCGAGGGTGGCGGCCGCCGCCGTGACGGCGGTGCCGGTGAGCAGGGTGCGGCGCGTCAAATCGAAGGGTGGCATCGAGGACTCCTGGAAGGTTCGTGTGTTCTTGGTTCGCGTATTTTTTTGAAATCTTCGCTCGCCGGTCTGCGCCGGCTCTTGCGTGATTTACCGCTTCGTCATCCCCGGGCTTGTCCCGGGGATCCACGCCCTGCCGCTAGAGCTTCCGCGAAAGCCATTCCCGGCGGCGCCGCGTGGATGGCCGGGACAAGCCCGGCCATGACGGGTGGCAAGAGAGGTGCGGCTGTTCATGTCCGGGCTAGTTCTTCACCTCCATGGCGCCGCGCAGTCCGTCGCTGACCATGTTGAAGCAGATGGAGGTCACGAAGATGCAGATGCCCGGCAGCATCGCCAGCAACGGCTTGTTGTAGAGCGAGGTGCGCAGCGTATTGAGCATCAGCCCCCATTCCGCTTCCGGCGGGCGGGTGCCGAGCCCGAGGAAGGAAAGGCCCGCGCCGAGGATCATGGCGACGCTGATCAGGCCGGTCGCATAGACGAAGATCGGCCCCATCACGTTCGGCAGAACATGCACGCGGATGATGGTGAACGGCCCCGCTCCGGTGGCGCGCGCCGCCTCCACATAATCGAGCGCGCGCACGCCGGCCGTCGTGCTTTCCGAAATGCGGATCAGCGGCGGGATGAACACCAGGGTCAGCGCGAGGATGGCGTTGAAGATGCCCGGCCCGAGCGCGCCGCTCACCGCCACCGCCAGCAGCACCGAGGGGAAGGCATAGAACACGTCGGTGGCGCGCATGATCAGCATGTTCAGCCAGCCGCCGGCAAAGCCCGCGATGACGCCGAGCGAGGAGCCGATGACGAAGGCGATCGCCACCGGCATGATGCCGATGAACCAGGAGAGGCGCCCGCCATAGAGCAGGCGGGTGAGCATGTCGCGGCCGAGCTCGTCGGTGCCGAGCAAATGTCCCGGCGTGCCCACCGGCCTCAGCCGCCGCGCCATGCTGCCCACATAGGGGTCATAGGGCGCGATCAGCGGCGCGCACACGATGGCGAGGAACATGAGCAGCAGCACCAGCAGGCAGAACATGGTGGCCTTGTCGCGCAGCACGCGCTTGGCGACGCCATGCCAATATCCTTGCGGCCGCTCGGCTTTTTCGGGTGCGCGGGTGTCCGTTGCGGGGGTGTCCTTGGCGGCAATCAGGGTCATCACCGTTTGATCCGGGGGTCGAGGAGCGCCTGGCCGAGGTCGACCACGAGATTGAGCGCGACGAACA
>NCHM01000174.1 GCA_002257205.1 Rhizobiales bacterium 24-66-13 | reverse complement strand
CGCAAGAGCGTGTCGGTGCATTGGGAACTCATGTTCACCCGCTCGATGTTCGAGACGGCGGACATGGAGGCGCAGCACGCCATCCTGAACGAGGTCAGCGGCCTCGTGGATGCGGGCGAAATTCGCACCACGCTCACGGAAACCTATGGCCCGATCAACGCCGCCAATCTGCGGCGCGCCCACAGCCTGCTCGAAAGCGGCCGGGCGCGGGGCAAGATCGTGCTGGAAGGGTTCGGCCCTACGGCGTGAGCCGGGCGCCGCACCGGCGGCTTGCCTGGAGCCGCGCTCCAGGCGAACACCCCGGCTGCCGCGGCATGAGCGACGCCGCAGCCTTTCATATGCATCACGCGGCTCAGGCGGCGTGACGATAACTCGTATCCGGATCCTCGGCCGGAGCGGTGGGGTCCAGCAGCTTCTCCTTGCACAATTCCACGATCTCGAGCACTTCCGTGCCCCAGGCGAACGCGGATTGCTGAAGGAAGGCGGCTTCCTTGGTGAACACCGAGGTCGCCGCGTCGGGCTTCGCCATTTCGCTCATCAGGCGCATCTGCTCCTGGAGCTGGGCGGTGGCGAAGCGTTGCAGATGGGCGTTGATGGCCACCGGCAGCTCGATCCAATAGACGCGGGCCGCGGCCATCGGCCAGCCGAGCGCCGGGGTTTTGCCGGGCCACATCTCGGCGAAGGCTTTGGTGAAGTCGGGAAAAGTCGAAGCGTCGCTCATGGTCCGTCTCCGCACTGGCATAAGAGTTTAACATGCCACGAGCGGCAACGGGCGCATTGGCCTGGATCAAGGAAAGTAAATATTTTGCGCGGGCTTTTGCCTAAGTGAATGTCCGTAACTGGCGTCACTTTTATTCCTGCGGCATGAAAGGAGCCCAGACCGGAATCGGCGACGGGCAACGCCCGAGGAGACATTTTATGAGCCAACTGCCTCATTCCTTCCGCGAGATCCGTCTCGAACTCGCGCGCGAAAAGGATCACCCCGAGGGGTCACGCAATTTCGGCTATTCCTTCGTCGCGCCGCTGGATGAGAACGGCCGCATCGACGCCGATCTGTGGCACGCCAATCGCGCCGCCTGCCGGGTGGTGCGCTTCCGGCCCGGCGAGGCGGACGATATCGGCCATCTGGTGCGCCGGCCCGGCGGAAGCTGGGCGTTCCGCTATGATGTGTCCGGCGACGAGGATGACGAGTCCGGCTACCGCTTCGGCGATGAAGCCTTCGCGCCCGGCGAATATGTCTCGATCCGCGAGGATGACGAGATGCACACCTATCGCGTGGTGTCCGTCGAGCACGTCTGACCCCGTTTGGTCGTGACGTCCTCCCGCGGCCGCTTGGCGTGCCCGCGGGAGTGTTTTTGCGCGAATGGTCTCGCGATGCTCGGCCTCAATAGCTCTTATATTCGGCCGTGCCCTTGGAGAGGGCGAATTCCTCCTCGGGCGAGAGCACCAGCTTGTGGCGCCCGTAGACGGCGAAATAGGCCATGCCGATGGCGAACCAGATCGCCACGCCGATGACGCCGGCGCGATAGATGGGATCGGACAGCTGGAAATAGATGGTCACCAGCGCGATCACGATGGTGGCCACCGCTCCGGGAATGCCGAACGGGCTCACATAGGGCCGGGCGATCTGCGGCATGTTCTTCCGCATGAGGATGAACGACAGTGCCTGCATCACATAGGAGAGCATGGCGCCGAACACCGCCATGTTCAGCAGCGTGCCGCCGATCACGGTCGCACCTGCTTCCACGCCGAGCGTGAACCAGATCGCCAGCATGATCACGAGCCCCACCACCGCTCCGGCGATCATGGCCACGTGCGGCGTCTTGCGGCTGCCGTGGGTGATCGACAGGCTGCGCGGGAAATAACCGGCGCGCGACAGCGAATAGATCTGCCGGCCCTGGGCGTAGATGATGGTGTGGAAGGAGGCGATCAGCCCCACCACCGCGACCAGCGCCAGCAGGCTGGCGATGCCCGTGCCATATATCGCCTTGAAGCCGTCGAGCAGGGGTTCCAGCGAGGTGGACAGGCCGAATGCGCCGTTCGCCACCGAGGAATTCAGCCACAGGATCATGAAGGCGGAGACGATCAGCGTCGCCATGCCGGCGATGATGCCCTTGGGCATGTCGGTCTTGGGATCGACGGATTCTTCCGCCGCCAGCGGCAATTGCTCGATGGCGAGGAACAGCCAGACCGCGAACGGCATGGCCGCGAGCGCGCCACCGATGCCGAACGGCAGGAACGGCCCGCCGCCATTGGGCAGTTCCACCGCCGTGCCGTCGGGCCCGACGCCCATGTTCAGCGCCCAGCGCGAGAAGTCCATGACCGGGATCGCGCTGACCCAGAACGCCACCAGGCAGGCGAGCGCCGCGAGCGTGACCACCAGCGTCACCTTGAACGAGAGTTCCACGCCCACCACGTTGAGGCCGACGAAGATGATGTAGCCGAAGATCCAATAGACCGGCTGGAATTCCGGCGGCGTGCCGAAGATCGAGCCCATATAGGAGCCGATGAAGGACACCACCACGGCCGGCGTGATGACATATTCCACGTTCTCGCACAGCCCGGTCACGAAGCCGCCCCAGGGGCCCATGGTGGTGCGGGCGAAGGAATAGGCCGCGCCCGTATGGGGCAAAGCGGGCGACATCTCGGCGATGCAGAAGGTGAGGCCGAGATACATGATCGCGATGATGATGGCGGCGATGAACATGCCGCCCCATCCGCCCGAGGCGAGGCCGAGATTCCAGCCGGAAAAATGGCCGGAAATGACCGCGCCGACGCCCAGCGCCCACAGCGACCAGACGCGGGCATGGCGCTTCAATGCGCGTTGCTCGAAATATTTAACATCGACCGTGGTGTAGCTGACGCCGGAAGATTTTTGAGCGCTCATGAATCGTGCCCTCTGCCCAGCGGCCACCGGAACGCCGGTTGCCGGCCTATGATTTCTTAAAGCAAGGACCGTGCCTGAACGTCAGCCGCCGCCGGCGGCCGAAAGCGCGAGCGGCGGGCGCCCGTGCTCCAGCAGCGCATCGCTCTCGTCCTTCAGATCGACGCCGGTTATTTCCCGGCGCAACGCCTCCTTCAGCAGCCACGCCAGCTTGAAGGCGGCGGCATCGTGGGAAATCCCCTCGGCTCGCACGTTCGAGATGCAATTGCGCTCCGCATCCGTGCGTCCGGGGCGGGGCGCGAAGGTGAGGTAGAGGCCGAGACTGTTCGGCGAGGAGAGGCCGGGCCGCTCGCCGATCATCACCAGCACCGCCCGCGCGTTGAGCGCCGCGCCCACCTCATCCCCCAGCGCCACCCGCGCCTGGGATGCGATGCAGACCGGGGAGACGCGCCATTTCTCTTTTTCGATCCACGGCTTGAGCGCTGCGAGGAAGGGCACGGCCTGCGCGTGCACGGCGGCGGACGAGAGCCCGTCCGCCACCACCAGCGCGAGATCGACGGGGTTGTGGGCGGACGTTTCAAGCGCGGCACGGCTCGCTTCGGCGAGGCGGCGGCCGAGATCGGGCCGGCGCAGATAGATGTCGCGCGCCGGCGCGGCGCTGGCGATTTGCATGGTCTCAAAGCCGAGCGCGCGCACCTGCGCCTCCACGGCGGCGGCGTCGAACGGCGTGTGGACCGCATCGCGCGCCTGGGCATGGGCGAGGGCGAAGCGCAGCACCTCCTGCGTCGGCAGGCTCGCGCCGGTGCGGCCGAGCGCGATGCGGGCCGGCGTATGCCGGGCGAAGGCGAGCCAGGGGTCGCGCGCGATCATGCCGCCCGCTCCGCCACGAAGCCAAGCAGGGGATGGCCGCCATCGGCGGGCAGAAGACGCCCGTCCGTCCCGGTGATGTGCATGGATTGGAGCCATGCTTCGAATTCCGGCGCCCGCTTCAGCCCGAACACTTCGCGCACATAAAGGGCATCGTGGAACGAGGTCGACTGATAATTGAGCATCACATCATCGGCGCCGGGAATGCCCATCACATAGGTCACGCCCGCCGCCGCCAGCAGCGTGAGCAAGGTATCCATGTCGTCCTGGTCGGCCTCGGCATGGTTGGTGTAGCAGACGTCCACGCCCAGCGGCACGCCGAGCAGCTTGCCGCAGAAATGATCTTCCAGCCCGGCGCGGATGATCTGCTTGCCGTCATAGAGATATTCCGGGCCGATGAAGCCCACCACCGTATTCACCAGCAGCGGCTCGAACGCGCGGGCCACCGCATAGGCCCGCGCCTCGCAGGTCTGCTGGTCCACGCCATGGTGCGCATTGGCGGAGAGCGCGGCGCCCTGGCCGGTCTCGAAATACATGGCATTGGCGCCGAGCGTGCCGCGCTTCAGCGACCGGGCGGCGTCATAGCCTTCACGCAAGACCGAAAGATCAATGCCGAACGAGCGGTTGGCGGCCTGCGTCCCGGCGATGGACTGGAACACCAGGTCCACCGGCGCCCCCCGGTTCATCAGCTCGATGGAGGTGGTCACATGGGTCAAAACGCAGCTCTGGGTGGGGATGTCGAAACGCGTGATGACCGCATCCATCAGCTTCAGCAGCCGGTCGAGCACCGGCAGGCTGTCGGAGGCGGGATTGATGCCGATCACCGCATCGCCGCAGCCATAGAGCAGGCCGTCGAGAATGGCGGCGGAAACGCCGGCGGCATCGTCGGTGGGATGGTTGGGCTGGAGGCGCACGGCCATGGTGCCGGGCAGGCCGATGGTATTGCGGAACCGCGTGACCACCCGGCATTTCTTCGCCACCAGGATCAGATCCTGGTTGCGCATGATCTTGGAGACCGCCGCCACCATCTCCGGCGTCAGGCCATAGGCGAGGCGGGCGAGGGTTTCCGGGGTCGCCGCGTCCGACAGGAGATAATCGCGGAAATCGCCCACGGTGAGGCTCGCGACGGGCACGAAGGCCGAGAAATCATGCCCGTCGAGGATGAGGCGCGTGACCTCATCCACCTCATAGGGGACCAGCGCCGTGGAGAGGAAGGTCTTCAGCGGCACCTCGGCGAGGCACATCTTGGCGGCGACATTCTCCTCCGCGCTGGTCGCGGCGATGCCGGCCAGCATGTCGCCGGAGCGCAGGGGCGTTGCCTTGGCCATCAACTCCTTGAGGTCGGCGAACACGTAGCTGCGCGGACCGATGCGGTGGATGAAGGGCATTCACAAGGCTCCCGCACGCTGAACGTGTCGATTATGAAGCAATATTTATGCCTTACAAGAAATCCCTTCCGCCTGTCGTCAGCGCGCGGCCTCAGTCCAGATCGAAGCTCACCCCCTGGGCGAGCGGCAAGGTCGCGCCGTAATTGATGGTGTTGGTGGCGCGGCGCATATAGGCCTTCCAACTGTCCGATCCGGCCTCGCGCCCGCCGCCGGTTTCCTTCTCGCCGCCGAACGCCCCGCCGATCTCGGCGCCCGAGGGGCCGATGTTCACATTGGCGATGCCGCAGTCCGATCCGGCGGTGGAAAGGAAGCGCTCCGCCTCGCGCAGATCGGTGGTGAAGATGGAGGAGGCAAGGCCCTGCGGCACGTCGTTCTGAAGGGCGATGGCCTCGTCCAGGGTCTTGTAACGCAGCACGTAGAGGAGGGGCGCGAAGGTCTCGGCCCGCACGATGGCACTCTGGGACGGCATTTCCACCAAGGCGGGACGCACATAGGCGCCGCCCGAAAGGCCGGCCGGCTGGACCTGCTCCCCGCCGTTCACCGCGCCGCCTTCGGCACGCGCCGCCGCGAGCGCGTGCGCCATGGCTTGCGCGGCTGCCTCATCGATCAGCGGGCCGACGAGCGTTTCCGGCGCGCGCGGATCGCCCACGCGCACCGAGCCATAGGCGGCCTTGAGGCGGGCGAGCAGGGCGTCGTAAACGCTCTCGTGCACGATCAGCCGCCGCAGGCTGGTGCAGCGCTGGCCGGCGGTGCCCATGGCGGCGAAGGCCACCGCGCGCACCGTGAGGTCAAGGTCGGCGGAGGGGCAGACGATGGCGGCATTGTTGCCGCCCAGCTCCAGGATCGCCTTGGCGAACCGTGCGGCAAGGCGCGGCCCGACCGCGCGGCCCATGGCGGTGGAGCCGGTGGCGGAGACCACCGGCACGCGCGGATCCTCCACCAGCGCCTCCCCCATCTCGCGCCCGCCGATCAGCAAAGTGGCGAGGCCGGCCGGCGCATCGCCGAAGCGGGCCGCCGCGCGATGGAAGATGGCCTGGACGGCGAGCGCAGTCAGCGGCGTTTTTTCCGAGGGCTTCCACACCACCGCATTGCCGCACACCAGCGCCAGCGCCGCGTTCCAGGACCAGACCGCGACCGGAAAATTGAACGCCGAGATCACGCCGACCACGCCGACGGGATGCCAAGTCTCCATCATGCGATGGTCGGGGCGCTCGGTGGTGATGGTGAGGCCGTGCAACTGGCGCGACAGGCCGGTGGCGAAGTCGCAGATGTCGATCATCTCCTGCACTTCGCCCAATCCCTCGGAGAGGATCTTGCCCGCCTCCAGCGTCACCAGGCGGCCGAGATCGGCCTTGGCGGCGCGCAATTCTTCGCCCAGCAGGCGCACCAGTTCTCCCCGGCGCGGGGCGGGCACGGCGCGCCAGGCGAGAAAGGCCGCATGCGCCGCGCCGATCGCCGCCGCAACATCGGGCGTTTCCTGCAGGGCGGCGACCTGTTCGCCGGTGATCGGCGATCGCGCCAAGAGCGTGCCGCCGCGCAGGGTTTCGGGCGCAATCCCGAGGCGGCCGAGCAGGGCGGCGATTTCCACGGCGGGGGAGGGGGCGGAGGTCACTTCCATCGGAAAGCTCGCGAATGAGAAAGGCGACGGGTCGCGGACAGGGGGACTGAGGAGAGGTCGGGGCAGGGAGGGGCGGCCGGTGCGTCCGCGGATCTACCAGCGCGGATCCGGCGGCTGGTCACCTTCGATTTCGGCGAGACGGCGCAGGGTGCCGGCGGTGACATCCTCGGGCAAAGCGTCGCGGGGGAAGAAGCGCACCTCGCGAATCTCCAGATTGGGGCCGGGCAGCGCTTCGAAGGAGAAGCGCGGCACGATATAGCAGGCCACATGATCGCGTCCGCCGACGCGCGGATTGAAATAGAGCCCCTGCAGCACCAGCGGGCCCTCGGCGGTGACGGCCGCTTCTTCCATCAGCTCGCGCCGGGCCGCCTCTTCCGTGGTTTCGCCCACATCCACGCCGCCGCCGGGAAAATGCCAGCCGGGCGTATAGGAATGGCGCACCAGCAGGACGCGCCGCGCGTCGTCCATGACGATGGTGCGCACACCGAGGGTGAGGCCGTGGCGCACGCGCCGGATGAGCGGAAGCAGAGGCAGCATGGCCGCCTTATAGCGCGTCCGCGCGCGCCTGACAGCGGGAGCCTTCCTCCCACGCACAGGGCCGGCGCGCGGCCTCACGCGGCGAGCGCCTCCGCCTCGATGGCGTTGGCGCGCTGGAACGCCGGGCGCGCCTCGCAGCGTGCCACATAGGCGGTGAACACCGGCCGGGGCTCGATCACCTTCAGAAGCGTCAGCCCGTACCAGACATTGCTGCCCACCATCACGTCGGCGGCGGTGAACTGTTCCCCCAGCAGATAGGG
>NCHM01000173.1 GCA_002257205.1 Rhizobiales bacterium 24-66-13 | reverse complement strand
GGCAGATAATAGGTCGCGGTGGCGCGCCGGTAATCGACCGCATAGCTTTCGAAGCCGGCTTCCCCGAGCGCTCCCACGATCTGCGGAAAGCTCATGGTGTTGCGCTGGGCGGCGTCGAGACAGGTGCGCGCCGTGGTCTTCTGTCGATCGTCCATGAGTGTTTCTCCGTGTCGGGATCGAGGGCGGTCATTCGATCGGGGTTGCGGTCATTTGGCCGCGCTCGGCCAGGCCTTTCAGAAGCCGCAGCAGGCTCGCCCGTTCGTCCGGGGTGAGGGCATCGAAGAATTCGGCATCGTTGCGGTCGGCGAGCGCGGCGAGGGCGGGCACGAGCGCGGTGCCGCGTTCTGTCAGGGCGAGCGTCTGCGCGCGGCCGTCGTCCGGGCTCGCCGCGCGCACGATCAGCGCCTTTGCGATCAGCCGGTCGGCGAGCTTGGTGATCGCCCCCCGCGTCAGGCCCATGTCGTCGGCGATCCGGCTGGGCGGCATCGGCGCCTTGTCGTAGAGCGCGCGCATGAGGCTCCATTCGGCGACCGTCACCTCGGTGGCGGCGAGCTTGGCGGCGAAGGCGTGGGACACATGGTTCGACACCAGCCGCAGCCAGAAGCCGAGATGCGCCGTGAGATCGGAGACGGGCGGGAGAGAGGTGGCGGGCGGAAGGGCGGGCGACTGAACGGGTGACATGGGGACCCTCTTTGATTGACTAGGAAACTATCTCCGGATGATTTCCTGGTCAACCAAATTATCGCGTGATCGCCTTATTCTGTGCCCGCCCCCCTCACCTACGCGCCGGCTTCGCTGGGATCAGGCATTTTCGCACGCCACGCCGCCCCCCACGCAGGAAGGGGGGCGGGCGAGGCGAAGCCAGACGGAAAGAGAGCCCGGACGAGGAAGACGCCGGACGCAGCAAACGCCAGCGCCCGTGGGCGGCTCAGCCGCGCACCATGCCCACGATGTCCTTGACGTCGCGGATCGTCTGGTCGGCGATCACCCGCGCGCGGGCCGCGCCGTCGATGAGAATGGCGTCGATGGCGCTGGTATCGGCCATCAGGCGCTGCATCTCCCCGGCGATGGGGCCGAGCTTGTCCACCGCCAGATCCACCAGCGCCGCCTTGAAGGCGGAGAATTGCCCGCCGCCATATTCATCCAGCACGCCCTGCTTGGTGCCGTCGGAGAGCGCGGCATAGATGCCCACCAGATTGTCCGCCTCGGGACGCGCCTTGAGCCCGGCTTCCTCGGAGGGCAGCGGCTCGGGATCGGTCTTGGCCTTGCGGACCTTGCCGGCGATGGCCTCCTTGTCGTCGGTCAGATTGATGCGCGAGAAATCCGACGGGTCGGACTTGGACATCTTCTTGGAGCCGTCGCGCAGGCTCATGACGCGGGTGGCGGGGCCGGCGATCAGCGGCTCGGTGAGCGGGAAATAGCCCTCGCCATGGCCGTTGGCGGCGATGGAAGCGGCGAAATCCACGTTGAACTTCTGCGCGATGTCGCGCGTCAGCTCCAGATGCTGCTTCTGATCCTCGCCCACCGGCACATGGGTTGCCTTGTAGAGCAGGATGTCGGCGGCCATCAGGCTTGGATAGGCGAACAGGCCGAGCGACACATTCTCGCGGTCCTTGCCGGCCTTTTCCTTGAACTGGGTCATGCGGTTGAGCCAGCCCATGCGGGCGACGCAATTGAAGATCCAGGCCAGTTCCGCATGGCCGGACACCTGGCTCTGGTTGAACACGATATGGCGCGTGGGATCGATGCCGCAGGCGATGAAGGCGGCGGTGACCTCGCGCGTGTGGCGCTTCAGCTCTTCCGGGTCCTGCCACACGGTTATGGCGTGCAGATCGACCACGCAATAGATGCAGTCGTGGCTCTCCTGCAGGGCGACGAAGCGCTTGATGGCGCCGAGATAATTGCCCAGATGCAGGTTGCCGGTGGGCTGCACACCGGAAAAGACGCGTTCCGCGACCGCCGCCATGGCGACCTCCCGAAGACCGGCGTGCGCGAAGCACCGCCGTCAGACATGACAGCGCAGCGGCCGGACGGCCGCGCGCGAAGACGAAGCGCGCCTCATGCCACCCGCCGCCGCGCGGCGCAAGCGGCCCGGTGGGCAAGCGCCATGCCGCGCGGGGGAGGAACGCTCAGCGGGGCGGATTTGCCGCGTCGATGAAGGCGCCGATGGCGTCCTGCGTCGCCGCATCCCACAGCAGCGGCGCGTGGCCCTCGTCCGCCACCGTGTGGACGGCGAGGCCGGGATGACGCGCCGCCATCTGCGCCACGGTATCGACACTGAGAATGTCGGACAGCGCGCCGTGCACCACCATGACGGGGATATCCTTCATGGCCTCGAAGCCCGGCCACATGTCCGGCAATTCGGCATTGGGGTCGAACGCCTTGAAGGCCACGGCCAGCGCCGGATCATAGGCGAGCGCCGGCGCGCCGAATTCGTCGCGATAGATCTGGCGGGCGAAGCGCTCCCACCCGGCATCGTCCAGGCCCGGGAACAGGAAGCCCTGGCTCGCCTTGAGACGCGCGACGGTGGAGGGCCAGTCGGTGAAGGTCGGCACGCCCACATAGCCGGAGATGCGGGCAAGGCCGGCCTTCTCGATCACCGGGCCGATGTCGTTCAGCACCGCCGCCGCCATCAGGTCCGGCCGCGCCTGGGAGAGCACCATCATCACCAGCCCGCCGCGCGAGGTGCCGATGAAGATCGCGCGGGAAATATCGAGGCTGGCGAGGGCGGCGATCGTGTCCGCCGTTTCCTGCGCCGGCGTATAGGTGGCCACCGGCCCGAAGGCCGAGCCGCCCCGGCCGCGGAAATCCAGCCCCACCACGCGCCGCCCGCGCGCCACGAGCGCCCCGGCCAAAGCTTCGAAATCGCGCGAATTGCGCGTCACGCCCGGCAGGCAGACCACCGGCAGGTCATCACCCACCGTGCCCCAGTCGCGGCCGAACAAAGCGAGCCCGTCGGCCGTGGGATAAGCGAAGAAGCGGCAGGGAACGGCGGGAGCGGGGGCGGGCGCGGATTCAGCCATGGTCTGTTCCTTTGCGGGTCGCACAACCTAGGGTACTCGTAATGAAGATTGAAAGACCGTTCAGCCGGTGGCGCGCCGCAGCAGGCGCCGCACCAGCAGCGCGACCACGCCATAGCTGAGCATCCCCGCCCCCACCAGCACCACGAGCCGCCCCAAGGCGGCGAATGTGCCCGCGCCGGGATGCGGCCAGGCCTGCGCGAGGCCGCCAACCACCAGCGCCATCAGCACGCACCCCCCGGCAAGCCCGGCCACCGCGCGGGCGAGCGCGCCATCCACATGCAGATGGCCGGCGCGCGCCAGCAAGGTGCCGATGGTCAAAGCGCTGAAGCTCGCCGAGACCGCCACCCCGCTCGCCGCGCCCGCCGGGCCGAAGGCGGCGCCGAGCCCGATGCAGGCGAGCACGCAGGCAAGCAGCGAGGCGAGGCCCACCCGCTCCACGGTCCGCGTCATGCCATGGGTGAGGGCGGTGGCGGAAAGCACCCGTTCCAGCCCCTGCGCCGGCAGGGAGAAGGCGAGCGCCGCCAGCAGCAGCGCTGTCAGGCGGGCGTCTTCCGCATCGAAGCTGCCGCGCTGGTAAAGCACCGCGACGATGGGCTCCGCCAGCACGGCGAGCCCGGTGCCCGCCGGCAAGGCGAGCGCGAGCGCGGCAAGGCTTGCGCCGCTGGCATGCCGTCCCCGCCCTGCCCCGCCCGCCGCCAGCAGCGGCACCAGCACCGCCCCGGCGCTCGCGCCGACCAGGCCGAGCGGCAGGTCCACGAGGCGCTGGGCATAATTCAGAGCCGCCACCGCGCCCGGCAAAGCGGAGACCGTCGCCGCCGCGATCAGCAGGCGAAATTGGGAGAGGCCGGCGAACAGCAAGGCGGGCGCGCAGGCGCGCAGCACGGAACGGGCGCCGCGCCAGTCGCTCCCGCCCGGTTGCGCGCGGGAGGGCGCCCCCGGCGCGCCGAGGCTCGCGATCTTCATCAGCGCGAGCTGGGCGATGCCGGCGGCAACCTGGGCGATGGCGACCAGCACCGCCGCCGTGCCCGTCGCCAGGTCGGCGGCGAGGACGAGATAGAGGATCACGCAGAGCACCACGGCATTGGCGAGCCCCGGCGCCAGCGCCGGCAGAAACACCCGCTGTCCCGCATTCGCGATGCCGCCGAACACCGCTGCCCCCGCCGCCAAAGGCAGGTAGAGCAGCGCGATACGCCCGCACGCGACCGCGAGGTCCGCCCGCTCGCCGCCGAGCGCAAAGCCCGGCGCCAGCACGCCGATCAGCGCCGGCATGAACAGCGCGCCGAGCCCCGCCAGCACCAGCAGCAGCGCCACCAGGAGGATCAGCACCGCGCGCGAGAGCGCCCCGCCCGCCGCATCCCCGCCCCGCGCCCGCGCTGTCGCAAGGCCGGGCAGGAAGGCCGCGTTGAACGCGCCTTCCGCCAGCAGCCGGCGCGCCAGCAGCGGCAAGGAGAGGGCGGCCATGAGCGCATCCGCCGCCGGCCCCGCGCCCAGCACGGCGGCCGTGCCGGCATCGCGGGCAAAGCCCATCACCCGCGAACCGAGCGTCGCGGCCGTGACGGTGGAGGTGCGGGCAAGCAGGGACATGACCCATCCAGAACAAGGGGCTGAACCGGCGAACACCCAGCCACGGCACACGCCGACGCGCACGCCGACGCGCACGCCGACGCGGCGCCCGGCCCGAACCGCCTCCTCATGCGCGATGTCACGGCGGAAGGAAAGCGCGCGGACAGGCTGCCCCCGACAGCCCTGCCCCGCACCCCTGCCCCCGCACCCCTGCCCGGAAGACCCGCCCGGCAAGTTCGCACCACACCCCGCGCCGCCCCGCCCGCCACCCGCGCGGCGTCGGGACAATGTCAGGGCGGCGTTGGGACGACAGTCATGGCTTGACGCCATTGCAGCAGAGCATTGTCATGCACGGGCTTGTCCCGTGCATCCACGGGGAACCGCTGGCATCGGCTGCTCAAGGCCCGCGCGGGCGGCCCGGCGTGGATCGCCCGGCCATGACGCGCAGAAGGCGACGACCTGTAAAAGAAAGGCAATCGCGCACCTGACGCCAAGCGCCTCGACGCGCCGCTGAATGTCGATCGGTCTTGGTGGATCAAGGCGTTTTGGTTCGACCCGCGAGCGACAGATGGGTTCCATCCCTCGCGGTCGCACCACTAGCCCTGCGCCCGCTCCAGCATGGCGCGGATGCGCGCGGCGAGATGGGCGACCGCGAACGGCTTCGTCACCATGGTCATGCCCGGCTCCAGGAATCCGGCCGCGACGGCGGCATTCTCGGCATAGCCGGTCATGAACAGGACTTTCAGATCGCGCCGCCTCTCGCGCGCCGCGTCCACCATCTGCCGGCCGTTGAGGCGCGGCAGGCCGATGTCGGTGATCACAAGATCGATCCTCCGGTCGGACATCAGCAGGTCGAGGCCGGCCTGGCCGTCCTCCGCCGCGATGGCGGCATATCCGAGTTCGCGCAGCACCTCCAGGATGAGACCGCGCACCACGCGATCATCCTCCACCACCAGCACCACGGCGCCCAGGCCGCCGCTTTCGCGCGCCTCCGGGCCGGGCGCGCCGGAGGGGTCGGAACCGCCATCGCGATACCGCGGCAGATAGAGCTTCACGCAGGTCCCGGCCCCGACCTCGCTATAAATGTGGCACTGCCCTTCCGATTGACGGGCGAAACCATAGATCATGGACAGGCCGAGCCCGGTGCCCTGGCCGATGGGCTTGGTGGTGAAGAAGGGATCGAAGGCGCGCGCGATCACGTCCGGCGCCATGCCGGTGCCGGTGTCGCTCACGGCGAGGCAGACATATTGGCCCGCCGTCACCCCCGGCACGCGGGCGGCATAGCTGTCGTCCAGATCAGCGTTGCAGGTCTCGAGCGTCAGCCGGCCGCCATCGGGCATGGCGTCGCGCGCGTTGATCACGAGGTTGAGGATGGCGTTTTCCAGCTGGTTGGCGTCGCACAAGGTCAGCCAGAGGCCATCGGCGAGCCCCAGTTCCAGATGGATGCTCTCGCCCATGGTGCGGCGCAGCAAATCTTCCATGGAGAGGACCAGCGGATTGATCTTCAGCGGCTTGGGGTCGAGCGGCTGGCGGCGGGAGAAGGCAAGCAGGCGGTGGGTGAGCGCGGCGGCGCGGTTCGCCGAACTCATGGCATTGTCCACGAAGCGCTCCAGCTCGGCGGTGCGGCCCTGCGCGACGCGGCGCCGGAGAATATCGAGCGAGCCCGTGATGCCCTGGAGCAGATTGTTGAAATCATGGGCGATGCCGCCGGTCAGCTGGCCCACCGCCTCCATCTTCTGCGACTGGCGCAATTGCTCCTCGGTGAGGCGCTGGTCGGTCATGTCGCGCCCGACGATATAGAGGCGGCCGGTGTCGGCGGCGAGCGTCCAGGCCAGCACGCGATAGGTGCCGTCGCTGCGCCGGCAGCGGTTCTCGAAGCGCGGAATGGCCGGCGCCTCGCGCGAGCGGGCAAGCGCCGCCCGGGTCGCCGCCACATCCTCGGGATGCACCAGATCGAGGAAGCCGTGGGCCAGGAGGTCGCATTCGCTCCAGCCGAGCAGATCGCTCCACGCGCCGTTCACCGCCTCCAGGACGCCATCCTCGCGGCACACGCCCATGAGATCGCCGCTGAGCCGCCACAGCCGGTCGCGCTCGCGGGTCCGCTCGGCCACCTGCATTTCCAGCGATTCATTGAGCTTGCGCAGCTCCACCTCGCGCTCGCGCAACGCATCTTCCGCCCGCCGCTGCTCGGTGATGTCCTGCCCCTGCACGAAGATGCCGCCCACGGAGCCATCCGCATCGACCACCGGCTGGTAGATGAAGTCGAGAACATGCTCTTCCAGCGGCAGGCCGGGCGCCCGGCGCAGCATCACCGAGAGGCCGTGGGCGACGAAGGCTTCCCCGGTGCGATAAGCCCGGTCCAGCGCATCCAGGACCGGTTGCCCGGCAAGTTCGGGAAACGCCTCCCGCACCGTCAGCCCCACCAGGGGCCGGTCGCCGACGAGGCGCAGATAGGCGGCATTCGCCAGCTCGACCAGATGGTCGGGTCCGCGCAGCACGGCGGTGAAGGCCGGCGCCTGCTCGAACAGGGTCTGCAGGCGCTGGCGCTCGCGATCCAGCTTGGTATTGGCCTCCTGCACCGCCTCGGCGCGGTCGAACACTTCGCCTTCGATCAGCAGCGCCGGGCTCGACGCGGTGGCGCCGAGGCTGACCCGCAGATTGTGCAGCTCGGTCACGTCCACCGTGTGCTGCACCACGTGGCGGACGCTGCCGTCGGGCCCGAACAGGGGGGTGTGGGTGGCGCTCCAATAGCGCATCTCCATCACGCCGTCGGGCCGCTGGATCGGATAGGGGATGAACGGCAGGTCTTCGGCATGGTGACGCGCAGATAGGCCTCGTTCATGCCGACGATGATGAATTCGGGCGTGAGGATCACATAGGGATTGGGCACGGCGTTGAAGAGCGCCGCGAGGTCGGTTCCCTGCACCCCCGCGTTGGTAAACACCCGCACCTCCTTATCCGGCGGCGCGCCCGCGTCCGCGCCCATACACCGGGAGGCCAGTTATCGCCCGCATCGCGTCCCGCCTCAACCGGCCCGCCGTCTTTCGCAATCCGGCTGGCGATCGCCCCCGCCGGCGCGTTGCGAACGGCGCGCAAGCGCCGCGCGAACCGCCGCGCAAGGACAACAACAACCGGGGGCGCCGGGAGATCCATGGATCCGCGCCCGCCGCGGCACCCGCGATACTAAGCACGGCCGCCGACGACGATCCCGCAAGACAGGGCCGGCCGTTCCATCGTCGCGCTTGTGGGGCGGGCCCTGCTTGGTGTCTGATCTTATTTTGCGGTGCGGCAGGCGCGCGGCGCCGGGCCGTGGGAGGCCGGACGATGAAGGTGGTGATTCTAGGGTCGGGCGTCATCGGCGTAACCCTCGCCTATTATCTGGCGGCCGCCGGCCATGAGGTGGAAGTGGTGGACCGCCAGTCCGGCCCCGCGCTGGAGACCAGCTTCGCCAATGCCGGGGAGGTCTCGCCGGGCTATTCCGCGCCCTGGGCCGGGCCGGGCCTGCCGCTGAAGGCCATCAAATGGCTGCTGATGAAGCATCGCCCGCTGGTGATCCGCCCGCGCCTCGACCCGGCCATGCTCGCCTTCGGCCTGCGGCTGCTGACCAATTGCACCCACGCCCGCTATGAGATCAACAAGGGGCGCATGCTGCGCCTTGCCGAGTACAGCCGCGATTGCCTGATCGCCCTGCGCCAGCAGACCGGCATCGCCTATGACGCGCGCATGCAGGGCACGCTTCAGATGTTCCGCACCCAGGCGCAGCTCGACCATGCGGGCGAGGACATGGCGATCCTCGATCGCTTCGGCGTGCCTTATGAGCTGCTCGATCGCGCCGGCTGCATCGCCGCCGAGCCGGCGCTGGGGCGGGTCGCGGAAAAGATCGCCGGCGGCCTGCGCCTGCCGGGCGACGAGACCGGCGACTGCTACAAATTCACCCATGCCCTCGCCGCCATCGCCGAACAGAACGGCGCGGTGTTCACCCACGGCCGGGCGGTGCGCGCCATCGAGCATGACGGAGCCAATATCACCGGGGTGCTGACCCAGTCCGGCACCATCCGCGGGGATGTCTATGTGGTGGCGCTCGGCAGCTATTCGCCCAAGGCGGTGCGGCCGCTCGGCATCCACCTGCCGGTCTATCCGGTGAAGGGCTATTCGCTCACCGTGCCCATCACGGACGCCGGCGGCGCGCCTGAGTCCACCGTCATGGACGAGACCTACAAGGTGGCCGTGACCCGGCTCGGCGACCGCATCCGCATCGGCGGCACGGCGGAACTGGCGGGCTTCGACCTCTCGCTGCGCCATGCGCGCCGCGAAACGCTGGAGCACGTGGTCGGCGATCTGTTCCCGGACGGCGGCAATCCCAAGGCCGGCACCTTCTGGAGCGGCCTGCGCCCGATGACGCCGGACGGCCCGCCGATCCTCGGCCCGGCGAAATATCCCAACCTGTTCCTCGGCACCGGGCACGGCACGCTGGGCTGGACCATGGCGGCCGGCACCGGGCGCCTGCTCGCCGACCTCATCACCCGCCGCACGCCGGACATCGACACCGAGGGATTGACGCTCGCCCGCTACGGGTGAACGTCAATTCCCTTTGACGCGGCACGCGCTCAGCCGATGGAACGCGTCACGCCGCGGCTGGCATAGCGCTCGGCCCATTTGGCGAGCCGCACGAACGGCAGGCCGATGAGCAGATAGATCGCCGCCACCAGCAGACCGGTGCCGAAATAATCATAGTATGTGGTGGAGATGAGTTCGTAGGTCTTAGTCAGTTCCACCAGCGAGATCACCGACACCAGGGACGAATCCTTGATGAGCGAGATGAAGTCGTTGGTGGTGGGCGGCAGCACGATGCGCGCCGCCTGGGGGATGATGACGTTCCGCAGCGCCTGACGCTCGGTCATGTTGAGCGCGATCGCCGCTTCCATCTGGTTGCGCGGAATGGCCAGCAGGCCGGCGCGATAATTCTCGGCCTCATAGGCCGCATAGTTCAGGCCGAGCGCGATCACGCCGGCGACGAATGGTTCGAGCTGCAACCCCACCTTCGGCAGGCCGTAATAGATGAACAAGACCTGGATCAGCAGCGGGGTGCCGCGCACCACCTCGATATAGACCTGGGCGAGCCGGTCGAGCACCACACCGCCATAGACCCGGCACAGCGCCAGGCCCGCCCCGAGGCCGACCGCGATGACCATGGCGAGGATGGAGATTTCCAGCGTCATCACCGCCGCCCAGCCGAGCTGGGGCAGGAAGCGCATGTAGCGCTCGAGCTGCATCTTCCAGCCCTGCGGCTGGGTGGCCTGGACGAAATGATCATAGGCCAGCGGCTGCGCCTGGATCGGACGCTGGTCGCCCGTGAGCTGCGCCATAAGCGGGGTCCAGATCGCCCAACGATCGAGGATGGTGCGCATGGAGCCGTCGTGCATCATCTGCGACAGGCCGGTGTTGATCTCGGCCAGCAGCTCGGGATGCGCGCCCTTCTTCAGCGCGATGCCATATTCGATGCGGCCGATGGGCTGGCCGGTGAACTGAAGCTCGCGGTCGGGCTGGGCGTAATAGACCGCGATCGGAAAATCCATCACGGTCGCGTCGATGCGCTTCAGCTTGAGATCGGAATAGGCGTCGATCTCCTGGTCATAGGTGCGTAAATCGATGCCGCCGGCATTGCGCAGCACATATTCCATCTGGCTGGACTTGAGCGTGCCGACCTTCTTGCCCTTCAAGCCTTCCAGATTGTCGATCGGCGCATCGCCGCGGCGGATCACGATCTGGCCGAACGTGGTGTAGTAAGGCGCCGAGAAATCCGCCACCGCCTGGTGATCGGGGGTGATTTCCAGGCCGTTGATCACCGCCTCGTAGAGCCCGGCATCGAGGCCGGGAATGAGGTTGCTCCAGTCGTTCTGCACGAACACCGGCTTGCGGCCGATCTTGGCCGCCAGCTCCTTCATGATGTCGACTTCGAAGCCCACCGTGATGTTGGGATCGGCCGGATCCTGGAAGGTGTAAGGCGCGCCGCTGGTGCTGTCGCCGCCATAGGTGAGCTTGCGCTCGGCGGCCGGTGCCGGAGAGGCCGGGGCGGTCTGCGCCGATGCGGCGGAAACCGCCGCCGCCGACAGCGAGACGGCAAGGAGCAAGGACGAGAGGGCGAGGCGGGCAAGACGCATGGCGATCCCCGAAGCGGGAGAGAAGGGCGAAGGGTCGTGCGGGGCCATCAGACGAAACGGTGCAGGAACTGGCGCGTGCGCGGATCCTTGGGATTGTCGAAGATCTCGTCTTCGTCCGAGATCTCGATAATCTCGCCCTTGTCCATGAAGATGATGTAATCGGAAGCATCGCGCGCGAAGCGCATCTCATGGGTGACGATGATCTGCGTCATGCCCTCGTTGTCGAGCTCCTTCATCACGTCCAGCACCTCGTCGACGAGGCCGGGATCGAGCGCGGAGGTGGGCTCGTCGTACAGCATGATCTTGGGCGACATGGCGAGCGCGCGGGCGATGGCGCCGCGCTGCTGCTGGCCGCCCGAGAGATTGACGGGATAGCGGTCCATCTGCTCGAACAGGCCGACCTTCTTCAAAAGGCGCTCGGCATTGGCGGCGGCCTCGTCGCGGCTCGTGCCCTTCACCACCATGGGCGCCATCATGACGTTCTGATGCAGCGTCTTGTGGGGGAACAGGTT
>NCHM01000172.1 GCA_002257205.1 Rhizobiales bacterium 24-66-13 | reverse complement strand
CACCGGGAGCGACAGCAGCAGCAGGAAGGCGGTGATGAGCTGGGCCCAGGCGAACAGCGGCATCTTATGCAGCGTCATGCCCGGAGCGCGCATGTTGAAAATGGTGGTGATGAGGTTGATCGCCCCGAGGATCGAGGACGCGCCGGCGAGATGCAGCGCGAAGATCAGCAGGTCCATGGCCGGGCCGGGATGGCCGAGCTTGGAGGACAGTGGGGGATAGATCGTCCAGCCGCCGCCGAAGCCATTGGAGCCCGCGGCACCCTCGACGAACAGGGAAATAATCGCCAGTCCGAAAGCCGGGGGCATCAGCCAGAACGCGATGTTGTTGATGCGCGGGAAGGCCGTGTCCGGCGCGCCGATCATCAGCGGAATGAAGTAATTGCCAAAGCCGCCGATCAGCGCGGGCATCACCATGAAGAAGATCATGATGAGGCCGTGGCCGGTGGTGAACACGTTGAAGGTCTGCGGATTCTTGAAATATTGGAGGCCCGGCTCCATCAGTTCCATACGGATTCCAATGGACAAGGCGCCGCCCACGATCCCCGCCACGATGGCGAAGATCAGGTACATGATGCCGATGTCCTTGTTATTCGTCGAGAACACCCACCGCTTCCATCCCGTGGGATTGTGCTCGGCATGTGCCGCGTCGTGCGCGATAGCCTCGGTGGCCATGAGTCTAGTCCTCAATCTCTTGACGTTGCCGTCTTATCTTTANNNNTGCACCGTTTGGATGGACGCGGGCGCCGCCGAGAACTTCTGCTTGGCCTGGGCGATCCAGGCATCGAATTCGGCCTGGCTCACCACCCGCACCGCGATCGGCATGAAGGCATGGTCGCGGCCGCACAATTCCGAGCACTGGCCGTAATAAACGCCTTCCTTGGTGGCCTTGAACCAGGATTCGTTCAGGCGTCCCGGCAAGGCGTCGATCTTCACGCCGAAGGAGGGCACCGCGAAGGAATGAATCACGTCGGCGGCGGTCACCTGGATGCGCACGGTCTTGTTGACCGGCACGATCACTTCATTGTCCACCGCCAGGAGGCGCGGCTGACCGGCCTTCAGGTCCTTTTCCGGGATCATCAGCGAATCGAAGCCGAACCCGCCGTTATCGGGATATTCATAGGACCAGTACCACTGGTGGCCCGTGACCTTCACGGTCATGTCCGCCGGCGGAATGTTCAGCTCCAGATGGAGCAGGCGGAACGAGGGGATCGCGATCGCGACCAGGATCATCACCGGGGCGACGGTCCAGATGACCTCGATCAGCGTGTTGTGGGAGGTCTTGGAGGGAACCGGATTTGCCCGCTCGTTAAAGCGGACCATCACGATCGCCAGCAGCACCATCACGAACAGCACGATGGCGACGATGATGGCGAGCACGAAATTATTGAAGGAATGGATGCTGGCCATCACCGGCGTCGCGGCATCCTGGAGGCCGATCTGCCAATCGGACGGCTGGCCCATACCGGCCCACGCAGCCGAGCTCAGCGAAATCGCGGCGACCATCGCGGCCACGGCGAGAGCACCGGTGCGAATGAACGAAATCATGGTAATCTGCTCTCCCTGCGCGGCGCCGTCGCTACCGCAAGCGCAGCGGTGATCGGTAGTTGGCGAACGCCGTAAGCACGCCCGGTTGGCTGGCGCATTCTTGACTTAAATCAAACACAAATCACCGGACCCCGCAATTGCGGCGCACAGGCGCACGATGCGACACAAGGTCGGACTCCCCCCTTCGCCAACGTGCCGGCAAAAGAATTCCACGACCGGATGTCCGCCCGCCCGGAAGCCGGACATGGGCCATTCGGGCCCACCGGAGCGGGCCGGCGGCCCTTGGCCCTGCCCTTCTCCATCAATTCTCCGTTTTATTCCGCAAAGCGCCGCCGCATTCTTGACATGGACGGTCAGCCTTTTAAGCCAAAACGCACGGGCGGCACGCTACGCCCGCATTTGACAGTCGCGGCCCGTTTTGGATCGCCGCCAGTTTTCGGAGCCGGTGCCCATGGAGTTCATGTTGTCGCGGGGCCTCGCCCGCACGGATCGGCGCCTTGATGGCGCTCGCATGGTGCTGCCCGGCAAGGTGTTCTGCGCCCTCTTCCTCGCGGCGTTCGGGTTTTGCGCGCTGCTCGGCCTTTCGGCGCCGGCGGCGGCGCAGGGGGTTGTGAAGCAGGTTTATGGCGACTGGCAGATTCGGTGCGACACCCCTCCGGGCGCGCAAAGCGAGCAGTGCGTGCTGCTGCAGAGCGTCCAGGCGGACGACCGGCCGAACGTTGGCCTCACTGTCATCATCCTGAAGACCGCCGACCAGAAGAGCCGCCTGCTGCGCGTGCTGGCGCCCCTCGGCGTGCTGATTCCCTCCGGCCTCGGCCTGAAGATCGACGATACCGACGTGGGTCGCGCGGGCTTCGTGCGCTGCCTGCCCAATGGCTGCGTCGCCGAAGTGGTGATGGATGATGCTCTGGTGAGCAAGCTGCGCCAGGGCAAGCAGGCGACCTTCATCATTTTCCAGACCCCGGAAGAGGGCATCGGCATTCCGCTCGGCCTGAACGGCTTCGGCCCGGGATTCGATGCGCTCAAATAGGCCCGTTGCCGTAACGCAACAGGCCACCGCAAGCGCCTGCGCAGTGTCACAATTCTCTTGGTGCCCGAAGCTGGCCCGCCTTTAATGACGGATGGCCCAAACGGCATGGTTTGGCCATTGTTGCTCTGCACAAGAGCGGCCGGCGCGAGCTTGGCAGAAGGCATGGCGGATGCACGGAGACGACCACACCCTGTTCATCAGCGCCCTCGCCTTCCTGGTGGCGGCCGTGGTGGCCGTGCCGGTGGCGCGGCGGCTGGGTCTCTCGCCCGTGGTCGGCTATCTGGCGGCCGGCATCGCCATCGGCCCGGCGGGCTTCAATGTCGCCGATCCGACCACGGTGATCGCCGTCGCCGAACTCGGCGTGGTGCTGCTGCTGTTCCTCATCGGGCTTGAGCTTCAGCCCTCGCGCCTGCTGTCCATGGGGCGCTATATTTTCGGCCTTGGCACCGCGCAATTGCTGATCACCGGCATGGTGATCGCCCTTGTGGCTTGGCTGCTGGGCTTCGGCGTTGCCGGCGCCATCATCACCGGCATGGCGCTGGCCATGTCGGCGACCTCGATCGCCCTGCAATTACTGGGCGAACATAACGATCTGTCCTCCGGCTACGGCCAGCGCGCGTTCTCGATCCTGCTGTTCCAGGATATCGCCATCGTGCCGCTGCTCGCTTTGGTACCGCTGCTGGCGCCCGGCGAGAGCGATCTTGGAACCGATGCGACGGCGACCCTGCTGAAGGCGGCGGCGGCGCTTGCGGCGGTGAGCGTGATCGTGGTGTCCGGCCGGTTCCTGCTCAACCCGCTGTTCCGCTTGCTGGCCCGTTCCGGCGCGCGCGAGGCGATGACGGCGGCGGCGCTGCTGGTGGTGCTCGGCGCGGCCGGCCTGATGGCGACCGTGGGGCTGTCCATGGCCCTCGGCGCGTTCCTGGCCGGCCTGCTCTTGTCGGAAAGCACTTTCCGCCATGAGCTGGAAGCCAATATCGACGCCTTCCGCGGCCTGCTGCTGGCAGTGTTCTTCATGGGCGTGGGCATGTCCTTGGACCTCACGGTCCTGCTGCCGCACATCCTCCCCGTGGTGCTCGCCGCGCTGATGATAACCGCGATCAAATTTTTGGTCGTTTTCCTGCTCTATCGCACCGACCATCGCACCGACGCCGACGCGCTGCGCGCGGGAGCGGTGCTGATGCCAGCAGGCGAATTCGCGTTCGTGCTATTTCCTCTGGCACTCGCCAACGGCATTCTCAATCGCGAGCAGGCGGAGCTTCTCACCGCCACCGCCGCGCTGACCATGATGATCGGGCCGCTCGTGTTCGCCGGCATCGGCCGCCTGCTGCCCCGGCTTCGCCATGCCGAGCCGGAGCCGGAACCGGACGATTTCACCGACGCCAACGGGCGCGTGCTGGTGATCGGCTTCGGCCGCTTCGGGCAGATCGTCTCGCAATGCCTGCTGGCGGAAGGCGTGGGCGTCACCATCATCGACAATGACGTTGAGATGATCCAGAGCGCCGGGCGCTTCGGCGTCCATATCTATTATGGCGACGGCACCCGGCTCGACGTGCTGCGGGCGGCGGGCGCCGACCAGGCGGAAGTCATCGCCGTGTGCGTGGACGACCGCGAAGCCGCCGACCGCATCGTCGATATCGTGCAGGCCAACATGCCCAATGCCCGCCTGCACGTGCGCGCGTTCGACCGTGTCCACGCCATGGCGCTGCTACGCAAATCGGTCGCTTATGAAATGCGCGAGACGCTGGAATCCGCGTTTGCGTTCGGCGGGCGGACGCTGGAGGCGCTGGGCGTCGACCAGGAGACCGTCGCAGCTTTGGTCGCCGATGTGCGGGCGCGCGACCGCCAGCGGCTGGAGCTTCAGGTCCAGGAAGGGCTTTACGCCGGCATCGAACTGGCGGGCCAGAAGGTGGAGCCCGAACCCCTCACCGATCCCAACAAGCCCGCCAAGCCGCTCAATCCCGAGGCGCAGGACGTGCTCGCCCACGAAACCGAATTCTCCGGCTGACGGTTGGGCTTGGGATAGCGGATGCGTCGGGCTGAAGGCTGCGTGCTGGACCGCGCGCCGTCTCGGCCAAGTCTTGGCGCAAGATCGCGCCGCCTGACCTGAAGCGTTTCCCCGTGGCATGGCCGCGGGCAAACGCTCCATCTCATGAGCCAGCCGCGCTTTCAGCAGGGGAACCGATTTCCGCCGCGCTGGAAAACACCCTAGAACGGGCGTCGTGCCGTTCGCAGGCGGGTGCGATTCGCCCGCGTGCAGCCTCCGTCCACCACAGCCCGAACGAGCCCAACGGACCGCATGAGCGCAGCGCCAGCGAAATTCCTCCAGGGGTCCATCATGCGCCACGTGGCGGTGATGGCCGCCACGGGGTCGATCGGCCTGGTCGCCGTGTTCCTCGTGGATCTGCTGAACCTGTTCTACATCTCGCTGCTCGGCGAGGCGGAACTGGCTGCCGCCATCGGCTATGCCGGGACGATGCTGTTCTTCACCACCTCGGTGGCGCTCGGCATCATGATCGCAGGCTCGGCCGTGGTGTCGCGCGCGCTTGGCGCGGACAACCGGGAGGATGCCCGCGCGCTCGCCACCATCGCGGTTCTCTACATGGTGCTGGTGTGCGTGGTCCTGACCGCGATCTCGCTGCCGCTCATCCGGCCGCTGCTGTCGCTGCTCGGCGCCCATGGGCGCACGCTCGACATCGCCGACCGCTTCCTCGTCGTGGTCACCCTGTCGACGCCGCTGCTGGGCATCGGCATGGTTACATCTGGCCTCCTGCGAGCCACCGGCGATGCCGGACGGGCCATGTGGGTGACGCTCGGGGGCGGCCTGCTGACGGCCGTGCTGGACCCTGTTCTCATTCTCGCCCTGGGCCTGGGCGTGGATGGGGCGGCGATTGTTTCCGTGGTGTCGCGCCTGTTCATGGCCCTCTACGGGCTGCACGCGTGCCACCGCAGGCACAATCTGTTTCGCCGGCCGACGCTTGCCATGTGGCATCGCCATGCCGGGCCGATCTCGGCGATCGCCATTCCCGCCATCCTCACCAATGTCGCGACGCCGGTGGGCAATGCCTATGTCACCGCCAAGCTCGCCCCGTTCGGCGATGGCGCTGTGGCGGCGTTCGCGGTGATCGGGCGGGTGATTCCCGTGGCCTTCGGCCCGCTGTTCGCGCTGACCGGAGCGGTCGGGCCGATCTTCGGGCAGAATTTCGGCGCCGGGCTGTTCGACCGCCTGCGCACGACGCTCCGCGACAGCCTGATCCTGACGCTGCTTTATGTGTGCGCCGTTTGGGTGCTACTGGCGCTGCTGCGCAATTCCATCGCCTCGGTGTTCGGCTTGACGCCCGAGGGTCAGCAGATCGTGGCCTTCTTCTGCCTCGTGACCGCCGGCAGCTTCATTTTCCTCGGCGGATTGTTCGTGGCGAATGCGGCGTTCAATAATCTCGGCGCCCCGCTGCTCTCCACATTCTTCAATTGGGGGCGCGCCACCGTCGGAACCATTCCTCTGGTCTGGATCGGCAGCGATTTGATGGGCGCGAACGGGGTGATTCTCGGCCAGGCGCTCGGCGCGGTCGCGTTTGGCATCGCGGCCATGATTTTTGCGTTCCGCGTGATCGAAAAGATCGCCGCAGCGCCGCCGCCGGTCGGCGATCGGGGGCCCGCGCCGCATCTTTCCACCGTGGAATTGCCGCCATTGTCTTCGCCGCAGGATGCAACCGCCATCGAGCCGTGATTTTGGCGAGACGATGGCGTAGAGTCGCGAACTCGGGAGGCCGTAAAATGGACCAGTTCGTGCAATTGCTGAGGGCTGCTCAAGGCGGGCAGGGCCTTGAGAATCTCGCTCAGATCTACGGCCTCACGGCACAGCAGGCGCAGAAGGCCGCGGAAGCCGTCATGCCCGCCTTCGCGGCCGGCATCCAACGGGCCATGCAATCGCCGGAGGGACTCGCCAACCTCATGGTGCTGATGATGCGCGGCCCGTATGGCGGCCTCTACGATCGCCGCCCCGCCGCGCCCGACCAATTCTCGCAGGCCGGCGCCAATGCGCTCGACGCGCTCTTCGGTTCGCCGGAGATCAGTGCGGCGGTGGCCAATCATGCGGCGGCCAGCAGCGGCCTTGCCACCGCGGTCGTGCGTAAGATCATGCCCGATTTCGCAACCCTGGTGATGGGCGGCCTCACCAAATCGCTCGCCGCCTCGGGCGCCATGAACCAGATGCTCGCGGCCATGTTGGCGCGCGCCAACGGGCTCCCCGTGCCCACCGGCAATCCCTGGGTAGACGGACTTGCGACCTGGATGAACAGCGCCATGCCGCGCCAGTCCCAGAGCACCGGCAATCCCTGGGTGGATGCGTTCGCGCAGATGATGCTGCAATCCCCCTGGACCGCCGGAAATGCCGGCGCGTGGGGCCAGCCCGGCATGGGCGCGTCCATGGGCGCATCCTGGCCCGGTGCCGCGCGCGCCCCGGCAGGCCTCCATCGCGGACCGGCGGAGCGGGCCGGCGCGGCGAGCCAGGATCTTTACGGCAATGCCGCCAATGCGTGGCAGGAACTTATTGCCGCCATGATGGAGACCATGGCGGCGGTTTCCGGCGAGGCGGCGGCGCGCCAATCCGCTGCCCGGCAATCCGCCCCGCACCAGGTCGCTACCGCGAAACCCCTCGCCCTGCCGCCTCCCCCACCTCCGCCGGAGCCCCCGGCGGCGTTGGGGCAATGGCCGATGCAGGATTATTTCGCCCAATTGTTCGCCCAGGGCTTCCCGCCGAACGCGAGCACCGGCGGCCACGATCCGGCCGCCCCGTTCGCCAGCCTCGCCGCCTTCTATCCGTTTCCCGATTTCTGGAGCCAGATGCTCGGTCGCAGCGCAGCCCACGGCCATGCCTCGCCGCCGAAGACCGGCACGCGGCCGACCCGCAAGGGCTGAGGGCGGTCGGATAAAAAAGGCCCGCGCCGGTTGCGGCCGGCACGGGCCCAGATGGGCGGTCGCGAGGGGCTTTGACCGCCAATCGAAAATCTGGCGCGATCAGCGCGCGCGGCGCGTCTTGAGCCATGCCGCCGCGCGGCGCTCGACCGCGCGCCGCACCAGCAGGACCGAGGGATCGGCCCAGAGCGGTTCAGCCGCCGCGTCGCGCACGTCGCCGCGCGTCAGGCCGATGTCGCGCAACATATGATCGTCGAGGGCGCCGAGGGCGCGTACGGCGCGGCGATGCTCCATGGCGCGGCTCACTTTCAGTCCCTGGCTGATCACATGCAGCAGGACCGCAGCTAGGACGGCGCCGAAGGGCGCAACACCAGCCGTGCGAATTTCGCCATGCGTATTCATCGTCATCTCCATTTCCCGACGTCTGTCCGTTCTGCTCCCTGAGGCTTCGGGGGAACCACCCGATCTCGCCGCACCGCGGCCCCCTGCTTGTGCGACGGTACGTAAAATCACGCTAGCGAATGTTATTCATCTGAAATATCATTTCTGCTGATACATCGAGATCGCCCATGACCATCTTGCTCGACACCGATCAGCTGCGAACCTTCGTCGCCATCGCCGAGACCGGCAGCTTCACGCGCGCGGCCGAAGTGGTTCACAAGACCCAGTCGGCGGTGTCCATGCAGATGAAGCGCCTGGAGGAGCGGGTCGGGCGGCCGGTGTTCGCCCGCGACGGACGCGCCTCGCGCCTGACGGACGACGGCCAGCGCCTGCTGGACTATGCCCGGCGCATCGTGAAGCTCAATCTGGAAGCGGTCGCGAGCTTCGCCGATGCCACGCTGTCGGGCC
>NCHM01000171.1 GCA_002257205.1 Rhizobiales bacterium 24-66-13 | reverse complement strand
AGCGACTACGGCAATCCGAACGGCATGGGCTCGCGCTCGGTGCTGCGCTCCACCGCGACGCTCGCCTGCATCGGCCGACGGCAGGATTATTTCCGCGACGAATTCATCGCCACCCTGCAGATCCTCGACAAGGGCGATGTCCCGGCCGACCATCTGAAAGGCTCCTGGGCGGGTGCGTTCGGCCCGACCCAGTTCATGCCCACCAGCTTCCAGCGCTTCGCGGTGGATTTCGACGGCGACGGCCATCGCAACGTGGTGGATTCCATCCCGGACGTGATCGCCTCCACCGCCAATAATCTCAAGCTCGACGGCTGGCAGTTCGGCAAGACCTGGGGCTATGAGGTCGTGCTGCCGGCGAATTTCGATTATCGCTACGTGGACCGCTCCAAGCGCTACACCCTCGCGCAATGGTCCTCGCTGGGCATCAGCCGCCCCGGCGGCCACCATTTCCCGCGCCCGTCCGATACCGCCTTCATCCTGCTGCCCACCGGCGCCAAGGGTCCGGCGTTCCTGATGCTGTCGAATTTCAACTCGATCCTGAGATACAATCCCGCCGACGCCTATGCCCTCGCCATCGGCCATCTGTCGGACCGGCTGCGCGGCGGCGGGCCGTTCGTCGCCTCCTGGCCGGCTGGCGAACGCACCCTCACCCGCGCCGAGCGGGTGGAGATGCAGTCTCTCCTGCTCCAGCGCGGCTATGCTATCGGCAATCCCGACGGCATCCTCGGCAGCAAGACACGCGTCGCCGTCCAGGATTTCCAGATCAAGAGCGGCATGGTGCCCGACGGTTATCCAAATGCCGACGTGCTGAACCGCCTGCGCCGCTGACCAGGGCGGGGCGGCCGCGCCAGAGCCGGCACGCGGGTGCCGGCTCGAGGGCCCGCAAGGCGTTGGGCATTACAAAACCTCACACATGCGAACGGCCCGGAAACCTACGGACATCGGCGGGCAACCGCCGATCGCCATGGTGCCGGCGGTGAAGCGGCGGCCCGGTGGCGCCGCGCCGACTGGAGCCTTCGCGTGCCTTCCATCGCATTTCCCCGCCGCGCTTTGTCGCGGCTCGCGCTCTCCTTTCTGATCCAGTGCGTTTTCACGGCGCCCCCGGTGCTGGCGCAAGACGCCGCATCCGCGGCCGCCAAGTCGGCCCAGCAGGCCTGCCGCGCGGACGTGCAGAAGCTGTGCGCCGGAATCCAGCCGGGCGGCGGCCGCATCGTACAATGCCTTCAGAAACAGGCGGACCAGGTCAGTGAAGGCTGCCGCGCCGCCCTCGCCGCGGCGCAGGCGAAGCGCGCCCAATAGCCTGCGCGCGCCCCATCGCCTCCAGCGGGCGACCTGACGCGCTCGACTTCCGACCCCGCCTCGCGTATCCGCAAGGGATCGGCGCCGCCATTGCAAACGGTGCAATCTCCGCAGCGCGCCGGCTCTGCGAAGGAGAGGTTGAGGATGCGCACGCTGTCCGCTTCCGTTGCGGCCGTCGCCGTCGGCGCCGCCCTGTTCGCCTCGGCGGCCCGCGCCCAGCAGGGCGAGATCAAGATCGGCGAAATCAATTCCTATTCCACCTTGCCCGCCTTCACCGAGCCCTATCGCAAGGGCTGGCAATTGGCGGTCGAAGAGGTGAACGCGGCGGGCGGCCTGCTCGGCAGGAAGCTGGCGGTGATCTCCAAGGACGACGCCGGCAAGCCCGCCGATGCGGTGACCGCGGCAAACGAGCTGGTTTCCTCCGACCAGGTGGCGATGCTGGCGGGCACCTTCTTTTCCCACATCGGCCTCGCGGTCGCAGATTACGCGAAACAGAAGAAGGTGTTTTTCCTCGCCGCAGAGCCGCTGACCGACGCTATCACCTGGGACAAGGGCAACGCTTATACCTTCCGCCTGCGCCCCTCCAATTACATGCAGGCGGCGATGCTGGCGGAAGAGGCGGCCAAGCTGCCCGCCAGGCGCTGGGCGACCATCGCGCCCAATTACGAATATGGCCAGTCCGCCGTCGCGGTGTTCAAGAAGCTGCTCTCCGCCAAGCGGCCGGACGTGGAATGGGTGGCCGAGCAATGGCCGCCCCAAGGCAAGATCGACGCCGGCCCGGTGGTGCAGGCCATCGCCGCCGCCAAGCCCGACGCGATCCTGAACGTCACCTTCGGCCCCGATCTCGCCAAGCTGGTGCGCGAGGGTAATGTGCGGGGCCTGTTCAAGGATCGCGTTGTGGTCAGCTTCCTCACCGGCGAGCCGGAATATCTCGATCCGCTGAAGGACGAGGCACCCGAGGGCTGGATCGTCACAGGCTATCCCTGGTACGCAATCAAGAGCCCCGAGCACGACGCGTTCCTGAAGGCGTACCGGGCGAAGTTCAACGATTATCCCCGGCTCGGCTCGGTGGTCGGCTATTCCACCATCAAGGCCGCGGCCGCCATCATCGCCAAGGCCGGTTCCACGGACACCGACAAGCTGATCGCCGCCGCCGAGGGAATATCCCTCGTCAGCCCGTTCGGCCCCATCGTGTTCCGCAAGGGGGATCACCAGTCCACCCTCGGCGCCTTCGTGGGCAAGACCGCTGTCCAGGACGGCCAGGGGCGAATGGTGGACTTCGTCTATCGCGACGGCGCGGCCTATCTGCCGAGCGAGGACGAGGCGGCAAAGCTGCGGCCGGCGCAATAGGTCCCCCCTCGCCCGAGCCGTCCCTTCTCCCCGAGGGAGAGGGTTGGGGCTAACGGGTGAAGCTCTCCCGTGCGGCGGCGTTTCCCCTCACCCGTCCGCTGCGCGGCCGACCTCTCCCCGGCGGGGAGAGGTGAGCGAGCGGACCTTTCAAACCGAGGCGGAGAGACAAGAAGGCGGAACTTTCAGCGCGGCGGACGCTGCGAAACTTGACCAGCAGGACAGATTTCCGCGCTCGCCTGAGAAAGAGAAGTTTCCCCGCCTCGCCGAAGCTGCCCCCTCTCCCCGAGGGGGAGAGGGTTGGGGTGAGGGGAGAGTGACGCCCCTGTCAAACCAAGGCTTGGAGACGAGACTTTTGGATTTCATCGTCGCCCAGTTCCTGACCGGCCTCGCCAGCGCCTGTTCGCTGTTCCTGGTGGCGAGCGGGCTTTCGATCATTTTCGGCGTGACGCGCATCGTGAACTTCGCCCACGGCGCCTTCTATATGCTCGGCGCCTACGTGGCCTACAGCCTGACGGAGCGGTTTTCCGGGGCGCTCGGCTTCTGGGCGGCCCTTGTGTGCGCAGCCGCCGTTGTGGCCTTACTCGGCGTGACGATGGAAATCCTGCTTCTGCGCCGCATCTACCGTGCGCCGGAGCTGTTCCAATTGCTCGCCACCTTCGGCGTGACGCTGATGGTGGAGGATCTGGTGGTGCTGATGTTCGGCCCAGAGGACCTGCTCGGCCCCCGCGCGCCGGGCCTCAAAGGCGCGGTGGATATCCTCGGCCAAGCGATCCCAGCCTACGACCTGTTCCTGGTTGTCCTCGGGCCATTGGTGCTTGGCGCGATATGGCTCGCATTCCACACCACCCGCTGGGGCATTCTGGTCCGCGCGGCGACGCAGGATCGCGACATGGTGGCGGCGCTCGGCGTGAACCAGAAATGGCTGTTCACCTCGGTGTTCGCCCTCGGTGTGTTCCTCGCGGCTCTGGGCGGGGCGCTGCAATTGCCGCGCGAGGCGGTGAACCATTCCATGGACATGAAGATCATCGTCGAGGTGTTCGTGGTGGTGGTCATCGGCGGGCTCGGCAGCGTCACCGGCGCCTTTCTGGCCGCCGTCCTGGTGTGCGAATTGAACGCCTTCGGCATCCTCATTCTGCCGCAGGTGTCGCTGGTGCTGGTGTTCGCGGTGATGGCGCTGGTGCTGGTGCTGCGGCCCTATGGCCTGCTTGGCCGGGCGGACGGCGCCGCGCGGCCGGCCATCGGAACCTTCATCACCCCATGGCGGGCGTTCACCACACGCGAGCGCGCGGCGGTGGCCGGGCTCGTCCTCCTCGCCGCCCTGCTGCCGCTCGGCGCCGGCGCCTATGTGCTCAGCGTCGCCGCCGAAATCGCGATCTTCGTGCTGTTCGCCGCGAGCCTGCATTTCCTGATGGGAGCCGGCGGCCTGCCCTCGTTCGGGCATGCGGCCTATTTCGGCCTCGGCGCCTATGGCGCGGCATTTGCGCTGAAGCTGGCCGGCCTCTCCATGGCGGGGGCGATCCTGCTCGGCCCGCTGCTGGGGCTTGCCGGAGCGGTTCTGTTCGGCTGGTTCTGCGTGCGTCTGTCGGGCGTCTATTCCGCCATGCTCACCTTGGCCTTCGCGCAGATCGCCTGGGCGATCGCGTTCCAATGGGTGGAGGTGACCGGCGGCGACAACGGCCTGCTGGGCATCTGGCCGGCGGGGTTCGCGGCCACCCCCGCCGGCTTCTATTGGCTGGCCCTCGCCCTCGCAATCATGGGCGTCGCGGCCCTGCGCACGCTCATCTTCTCACCCTTCGGCTTTGCCCTTCGCGCGGCGCGCGACAATGCCGCGCGGGCCGAGGCGCTGGGCATCGATCGCCATCGCATCCAATGGGCGGCGTTCGCCCTGGCCGGCCTGTTCGCGGCTGTCGCCGGAGCCCTGTTCGCCTTCCTGAAAGGCAGCGTCTTTCCCGATACGCTGGGAATTCCCCTGTCGGTGGACGCGCTCGCCATGGTGCTGCTGGGCGGAGTGGAGACGATCTCCGGCGGAGTTGTCGGCGCCATCGCTTACAAGCTGCTGTCGATCTGGCTGATGAGCGAGACCGAGCACTCCAAGCTGGTGCTGGGCGCGGTGATCGTGATGCTGGTGGTCGCCTTTCCCCACGGCATCGGCGGCGCGTTCACGCGCCTGCGGGATCGCCTGGGCGGAGCCGCCGCATGAGCCCGCCGTTGCTGGAGGCCAAGGGCCTTGCCAAGAGCTATGGCGGCGTCGCGGCGGTGCGCGGGGTCTCCTTCTCCCTCGCGGCCGGCGAGATCCTCGCCCTGATCGGCCCCAATGGCGCGGGGAAGAGCACCTGCTTCGGCCTGCTGGGCGGGCAGGTGAAGCCCGATGCCGGCACGGTGCGCCTTTCCGGGCAGGACATCACCGGCGCGCCGCCGCGCCGGCTGTTCCGCCTCGGGGTGGGACGCACGTTCCAAATCGCGGCCACCTTCGCCTCCATGAGCGTGCGGGAGAATGTGGCGGTGGCGCTGCTGTCGCACCATCGCGCGCTCGCCCGCCCCTTCGGCCCTGCCGCGCACCACCATCATGCGGAATCGGACGCGCTGCTGGACCTCGTGGGCCTGGCGGACCAGGCCGGGCGCGCGAGCGGTGAACTCGCCTATGGCGACATCAAGCGCCTGGAACTCGCCCTCGCCCTCGCCAATGCGCCGCGACTGCTGCTGATGGACGAGCCCACCGCCGGCATGGCGAGCGGCGAGCGCATCGCCCTCATGCGGCTTGTGGCGCGGCTCGCCCGCGAGCGGAACATGGGCATCCTGTTCACCGAGCATGACATGGACGTGGTGTTCGAACATGCCGACCGCGTGCTGGTGCTCGATCATGGCACGCTGATCGCACAAGGATCACCCGCCGCCATCCGTGCCGATGCGCACGTGCGCGCCATCTATCTCGGCACCGGCTTGACCTTCGCGGGAGATGCGGATGCTTGAGGTTTCCCGCCTCGACGCCTTTTACGGCCGCGCGCAGATCCTGCACGAGGTGGGATTGCGTGTGGGGAGCGGCGAGGCGGTGGCCCTGCTCGGCCGCAACGGGGCGGGCAAATCCACCACATTGCGCGCCATCATGGCCCAGGGCCCGCGCCGCACCGGCGAGATCCGCCTGCTCGGCGCCGATGTCTCGCGCCTTGAGACCCACGAACTGGTGCAGGCCGGCATCGGCTATGCGCCCGAGGACCGGCGCATCTTCACCGACCTGACCGTGATGGAAAACCTGGAGGTCGGCCGTCGCCCGGCCCGGCCCGGCCATGCGCCCTGGACCATCGAGCGCCTGTTCGCACTATTCCCCAATCTTGCGGAAATGCGCCAGCGGCGCGGCGGGCAGATGAGCGGCGGCGAGCAGCAGATGCTGACCCTGGCCCGCACCCTCATGGGCAATCCGCTGTTGCTCTTGTTGGATGAACCGTCCGAAGGATTGGCCCCGCGCATCGTCGAGCAGATCGCGCTTGCAGTCATGGCTTTGAAAACCGAAGGGCTTTCGATCCTGCTGTGCGAGCAGAATCTTCATTTCGCAAGGCTCATCTGCGACCGCACCTGTGTGATGGCGCGCGGCCGCATGGTGTTCGAGGGCAGTTTCGCGGCCCTGGAGGCCGACCCCGCCCGCCGCGACGCCTTACTCTCGGTTTGAAGCGCGGCGGCTATTTGGCCGGGGGCGCGAAGGACTGGTTGCTGAAGGGCGAAGAGGTCGGCACCTGCACGACGATGAACCCGCGCCCGATCGAGTGATGGCAGGCATTGCAGGCGTCGGTCATGTCTTTGAACGCGGTGGCGAACTTCGGCCCGTTCTTTTCCTGGATCGCCTCGCCGATCAGCCGGGCGGGCTCGGTCATCGAACTCATGTCGGCGACCGGAATGCCAGGGTAGAGGGTCAGCGCATCCTGGAAACTCGCCCGCATCTGGCCGAGCTCATACTCTGCGAGGTCCCAGTTTCCCAGACGCCCCGAAAACCACAGCTTGAAGTGCCGCAGTTGCATGGTCTCCATGATGTCACCGAGACGGGGAACGTAGGGCTCATGCTTCTGGGATGGCGCATTCACCTGCGTGAAGGCGGCCAAAGGCATGAGGGTCAGCCCGCCGACAGCGGCAGCGGCGAACAGGGAACGGGCCGTCCATTTCCAAGCCATGGGATTTCTCCGCGGATCGCAACGCACGCCAAAGTCTGGCAACGCAGTCTAGCCCCCGCGGAGGTATCGCTATTGATTGGGATCAAAAGGCGAGAAAACACCCTCGCCCGCACGGAGGAAACGCGGGCGACGGCCTCCCGTCATTCAGACCACCCGTTGGAGATCACCCCTTGCGCAGCGCCGGATTCCCGAAGCCGCCGCCGGTCGGGGTGATGACGATCACCGCCTCGCCGGCCTCCAGCACGGTCTGGGCGCAACCCTCCAGCACGTCGTAGGATCCATCATTGCGGCGCACGAACCCTTCGCCGACGGCGCCATACTCGCCCCCGTCCAGCCCGAACGGCCGCACGCGCCGGTGCGAGGAGAGCAGCGCGCAATCCATCTTCTCCAGGAAGCGGATGCGGCGATAGGTGCCCGCGCCCGCGTTCCACTGTCCCCGTCCGCCCGAGCCCGGCCGCACGTGAAAATCCTCCAGCAGAACCGGGAAGCGGGTTTCCAGGATTTCCGGATCGGTCAGGCGCGAATTGGTCATGTGCACATGCACCGCGTCCGTGCCGTCGAAGCCGGGGCCCGCCGGGGAGCCCGAACAGATGGTCTCGTAATACTGGATCTTCTCATTGCCAAAGGTGAGATTGTTCATGGTGCCCTGGGACGCACCCATGGCCTTCAGCGCGCCGAAAAGGCAATTGGTGACCGCCTGCGAGGTCTCCACATTCCCCGCCACGACGGCGGCGGGATAGACCGGCGAGAGCATGGAGCCCTGCGGCACCACGATGTCGATGGGCCGCAGGCAGCCGGCATTCATGGGGATTTC
>NCHM01000170.1 GCA_002257205.1 Rhizobiales bacterium 24-66-13 | reverse complement strand
ATGCGCCAGAGCAGCGATAAGGTGCCGTCCGCCGCGCGCGTGGCGGTGAGGTGAAAGGCCTCGTCCGCCATCAGCGGCCGGGTCTGGGCGGACGCGAACGTCGTGCCGGCAAGCGCCAGCAGCACTGCGATCAGGACCGTGAAAGGCGGCGCGGCGGCGCGGGGAAGGAGTCTCGTGACCATGGCGCGCTCCCTCGGACGCTCACCTTAAGCCAGCCTTAAGCTCGGGGTAGAAAGTCGGGGCGGAGGAGGCCGGGGCATGCGCATATTGGTGGTCGAGGACGATCCGATCCTGATGGACGGGCTGAAGGTGGGCCTTGGCCTTGCCGGGGCGACGGTGGACGATGTCGCCACCTGCGCCGACGCGCGCGCCGCCCTCGCGGCGAGCCGGTTCGACGCCGTGGTACTCGACCTGATGCTGCCCGACGGCTCGGGCCTGGACCTGCTTGCGGCCATGCGGGCGCGCGACGACGCCACGCCCGTTCTGCTGCTGACCGCCCTCGACGAGGCGCCCGACCGCGTGCGCGGGCTCGATGCCGGGGCCGACGATTATCTCGGCAAGCCCTTCGACCTCGATGAGCTGGCGGCGCGCGTCCGGGCCATCGCCCGCCGGGGGCAGGGGCGCGCCGGCCCGGTGCTCAAGGCCGGCGGCCTGGTGCTCGACCCCGCGACCCTCTCCGCCACCGTCGAGGGGCGTCCGGTGGGGCTTTCGCGCCGCGAATTCGCGGTGCTCGCCGCGCTGATGGAGCGCCCGGGCGTGATCCGCTCCAAGGCGGAGATCGAGGAGCGCCTCTATGGCTGGCAGGAGGAGGTGGAAAGCAATACGGTCGAGGTCCACATCCACAATCTGCGCGTCAAGGTGGGGCGCCAGTTCATAGAGACCGTGCGCGGCCTCGGCTATCGTGTGCGGAGGCCGGCGTGACTTCCTTGAGGCGCCGCCTGTTCCTGATCCTCATCGCGGCCACCGGCGCGATCTGGCTGTGCGCGGTGGGCTGGATCTATCTCTCCAGCCGCAGCGAACTGGAACATGTGCTCGACGCCCGCCTCCAGGAGGCCGCCCGCATGGTCCACTCGCTGGTGGCCGGCGGCAATATCGCCGCGACGCCGCTGGCGGCGGAGGTGCCCGGAACCACCTATGAGCGCCAGCTGTCGTGCCAGATCTGGTCGCTCGACGGCCGGCTCGTCGCCCGGTCCGGCGGCGCGCCCGAGGAGGCGCTCGGGGACCCGGCCGAGGGCTATTCCGAGCGCACGGTCAATGGCGAACCGTGGCGCGTCTACACCATCCTCGACACGGAAAAGGGCGTCCGCGTCATGGTGGGCGACCGCATCGGCCTGCGCGACCGGCTGGTGCGCGACCTGGTGGCGGGCCTGCTCGCGCCGCTCTTCCTCGTGGTGCCCCTGCTCGGCGTGCTGATCTGGATGAGCCTCTGGCGCGGGTTGAAGCCGCTCAACGCGGTGGCGCGCGACCTCATGGGCCGCGACGCGGAAGACATGCGCCCCCTTGCGCCGGCTGAGGCGCCGGCGGAGGTCCGCCCGCTCATCGATGCCATCAACGGCCTGTTCGCCAAGGTGGAAGCCGCCCGCCGGCACGAGCGGGACGTGACCGCCTTCGCCGCCCACGAACTGCGCACCCCGCTCGCGGGCCTGAAGACCCAGGCGCAGATCGCCCTCGCAGCCGGGGATGCGGCGACGCGCGACGGCGCGTTGCGGCGCATCCTGGTGTCCGTCGACCGTACCGCGCGCCTGGTGCGCCAGCTCCTGGCGCTGGCGAAGCTTGAAGCTTCCGCGCCCCTTGCGCTTAAGGCGGAGGTGGAGGCCGGTGCCCTGCTGCGGGAGGTGGCGCAGCTCTCGGCGGTCCCCGCGCGCATCGGCGTCAGCCTCGATCCCGCGCTCGACGCGCTCCGCCTGAAGGGAGACCGCGAAACGCTCCACCTCGTGCTGCGCAACCTCCACGAAAACGCCATCGAACATATGCCGGAGGGCGGCTCGATCATCTGGAGGCGCCTGCCGAACGGGCTGTGCGTGGAGGACGAGGGACCGGGCATTCCCGAGGAGGAATTGCCGCGCGTCACCGAGCGTTTCTTTCGAGGGCGCAACAAGAGCGCGTCCGGCAGCGGGCTCGGCCTGACCATCGCGAGCATGGCGGCCAGGCGGCTGGGTGCGCGCATAGAACTTGAGAACCGGGAAGCACGCCCAGGCCTCCGGGCGGCGCTGATGTGGTCCTGACGCGCCGGCGGGATCAGGCGTCGTGGCGCTCGCGGCGGGCCGCGCGCTCGCAAGACATCATGCGGCGCGCGCGATCAGGGCGTGGATGTCCTCGCAATGGCGCACCAGCGTCGGATGGTCAACGACGAAGGCGCGCAGCGGCGTCGCGATGGGATAGAAAAGAATATTGGCGATAAAGCCATAAATGGCGGCATCCGCGCTGCCGGGACGCTCTCCGAACACAAAGCCCCGCTCCGGCACCAGCGCCGCGATGGCCGCCAGATCGGCAAGGCCCCGCGCATAGGCCTCGTGCGGCGCGAAGCGGCCGATGCCTTGAAAATAATAGCGGTTGGCATTGAAGCTGCGGGCCTTTTCAAGGTCCACCTCGGTCAGGACGGGATGCTGGGCGCGCAAGGCCGCGCAGAAGGCGGGCCAGAATGCGTCGTCCTTCCACCGGGAATAGGACATCACCCAATAAAGGTCGTCGAGCGTTCGCCGCAGCATCACGCCAAGGTGCCGCTGCGCCGGGCTCAGGTCCGCATCGAGATCCGGGCCATGCTTGCGTGCGACATGGGCGATGATGGCGTCGCTGTCGCCGATGTTCTCGTCGCCGTCCGTGATGTAGGGAAGCTGGTTGCGGGGTGCGGCCGAGGCGTCGAAGACGTGCCGATGCTCGAACGGAATGCCGGCGAGCTTGAGATAGGCAAAGACCTTGAGTCCGTATCCGTTATTGTCCGCGACGCCAAAGAGTTCGGGATAGGAGAAGAGGGACAGCATGACATGATCCGCGGAACTTGGTGGCGAGTGGGGGAACGGAGGCCGGGAATTCTGGCAGGTGGACATCAAAGCAGCGCGGATCTTGCGCCAACGCGTGGTGCTGCACACCTTGAAATATAGCCGCCGCCCGCGCGATCGTCACCTCTTAGCCTCGGCTGCCCAGACTCCCGGCGCGCCTTGACGCGGGCGCGCCGCCAATGCGGTCCGCAACCAGGATCGCGCTCTCGGATCAGCGCGCGGCATCGCTGCCCGTCTCAGGCCTCTTCACGGACCTGGCGGCGCGCTTCATTCGCCAGAGGGTGGAGCCTGTCCGCCGGGGCGGCGCCGGCCAAACTGTAGCCAAGGCCATTGTCGGCCCAGCTGAAGCTGTTCACATTGCCCTGCACATGCAGAACCATCGGCGCTTTAGGGTCCGCCTGCATGGGACGAACGAGCATCACGAGCCTCGTTCCCCTGTCGTCGTCATACATGTACATGGCGGCCGGCCCGTGTTCCGTGGCAACGACGCGCCCTCCCATGAAGCGGTAACCCGCCGCCGTCAGATCGGGAATGGCGACCGGACGGCCGATGCGTATTGTCGTCCATCGTTGGAGCGCGTCTCGCTCTTCGGCGCGGACCTCGACCGGGTGGATGTCGTCCGGCGCATAGACGGAAAAGCTCGTTGTCGCTTCACGCGCGAGCGCCTGCACGCCCGCCGCCGCGGGTAGACCCATGCCGCGCAGGGACCATCCGCCGAGGCCGCCGGCGCAGACCAGCAGCACGGCCGCTGCGGCGATCGCCCAGCGCGGTGTCGGCCGCGCGCGGCGGCGGTCCTCGATCATGCGTAAGAGGCTGAGTTCGGACGGGACCGGCTCCTCGATCACCGGCGCGAAGGCGGAGCGCAGCATGTCGCGTTGTTCGCCATAAAGCGTGATGCGCCGCGCGACATCCGGGTGAGCGTCGAGATAGGCGCTGACTTCCGCATGGCGGTGGGGATCGAGCGTGCCGTCTAAAAGGCCGTTGAGGTCGTCTTCGGTGATGGGGCGAGAGCTCATTTCACGCTCCGGAGATAGGGCGGCGAGAGGGCCGCGCGCGGTTCGGCCGACATCAGCCTGACAAGGCGCTCGCGGGCACGAGACAGCCGCGACATCACGGTGCCGATCGGCACTTCGAGCACCTGCGCGGTCTCGGCATAGGAGAGTTGCTCGACGGTGACGAGCAGTAGCACGGTGCGCTGCTCGTCCGGCAACTGGGCCAGCGCTGCGAGCAGATCGCGGTGGCGCAGCCCATCTTCCTGCGATGCGGCGTGCGACAGGTGCGCCGCATCGACATCGTCAAGGGCGACATGGACCGGCCGCTGCGCCGCGCGGCGCAGCCGCGTCATGGCGAGATTGTGCAGGATCGTGAAGATCCACGCACGCGCATCGTTCTCGTGACGCCGCTGATGCCAGCGGCTGATGGCACGCTCCAGGCAATCCTGCACCAGATCGTCCGCCGCCGCCCGCTCGCGCATCAGCGCGCGGGCATAGCGCCGAAGCGCGGGAATGAGCGGCTCGATGAGGCGCACCATGTCTTGGTCCATGCAGTCTCCTTTCGGCGAGAAGGCGGGCCGTTGCAAGAGGGTCCGCCCTCCTCGCGCGCGGCATGCCCGTCAGTCGCTCGTCTGGCGCTGCACCACGGCTCCGGGCTGTGCGCTCGAGCCTTCGGCGATGACGAGATACCGTCGCTGCGCCTTCGCATCGTTCTGCACGATCTGGCGGATCGGACCGGCGGCATTGACGATGGCCGACCCTGCCGGGTTGGTCATGAAGGCGGAAAGAGGCTCCAGCTTGCCTTTGCCATCCGCCTCGCTCGCCAGCGCGAGCACGTAAGGCTTTTTCGGCGCCAACCCGGTGACGGAGGCCTGCAGGATCTGGATCAGCCCCTGATCGAACAGCGAGACGCTGGTCGGGGCCTTGCCCTCTCCCTTAGCTCCATCCTGCCTGAGGGTGAGATGCGCGCTCTGCCCCGCCACGCCGAGCGGCTGAAGGTTCTGCGTGCCATCCCCCTCCGGCACCGCGCCGGGCACGTAGGTCACCGCCTGCGGCGCCTGGCCGATCGGGATGGTCGCAACCACCTTGTTGGTCAGCGTGTCGATGCCGGCGAGCGCGTCGGCGTTCTCCAGGCCGACATAGATGCGCGATCCGTCGCCCGACGGCCAGATGCCGTGCGGCAGATTGCCGACCGGGATGGTCGCCACCTGAGAAAAGTCGTCGGTACGGAATACCTTCACCTGGTTCAGCCCGCCGATGGTCACATAGGCGAAGGTGCCATTGGCGTTGTGGGCGAAATTGACGTGATTGGTAATCGGGCCGGTGTCGAGCGTCTTGATGATCTCGAACGGCGGCCGGGCGTTGAACACCTGCGTCTTGCCGATGTCCTTCAGCGTGAACCAGACCTGCTTGCCGTCGGGCGTCGCCGCGATGTTCGGGCAGAACGGGCTCTCCTGCTTCACATGGCCGACGATCATATGGTCGGCGACCGAGATCACCACGGTCTCGGGCATGAAGGAGGAGCAGACATAGCCGTATTTGCCGTCGGGTGAGAAGATCTGCATGCCCGGGCCGTTCGGCACCTTGATGCGGGTCTTCTCCTCATAGGTCGTCCCGTCCAGGACGGCGACGTAATCCTCGCCCCGCACGGTCACCCAGACTTCCTTGCCGTCGGGCGTGAAGAACGCCTCGTGCGGCGAGCGGCCGACATAGGTGGTGTGCTTCACCGCATTGGTCGCGGTGTCGATGAAGGTCACCGAATTCGAGCCGATCGACACCACCGCGATGGTCTTGCGATCCGGCGAGAAGCCCATGCCGTGCACCAGCACCTGCCCCTTGTAGAGCGGGCTGAAGTTCACCGGCTGCGGCTCGCCCAGCCGAATGACGCCGACCAGCGTGTTGGTGGCGGGATTGGTCACGGAAATGGTGTTGGAGAATTGCTCGGCGGCATAGACGCGGTCGCGGCTGCTCAGCGGGATGTCGGGGGTCGAGGCTGCGAACGGCGCCTGCCCGGCGAATGCGGGCAGGGCACAGGAGAGCATGGCGCTCGCAAGCAGACCGGTGAGGAGAGGATGCTTCATCAGTTCGTTCCTACTTCATTGGCATCGAGCTGGCCGGCATCGGCATGCTGCCGGCAGACATCGTGCTGTGGGATTGTGTGGAATGGTCGGATAGGGGCGCGGCATCGGGCTCGGTCGGCGCCGGCGCGGAAGGCGGCAGCGGCTGGCCGAGCGCAAGCCGCATCGCGGCGATCTCCTGTTGCTGCTCGACCACGATCTCCTGTGCGAGGCGGCGCAGCAGCGGGTTCTGCCCGTAGCGCAGATAGGCCACCGCCATGTCGATCGCGCCCTGATGATGCGGGATCATCATCGCCGTAAAGTCGGCGTCGATATCGCCGGTGGGCTTCACCTCCATGTCCGCCATCATCTTGTCCATGGCGGCGGCGTTCTCGGTGAGAAACGGCGTTTCACCGCTGGTGGCGGAAGCCGTGCCGGCACCATGGCTTTGGTCGTGCGCTCTGGCCGCGCTGCCAGCAAGGCATAGTGCGAGCAGCGCGCCAGCGCAGGCGAGGTGTCGTTGTCGCATGGGCTCTCTTCCTCCGGCGCGACGGCGCCTTGAAGGTTGGACTTCGCGCGGGGGCGATTATTCCCGGCTCGCGGGAGATTTTTTCCCTCCTGCCACCAGACCCGGGCGAGGCAATGCAAGCCGGTGGGAAGATCGCTACGGACGTTGAAGGTCCAGTTGCGCAGGCAATGGGGGCCACGGCCGAGGCTTCGCAATAAGGGTGCCTCTGCCGGAGCGGTGGCGAGGCGCAGCAATGCCTTCGACATGCACATGGGGCGCCCGTCGGTGGCGATCCGACGTTCCGGCGGCGCGCCTGATCAACTGAATCGTGAAGTGCCCTCTGGATCCGTTTTTTGCAGCGCACGTTGAACCGGGACAACAGGGGTCCCAGGCGGCTGCGTCTGTGACCCATCGTCCTCATGAGGGAGTGATCCAGTGCAGACTCCATGCAACCTGGAAGTCACCCGGCGTGCGTTGCTGATCGGAACCGCGCTGTCCGTGACGGTGACCGCTTCCACCACGCCATCGGCAGCACGCGCGCAAGCTGGTGGAAATTCCATGAACTCCGTGAACTCAAAAGTTTCGTTCGAGGTGAACGGGGTCCCCCGGCATCTCGAACTCGACAATCGCACCACATTGCTGGATGCGCTGCGCGAGCATCTGTACCTCACCGGCACGAAGAAGGGCTGCGACCACGGGCAGTGCGGCGCCTGCACGGTGATGGTGGATGGCAGGCGCATCAATTCATGCCTGACGCTCGCGGTGATGCACGAAGGGAACCACGTCACCACCATCGAGGGGCTGGGGACGCCGGAAAACCTCCACCCCATGCAGGCCGCCTTCGTGAAACACGACGGCTATCAGTGCGGCTATTGCACACCAGGGCAGATCTGCTCCGCCGTTGCGATGCTGGGAGAGATCAAGGCCGGCATTCCAAGCCACGTCAGCGCCGACCTGACCGCTGCCCCTGATGTCACGGCCGCGGAGATGCGGGAACGCATGAGCGGCAACATCTGTCGGTGCGGCGCCTATTCCAACATTCTTGATGCCATCAGCGAAGTGGCCGGGAGGCAGGCATGAAGTCCTTCA
>NCHM01000169.1 GCA_002257205.1 Rhizobiales bacterium 24-66-13 | reverse complement strand
CCGATCAAAAACAGCATCACCGCCGTCAGGTCCGCCAGGGGCAGGTGAATGTTGAACCAGAATTTGACGATGAGGATCGTCACCACCTGCCCGATCACGGCAAGCCAGCGCAATTGGATCAGCAGCAACAGGTTTTGCTTGTTGGCCGTATCGCGGATGGAGGCCGTCATGGTCCTGACCGAATGCCCTTCGTTCCGGGGTCTTCAGATGAAGACGAGCCCGGCCGTCACCATCACCGCCAAACCGAACCAGGTCAGCGCGTAGATCAGGTGATTGTTCGGAAAGTCGATGATCGTCAACCCACCCTGCGGCCCGGTACCGCCGCTGGCTTCGGCATCGATGAAATAAGGTGCGGCATCCGGCACCCCGCGTTTGGCGGCGATTGCCGGAACATCGCGCGAGTACCAGCGATCGGTGGCCGGGTCGTTGGCGCGCAGGAAGCCGCCCTTGGGCTCGCTCATGCGCATGAGGCCGACCACCACGGCGGGATCCTCGGTCCGCCGTGCGGCCCGCGCCTCATCCGCCGGCACGAAACCCCGGTTCACCAGCACGGTGAACCCCTCGACGGTTTTCAGGGGCGTGACCACCCAGAAGCCGCCGCCACGCTCGGTCACGGCTTTCACCAGGGTCTCGCGTTCGTTGAGGAAGGTGCCGGTGGCGCGCACGCGGCGATATTCATCGCGCGCCGCCGAGATCGCGCTCCAGTCCGGTGGCCCGGGCGCGGCGACCGGCGGCGCGTGGACGCGCGCGTCGATGCGCGCGATCAGCTCGAGCTTCCAGGCCCGCCGCTCCAATTGCCAGATGCCGAGCCCGACCAGAAGCGCGCTGAGCGCCACCGCCAGGAGCCGCAACATAAGGCGCACGCTCTGGGAGCGTGGGGGCTGGGGAACGGCTGTCGTTCCGTAACCTGGATCCCGTTGGCCAACCTCTCGCCCCTGCACGGCCGATCGCTCCTTCGCGCCGGCCCGCAGGGTCACGGCATCTGACGCATGTCGTGGACCGGCATCATGTTCGCATTGAGATGGTACATGACCCACAAGGAACCGCTGAGGGCGATGACCACGATGATGATCGTGAACATCAGCGCCATCATGCTCCAGCCGCCTTCCACCCGCGTGTTCATGTGCAGGAAGAAGATCATGTGCACGACGATCTGCACAGCCGCGAAGGCGGTGATGACGATCGCGGTCAATTGGTTGTTGCCGAGCGTGCCGGTCATCACCAGCCAGAACGGGATGGCGGTGAGGATGACGGACAGGCCGAAGCCGATCCCGTAGCTCCGCAGCGAGCCGTGTGCGTGATCGTCCTGGTGATCCGCGCCGTGGCCGTGATCTGCGGCGGCGCCCGGTTCGTGGTGCGCTTGCGCGGTCATCGCAGCATTCCCATCAGATAGACAAAGGTGAAGACGCCGATCCAGACCACGTCCAGGAAGTGCCAGAACATGCTGAGGCACATGAGGCGGCGGCGGTTGGCGGGGATCAGGCCGCGCTGGCCCACCTGCACCATGAGCGTCACCAGCCAGATCAGGCCGAACGTCACGTGCAGCCCGTGGGTGCCGACCAGGGTGAAGAAGGCGGACAGGAAGGCGCTGCGCTGCGGCGTCGCGCCCTCGTGGATCATGTGCGCGAACTCGAACAGCTCGATGGACAGGAACGCCAGGCCGAACAAAGCGGTGACCGCCAGCCAGACCTGCACCTGCCCGATCCGTCCGCGCGCCATCGCCAGCATGGCGAAGCCATAGGTGATGGAGGAGAACAGCAGCATCGTGGTGTTGAGCGCGACGAGATTGAGGTCGAAGAGATCCTTCGGCGCCGGTCCTGCCGCGTAATTTCCACCCAGCACGCCATAGGTGGCGAACAGCATCGCGAAGATGAGGCAATCGCTCATCAGGTAGATCCAGAAGCCGAGGGACGTGCTGCCCCCGTCCGGATGGGCGTGCTCGTCGACTTCGTAGAAGATCGGCGCGGCGGCGCTGTCCGAAGTTACTGCGATCGTCATGGCGTCACCTGCGCGGCGAGGACACGGGTGCGCGCGTCCTCGGCCCGGATCACGTCTTCAGCGGGAATGGAGAAGTCGCGATTATAGTTGAAGGTGTGGGTGATGGCGATGCCGAGCAGCGCCACGAAGCTGACCGCCGCCAGCCACCAGATGTACCAGATCAAGGCGAAGCCCAGCGCCACCGCGCATGCGGCGAGCAGGATGCCAGTCGGCGTGTTGCGCGGCATGTGGATGGGCTTGAACCCCTCCAGCGGGCGCTTGTAGCCGCGCTGCTTCATGTCCCACCAGGCATCGCCGTCGTGGATCACCGGCGTGAAGGCAAAATTATAGTCCGGCGGCGGGGAGGAGGTCGCCCATTCCAGGGTGCGCCCGTTCCACGGGTCGCCGGTGACGTCGCGCAGCTGTTCGCGGTTCTTGATGCTGACGGCGATCTGCACCAGGAAGGAGAGGATGCCGAGCAGGATCAGGAACGCCCCGAAGGCGGCGATGATGAACCAGATCTGCAACGAGGGATCGTCGAACACCCGCAGGCGGCGCGTCACGCCCATCAGGCCCAGCACGTAGAGCGGCATGAAGGCGAAATAGAAGCCCACCACCCAGAACCAGAACGACATCTTGCCCCAGAACGGATCCAGCTTGAAGCCGAACGCCTTCGGCCACCAATAGGCGATGCCGGCGAACATGCCGAACACCACGCCGCCGATGATCACGTTATGGAAATGGGCGATCAGGAACAAAGAGTTGTGCAGCACGAAGTCGGCCGGCGGCACGGCGAGCAGCACGCCGGTCATGCCGCCGATCACGAAGGTGAGCATGAAGGCCACCGTGTACATCATCGGCAGCTCGAACTTGATGCGCCCGCGGTACATGGTGAACAGCCAGTTGAAGATCTTCGCGCCGGTCGGGATCGAGATGATCATGGTCGTGATTCCGAAGAAGGAATTCACGCTGGCACCCGAGCCCATGGTGAAGAAGTGATGCAGCCACACGAGGTAGGACAGGATCGTGATGACCACCGTCGCATAGACCATGGAGGTGTAGCCGAACAGGCGCTTGCCCGAGAAGGTGGAGGCCACTTCCGAGAACACGCCGAACGCCGGCAGGATCAGGATGTACACCTCCGGGTGACCCCAGATCCAGATCAGGTTCACGTACAACATCGGGCTGCCGCCGAAGTCGTTGGTGAAGAAGTTCATGCCGAAATACCGGTCCAGCGCCAGCAGCGCCAGAACCGCGGTGAGGATCGGGAAGGAGGCGACGATCAGCGCATTGGTGCACAGCGAGGTCCAGGTGAAGATGGGCATCTTCATCAAGGTCATGCCCGGGGCGCGCATCTTCACGATGGTGCAGATCAGGTTGATGCCGGACAAGGTTGTGCCGACGCCCGCCACCTGTAGCGCCCAGATGTAATAATCCACGCCCACGTCCGGACTGTAGGAAATGCCGGAGAGCGGGGGATAGGCGAGCCAGCCGGTCTTCGCGAATTCGCCGACGAACAGCGACATCATCACGAGGATCGCGCCGCCCACCGTCATCCAGAAGCTGAAATTGTTCAGGAACGGAAACGAGACGTCGCGCGCGCCGATCTGCAGCGGCACCACATAATTCATCAGCCCGGTCACCAGCGGCATGGCGACGAAGAAGATCATGATGACGCCGTGGGCGGTGAACACCTGGTCGTAATGGTGCGCGGGCAGATAACCGTCCGATCCGCCGAACGCCAGCGCTTGCTGGAGGCGCATCATGATCGCGTCGGCGAAGCCGCGCAGCAGCATGATGATGCCCAGCACCATATACATGATGCCGATCTTCTTATGGTCCACGCTGGTGAACCATTCCTTCCAGAGATAGCCCCAGAGGCGGAAATAGGTCAGCGCGCCGAACACCACGAGGCCGCCCAAGGCCACCACGGCGAAGGTGGCGACCAGGATCGGCTCGTGGAACGGAAAGCTCTCCAGCGTCAGCCGCCCGAAGATCGGGCTCACCGGCGTCGAGAACGCGGACATGGCGGATTGAGACACGGCGGATGCAGACATGGCGTCTCGCGTCAGGAGTTTGAGGGCCGGCGGGCGGCGGGCGCGAGAAGGTCCGCCGGGGCGCTGATGGGCGTGAAGGAGGGCGCAGGCAGGCCCGCTCCGAGGATGCGTGCCGCGCTGGCGCCTTCGCGGGGCGCCAATTGGCGGGGCGCGAAGGCGCCGACGCTGGCGGCGGGCGTGACCAGGTCTTCCGGCGCGCAGATGCCGACCACCATTGCCGGGGAGCCGCCGAACACGGTGCCGCGGCGGGCGAACTTGTCATAGGTTAGCGGCAGCACATTGTTGATGCCCGCCATGCCCAGCCCGCCCTTCGCGTCGATGGCCATCATTTCGCTCATGCACATCTTGCCGGGCTCGACGCACATGTTGAGGATCGCGTTGTAGAGGGCCGGATCCACCTGAGCGAAGCGGGTCACGGGCACGTTCTGGCTCGGCTTTTCAAGCTCCAGATAGGCCGCACGCGTCAGATCGCCGCCGCCGGCCTTGGCGCTGGCCAGCCACGCATCGAAATCGGCGGGAGATTGGCCAAGGAAGCGGAAATGCATGCCCGAGAATCCGGCACCGCTGTAATTGGCGGAAAAGCCGCGATAGGACCCGGCCTCGTTGATCACCGCGTGCAGCTTGGTCTGCATGCCCGGCATGGCGTAGATCTGCCCGGCCAGGGCGGGAATATAGAATGAATTCATCACCGAGGACGCGGTGATGCGGAAGGAGATCGGGCGATCCACTGGCGCCGCCAGCTCGTTCACCGTCGCGATGCCATATTGCGGATAAATGAACAGCCACTTCCAGTCGAGCGCCACCACTTCCACCTCAAGCGGCTGCGCGTTCGCGGGAACCGGCTGGTTCTCCGAGATGCGCTCGATGGGCCGGTAGGGATCGAGCAGGTGGGTGCCCATCCATGTCAGCGCGCCGAGGCAGATGATGATGAGCAGCGGCGCCGCCCAGATCACCAGCTCCAGATGCGTGGAATGATGCCATTCCGGCTCATACCGCGCCTCGGTGTTGGACTGGCGGTAGCGCCAGGCGAACAGCACGGTGAGGGCCATCACCGGAATGATGATGATCAGCATCAGCACGGTCGAGATGATGACCAGGTCGCGCTGCTGCCAGGCCACATCGCCCGCCGGATGCAGCACGGTAAAGTTACACCCGCTCAGGAAGGCCATGAGCGGCAGCAAGGCGAGGACGCGGAAGCGACTCAATACAGCACCTGTCACGCACGTGGTGGGCTCGGCGCATCGCTAGCTGCACTGCAACACGAGGGACATTGGACAATTTGCCCAATGCCGCAACGCACACTCGCGAGGGAATAAGGAGCCTGCGGCAGGCGGCTTCCCAGCGGGGCGGGACTGGCGTATGAAAAGCAACTCCATATTGGTGCGAAGATCATGGCGAATGCGTCATCGACGATGGAACGGGACGCGAGGCAGATCAATGCCGGCCATGGCGACGTGGACCCCGGCGAGATCGCCATCGGGGTCATCATTGGCCGGACCTCAGAGTTCTTCGATTTCTTTGTTTACGCAACGGCGGCCGTGCTGGTCTTTCCGAAGCTGGTGTTTCCCTATGTGGATGCCCTGACGGGAACGCTCTATTCCTTCGCCATTTTCGCCCTCGCATTCATCGCGCGGCCCTTCGGCACTGCACTCTTCATGGCCATCGACCGGGCCCACGGGCGCGGCGCGAAGCTGACCTTGGCCCTGCTTCTGCTCGGCACCTCCACCGTCGCCATCGCCTTTCTGCCGGGCTATGAGCACATCGGCTCTGCCTCCGCTTTCGTGCTCGCGGCGTGCCGTATCGGACAGGGCCTGTCCTGGGGCGGCACCTGGGACGGGCTGGCGCCGCTGCTGGCGATGAACGCCCCGGCGGAGCGCCGCGGCTGGTATGCGATGATCCCGCAATTGGGCGCGCCGCTGGGCCTGATCGTCGCGAACGGGCTGTTCGCCTTCTTCGTCGCCAATCTCTCCCCGGAGGATTTTTTCACCTGGGGCTGGCGCTATCCGTTCTTCGTCGCCTTCGCGATCAATGTGGTGGCGCTGTTCGCCCGCCTGCGCATGGCGGTGACGCCGGAATATACCGAGCTGTTCAAGCGCGGCGAGCTTCGTCCGGCGACGGTGACGGAGACGGTGCGGGCGGAAAAGCGGGGCATCATCGTGGGCGCCTTCGCCCCGCTCGCCACGTTCGCACTGTTCCACATGGTCACGGTGTTCCCGCTCTCCTGGGTGTATCTGTTCACGAGCGAGGGGCCGGCGCGCTTCCTGGTGATCGAGATCGTCGGCGCGGTGTTCGGCATCGGCGCGATCGTCGCGTCCGGCTTCGTGGCGGATCGCGTGGGGCGCCGCAACCTGCTCGGCGCCACCGCCGCCGCCATCGCGGTGTTCAGCGGTTTCGCGCCGCAATTGCTGAATGGCGGCGTGGTGGGTGAAACCGCCTTCATGGTGCTCGGCTTCGTGCTGCTCGGCCTGTCGTTCGGCCAGGCGTCGGGCGCGGTGGCGTCCAATTTTGCGCGCAATTATCGCTATACGGCCTCCGCCTTGACCAATGATTTGGCCTGGCTGTTCGGCGCCGGCTTTGCGCCGCTGGTGGCGTTGTCGCTGTCCAGCAATTTCGGCCTGATCTCGGCCGGCGCCTATCTGCTGTCCGGCGCCATCTGCACGTTGCTGGCGCTGCACTGGAACAAGAAGCTGGAACTCGGCGGCGGCTGAGCCAGCCCCGCCGGCGCTTATTCTGCCCCTTTCCGGCGGATGCGGCTCAGGCCCTGAGCGCGTCCGCCGCGCCTTTCAGGGTCGCCGCCACGGCGTCGCGGAATGGCGGAAACACCGCCGCGACGCTGTCGTCGGGCCCGGTCCAGTTGACCGTGAAGCAGAAGGTGACGCGCGCGGCGTTGACCACCATCTGGCCCGGCAGGCAGAAACAGTGGAAATCGCCCCAGTCGATGCTGCCGCCCTTGGCATAGGCGGCGATGCCCGGCGGCACCACCTGGGCGATGGCGTCGGCCATGGCCTGGATGCGCATGAATTCGGTGAGGGTTGCCGGCTTTGAGAAGAAGGCGCCGGTGAGCGCCGCCTGATACCATTTCACCAGTTCGTCGGCGCTGCTGACCATGGTCTCCTGATCATTGACGGGCGGGCGCGGCGGGCCGGGCATCCAGCCGGTCTCCAGCTTCTTCACGCCCTCCCAGCCGATATCCGTGCCGAGCGGCGCGCCGGCGATGTAGGAGAACAGGCGGCGGGTCGAATCGGGAATGCGGGTGTTTTTAAGCCCGGCTTCGGCGATCAGGGCGCGCACCTTGTCGGGTCCCACTTTCGCCAGCGCGATGTCGGTGGCGGTATTATCGCTGTGGGCGATCATGGCTTCGAGAATGCTGCGGGCCTGGGTGGTTCCGGTCAGGTTCAAAAGCACCGGGCTGCTGGCGGAGCGCACCTTATCGTCCACCGCCCATTGGTCGGTCTCGGACAACAGGCCGGCTTCCGACGCGCGCAGGGCCTGGGCGAGAATGAAGGTCTTCACCGCGCTGCCGATGAACAGCGGGACCTGCGGGTCGCGTTCGTCGCGCCAGCTCTGGCCCGGTCCCTCGCACACGATGAGGGCGCTCTTCGTGGCCGGGATCTT
>NCHM01000168.1 GCA_002257205.1 Rhizobiales bacterium 24-66-13 | reverse complement strand
CCCGCTGCTGGTGGAGCGCGGCTTCGATACCGCAACCGTGGTCGCGGCGATGGCGATCATCGGCCCCGCGCAGGTGGCCGGGCGGATCGCCATCTGGGTATTCGCGCCGCGCGCTTCGGTCCGTCTGATCGGCTGCTTTGTGGTGGTGGCCTTTCCGGCGGCGCTGATCGCGCTTCAGGCCCTGCCCCCGAGCTTCGCGCTGGTCGCCTTCGTCGCCGCACTCTACGGCGGCGCCAACGGCATCATGACCATCGTGCGCGGGCTCGCCGTGCCGGAAATGCTGACGCCGGATTCCTATGGCGCGGTCAATGGCATCCTCGCGGCGCCCGGCATGGTGGCACGGGCGCTGGCGCCGGTGGGCGCGGCCGCGCTCTGGGCGTGGTCGGGATCCTATGATGCGGTCCTGATCGCCACCATCGCCGGCTCGCTGGTGCTGGTCGGCGGGTTCTGGGCGGCCGCCATCCTTTCCCGCACATCCCTTCCCGCCAGCCTTTGATCTCTTGGAACCGTGCCATGGCGCATGACTTGGACCTTGTATTTCCCGCGCTCGACGACGCCTATTTCGATGCACCCGACGTCGAAAGACTGGCCCTGCCCGGCGCCTCCACGCACCCGCCGCGCATCCTGCTGCTCTACGGCTCCCTGCGGGAGCGCTCCTACAGCCGGCTCCTCACCGAGGAGGCGGCGCGCCTGCTCACGCGCATGGGCGCGGAGACGCGGATCTTCGATCCCCGCGGCCTGCCGCAGCCCGACACCGTGCCGGTGGATCATCCCAAGGTCCAGGAGCTGCGGGCACTCTCCACCTGGTCGGAAGGCCAGGTCTGGTGCAGCCCGGAACGGCACGGAACCATCACCGGCATCTTCAAGAGCCAGATCGACTGGATTCCCCTGGAACTCGGCGCCGTGCGCCCGACCCAGGGCAAGACCCTGGCGGTGATGCAGGTCAGCGGCGGCTCGCAATCCTTCAACGCGGTGAACGCCCTGCGCGTGCTCGGGCGCTGGATGCGGATGGTGACGATCCCGAACCAATCCTCGGTCGCCAAGGCCTATCTGGAATTCGACGAGGCGGGCCGCATGAAGCCGTCGCCTTATTACGACCGGGTGGTGGACGTCATGGAGGAATTGATGAAATTCACCCTGATGGCGCGCGACCGCGCGGACTATCTGGTGGACCGCTATTCCGAGCGCAAGCAACAGGCCGATGCGGCGCGCAAGGCGCGCGCGGACGCGGCGACGGCACCGGAGACCCGGTGAGTTCGGGTAGGCGCAGCGCGCCGTTCGCGGCGCAATAACAGGCGGCGCCGGTGCACGGCGTCGCCCTCGCTCATCGTCTTGCCGCGTTCAGCGGCCCCGCCTCAGGAGCCGGTCCATTGGGGCACGGCCTTCGTCCGGGCGAGGAAATCGCGCACGCCGAGGCGGAAGTCGTCGCTGCCATAGACTTCTTCGATCAAAGCATCGACGTCCGGCAGATTGCCGAACATCATCTTGCGCAGGGTCGCCTTGGTGGCGCGCGTGGTCAGCGGTGCATTCTCGGCCGCGCGGCGGCAGAGGCTCTCGATTTCCCCGTCCATCGCGTCCGGCTCGACGAGCCGCAGCAGGAACCCGCTGGCGACCAGTTCCTGGGCGGAAATGATCTCGCCCAGCAGCACCATGCGCTTGGCCACGGCGACGCCGATCGCCCCGCCGATGCGTGCGAGGCTCTGGGCGGAGAGGCAATTGCCCAGCGTGCGGCCGATGGGCGAGCCGAAGCGGGCGCTCGGCGTCGCGATGCGGAAATCGCAGCTCGACGCGATGTTGAGCCCACCGCCCACCGCCCAGCCATCCACCACGGCAATGGTCGTGACGGGGATGGCATCGACGGCGCTCATGCATTCGTCGATGGTGTGCTCGTAGGCCTGCCCGTCGGCGCCGCTGGTGAATTTCGTGAAGCCGGAAATATCGGTTCCGGAGACGAACGCCTTGCCGCCCGCGCCGCGCAGCACCGCGACCCGGATCGCGGGATCCTCGGCGATCGCGCGCGCCGCATCGCGCAGATCCAGCCACATCTGGCTGGTCAGGGCGTTATGCGCCGTCGGATTGTGAAACGTGATGCGGGCGACGTCGCCGGTCTTCTCAAACCTGATGCACGGGCTGCTCATCGCGCTCACTCCTGGTGTCCTTCGGGCCAAGCAGCCCCTTGCTGATGAGTTCCTGCCGGATTTCCTCCCCATGCTCGCCGAGCAGCGGCGGGGGCAGGCGCAATTCCTGGGGCGTTGCGCTGAGCTTCACCGGAAAGCCGAGCGCGCGAAACTCGCCTTCCACCGGGTGCGGCACCATCTGCACCATCTCGCGGGCGACCGCCTGCTCGCTGGCGAGCGCCTCGCCATAATCGAGAATGTCGGCGGCGGGCACGCCGGCGGCCAGCATGGCGTCGATCCATTCCGCGCGGGTGCGGGTGAGGAAGGTGGGCGCCAGCGCCTCGATCAGCACGAGGCGGTTCGTGACACGGGCCGCATTGGTCGAGAACCGCTCGTCCTGCTGCAATTCCTCCCGCCCGATCACTTTCAGGAAGGTGAGCCACAGGCCCTGGTTGGCGGCGCCGATGACGAACCAGCCGTCGGAGGCCTGGACCGCCTGGTAGGGCGCGGACATGCGGTTCGCCGAGCCGATCGGGGTGGGCGACTTGCCGGTGCCCCAGAGCTCGGTGGTTTCCCAGATCGACAGCGCCAGCGCGGCTTCGAACAGGGAGGCGTCGATATATTGCCCCTCCCCCGAGGCCTGCCGCCCGATGACGGCGCTCAAGATGGCATAGGCGGAGAACAAGCCGGCGCCGAGATCGGCCACCGCGATGGAATTTTTCGCCGGCTCCATGCCGGGGAATCCGTTCGAGCTCAACACCCCCGTGACCGCCTGGGCGATCAGGTCGAAGCCGGGACGCTGGGACCAGGGGCCGGTCTGGCCGAAGCCGGAAATGCTCGCATAGACCAGCCGCGGATTGAGCGGCCGCAACGTGTCGTAATCCATGCCCAGGCGCGCCGCGACGCCGGGGCGGCCGTTTTCCACCAGCACGTCGGCGGTTTTCACCAGTGCGTACAAGACTTCCTGGTCAGCCGGCGACTTCAGGTCAAGCGTGATGCTGCGCTTGTTGCGGTTGAGCGCGAGAAAGCCCGGGCTGTCGGAGCCCTTCAGGCGAAAGCCCATGGAATGGCGCGTGGAATCGCCGGTGCCCGGCGGTTCGATCTTGATCACGTCCGCGCCCATGTCCGCCAGCAGCATGCAGCAGAACGGACCGGCCATGACTTGCGTAATGTCGAGCACACGTATGCCTGCAAGAGGCAGTGCCATCGTAAGTCCTCCCGTTGGTGTCTTTGTTCTTCGTTGCGCGGCCGGGGGCTGATGCCCCCAGGGCTTGGAACCGTCGATCTGCGTCAGGCGCGGCATTCACGGGTGCCGGGCATCCCGCCCGTGGCGGTCGCCCCTACGTCTGCCGTCGCCCTTAAAGGTAGTTTTCTATATCATATAGGATTTTAAGGGTCAGCAATTTTCCTGTCAAACCCCGGCTCGAAATCTTGCAGACAAGCGGAATTTTGGAGGCAACCGGATTCTTGGAGGAAAGCGGATCACACGGTGCGGCGCCGGCGGGTGCGCGGGGCGCGGGGCGGCTGCCCTTCCCCGCCCTGGGTGTCGCCGGGCGCGGCCCCGCGCTCCTGTTCCGCGAACGCCTGGTCCATGCGCCGCCGCGAGGCGTGCAGATGCGCCCGCATGGCCGCTTCCGCCGCCACCGGATCGCGGGCGAGCAGCGCCTCGATGATGGTTTCATGCTCCTTCACCGCCTCGGACGGCGCATTGGTCTTGAACAGAAAACGGAAGATATGAAGGTGCACGTGCAGCCCCTCGATGGTCTCCGCGATGAACCTGTTGCCGCTCGCGGTGGCCACCAGATGGTGAAGCTTCGCGTCGCCCTCGGCGAACTGGGCATAGGCGAGCTCATCGCCGGTCTGCGCCAGCGACATCTCACCGGAGAGCTTCGCCAGCGCGCGCAACGCGGTCTCGTCGCTCCGCTCGGCCGCGAAGGCCGCCGCCTGCGGCTCGATCAGAAGCCGCAGCTCGAACAGATCGGCGATTTCCTCGCGGGTGAGCAGGCTCGCGGCCCGGAACCCCACATTCGGGATCTTGTGCGCCAGCTTTTGCGCTTCCAGAAGCGTCAGCGCCTCGCGGATCGGGGTCTGCGAAATCTGCAATTTGCGCGCGAGCGCCTCGATCCCGATATGGGCGCCGGGCGCGATCTTCATCGTCACCAGCATCGACAGCAATTGCTCGTAGGCCAGCTCCACCAGCGACTGCGGATAAGCCGGGCGCGCGTCCTCCAGCGCGACGAGGCGCGCGAAGGACGGCAATTCCTGATTGTTGGTGGTCATTGAGAATCAAACCCAGAACGCGTGATGCTATAAAATATATAATCTTGCCGCCCGAACCAAGCTGGCCACAAGACGCACCCGTCCTCACACATGGCCGACAGTCCGCGCGAGATCCGCGCTTTCCCCGGCCAGGCCGAGCATGTGCGCCCACACCGCCGGCGCGACCGGAATATCCCGCCCCATCTGTGCGTTGCGGGTCTCGAACGCCCGGTCGCCCGGAATGCGGACCGGATGGTCCGCGTCCGACGGCATGGAGGTGCGCAGATCGTCGAGAAACTGGGAGACGAGCCCTGCCATATGCGCCGCCGGCTCCATCACGATGAAGACGTCGCCCTTGTTGCAGGGATGCGTGGAATCCAGCGTTCCCCGCACGTCGGGCCCGAGCGCGCAGGCCGCAAGGCTCGCCACCAGCACTTCGAAGGCGAGCCCCAGCCCATAGCCTTTCGCCCCGCCGAACGGGGCAATGGCGCCGGCCTTCGCCGCGGTGGCGTCGGTGGTGGGATCGCCGTGCGCATCGAGCGCCCAGCCGAGCGGGATCGGCTCTCCGCGCGCCGCATGATCATGGATCTTGCCCATGGCGACGATGCTGGTCGCCATGTCGAAGACGAACGGGTTCGGCTGCGCGGGAACGCCGATGGCGATCGGATTGGTGCCCAGCATGGCCTTGCGCCCGCCCCAGGGATGGACCAGCGCCTCGCTGATGGTCAGCGCGAGCAGCACCTGGCCCTTGCGCGCGATCTTCTCGGCATACCAGGCCAGCATGCCCAGATGGTCGCATCGGCGGATCGCCGCCATGGCGATGCCGGTGTCCTTGGCGCGCGCGGCGATGGTGTCGAGCGCATTCAGCGCGACCACCGGGCCGAGCCCCTGCATGCCGTCCACCTCCAGCAGCGCCGCGCCGCGCCAGCGGCCCTCGCCCGTGGCGCGGGGATCGACCACGCCATTGGCGATGCGCTCCAGGATCCGCGACAGCCGCAGGAGACCGTGCGAGGGATAGCCGCGTAATTCCGCCTCCACCAGCAGGCTGAGCTGCTGTTCGGCATGATCCGCCGGCACGCCGGCACGCCCGAGCGCCGCCAGTCCGATACGCTCGATCTCGCTTAAGGACGGCATCTGACCTCCCGATCTGTGCGCATCATCGCCATCGCGCCCGGTTCCGCCGGATGCCCACACCTGCGCATTCCCCCGCGCAGGGGCATCCGGCGGGGATGCGCGCTACCAGTTCACCGCGACATATTTGGCCTCGGTGAATTCGAGCAGGCCGTGATGGGCGCCCTCGCGGCCAAGCCCGCTCTGCTTGACGCCGCCGAACGGCGCCGCCGGATCGGAAACCAGCCCGCGATTGAGCGCCACCATGCCGTATTCGAGCCGCTCGGCCAGTTGCAGGCCGCGCTTCATATCGCCGGTATAGACATAGGCGGCGAGGCCATATTCGGTGTCGTTGGCCATGCGCACGGCATCCTCGACATCCTTGAACGGCACCACCGCCGCCACCGGGCCGAACACCTCCTCGCGCAGGATGGCGGCATTCAGCGGCACGTCGGCCAGCACCGAGGGCGGGTAGAAGAAGCCGGGGCCGGCACCGGCGGCGCAGCCGAGGCGGACGCTCGCGCCCTTGCCGAGCGCGTCGCCGACGAGCATGTCGATCTTCTCGATCGCCGCCGGGTTGATCATCGCCCCGCATTGGGTGGTGGTGTCGGTGCCCGCGCCCAGCTTCAGCGCGGCCATGCGCTCCACCAGCTTGTCGACGAACGCCGGATAGATGCCTTCCTGCACATAGAAGCGGTTGGCGGCCGTGCAGGCTTCGCCGGCATTGCGCATCTTGGCGATCATTGCGCCGTCGAGCGCGGCTTCCAGGTCGGCATCGTCGAGCACCAGGAACGGGGCGTTGCCGCCGAGTTCCATGGACGAATTGATGACGTTGTAGGACGCCTCGCGCAGCAGGATGCGGCCGACTTCGGTCGAGCCCGTGAACGAGAGCTTGCGCACGCGCGGATCGCGCAGGATGGCGCTGCACAGCGGGCCGGGATCGGAGGTGTTGACGATATTCACCACACCGGCCGGCACACCGGCGCGGCGCAGGATCTCGCCCACGGCCAGCGCGGTCAGCGGGGTTTCCTCGGCCGGCTTGAGAATGCAGGTGCAGCCGGCCGCCAGGGCCGGCGCGATCTTGCGCGTGGCCATCGCGGCGGGGAAATTCCACGGCGTGATCAGCAGCGAAATGCCGATCGGCTGATATTGCACGAGGATGCGATTGCCGCCGGCCGGGGCGATGGAGATGTCGCCATTGATGCGCACCGCTTCCTCGGCGTACCAGCGAAAGAATTCCGCCGCATAGAGCACTTCGGAACGGGCGTCGGGCAGCGCCTTGCCGTTTTCGAGCGCGATGATCTGGGCCAGCCAGTCGGCCTGCTCGATCATCGCGGTGAAGCAGCGTTGCAGGATCACCGCGCGGGCGCGCGGCGGGGTCGCCGCCCATGCAGCCGCGGCGCCCGCCGCCGCATCGACCGCCGCCATGCCGTCGGCGACGGTGGCATCGGCGACGCTGGCGAGCACGCCGCCGGTCGAGGGATTGAGGACCTCGATCTGCGCGCCGTTGGAACCGGCGACCCAGGCGTCGCCGATCAGCAGGCCGGTGGGAATGGCAAAACCGCCCTTGCCTTCAAAGCCGGGCACGACATAGGTCGGCTCGGATGCGATCGGGCTGAGGCTCGCAGTGCTGGATGACATGGCAATAGATCCTGCTGGGTGTCAGAGATTGAGCAGCGCGGCGCGCTCGCCGCTGAATGCCGCTTCGGTGATGTGAAGCATCGCGGCCAGGTCGAGCGGGCGCGGGTTGTTCTTCACCAGGCGCTCGGCCTTGAGGGAGCCCGAGGCGACCTCATGCTCATGGCCGCTCGCCAGCCCAAGCGCGGCGAGCGAGCGCGGGATGCCGATGGTCGCGAACAATTCGGCGACCGCGTCGATGAACGCCTGCGACAGCGCATCGGTGCCCATCCCGGCATCGCCGAGGCCGATGGTGCGGGCAAGCTCGGCGAAGGCCTCCGGGCAGGCGGAGCGATTATATTGCATGACGAACGGCAGCAGCGCGCCGACCCCGTCGCCATGGGCCGTGTGGGTGAGATTGCCCACCGGATATTGCAGCGCATGCGCGGCCGCCGTGCCGGCGGTGCCGAACGCGCATCCGGCCGCCAGCGAAGCGAGCATCAGGCCCTCGCGGGCCTCCATGTCGGCGCCGTTCGCATGGGCGCGC
>NCHM01000167.1 GCA_002257205.1 Rhizobiales bacterium 24-66-13 | reverse complement strand
CCCTTGCCGTGCACCACTTCGTCATGGGAAATCGGCAGGACGAAGCGCTCCGAGAAGGCATAGACGAGCGCGAACGTCATGTCGTGATGGTGGTAGCGCCGGTGGATCGGCGCATGGCCGATATAGCGCAGGGTGTCGTGCATCCACCCCATGTTCCATTTGAAATCGAAGCCGAGCCCGCCCAGCGCCACGGGCGCGGTGACGCCCGGCCACGCGGTGGATTCCTCGGCCACCATGATGGCGCCGGGCGCCTCGGCGTGCACCGTCTCGTTCAGCCGCCGCAGGAAGGCGACCGCTTCCAGATTCTCCCGTCCGCCATGGATGTTGGGCACCCATTCGCCCGGCTTGCGGGAATAGTCGCGGTACAGCATGGAGGCCACCGCATCGACGCGCAGCCCATCCACATGGAAGTGCCGCAGCCATTCGAGCGCGCTGGCGACGAGGAAGCCGGAGACTTCCGAGCGGCCGAAATTATAGATCAGCGTGTTCCAGTCGTGATGGAACCCCTCGCGCGGATCGGCATGCTCATAGAGCGCGGTACCGTCAAACCGGGCGAGGCCGTGGGCGTCACTCGGAAAATGCGCTGGCACCCAGTCCAGCAGCACGCCGATGCCGGCGGCATGGCAGCGATCCACGAAGCGGGCAAAGGCATGGGGCGGGCCGAAGCGCGCGGTTGGCGCGAACAGCCCCAGGGGCTGGTATCCCCATGAGCCGCCGAAAGGATGCTCCATCACCGGCATCAGCTCGATATGGGAAAAGCCCATGTCGGCCACGTAGGGAATGAGGCGGTCCCCCAGTTCCTCCCAGGTGAAGCTTCCGCCGTCGTCCAGATGGCGCATCCAGGAGCCCGGATGCAGCTCGTAGATGGAGATCGGCGCCTGCGCATCCTGGCGTGCGTGGCGCTGCTCCATCCAGTCGGTGTCGGACCAGTGGAACGGCGCGGGATCGGCGACGATGGAGGCGGTTGCGGGCGCCAGTTCCGCCGCGCGCGCCACCGGATCCGCCTTCAGCGGCAAAAGGTTGCCATCCGCCCCCAGCAGTTCGAACTTGTAGCGCGCCCCGGCGCCGAGACGGGGGATGAAGATCTCCCAGATGCCGGCGGAATGGCGCAGTCGCATGGGATTGCGGCGCCCGTCCCAGCCGTTGAAATCGCCCACCACCGACGCCCGGCGCGCGTTGGGCGCCCAAACCGCAAATCGCACGCCGCTGATGCCATCCACGCTCGCCACATGGGCGCCCAGCACGTCGGAGAGATCGAGGTGGGTGCCTTCGCCCAGCAAATAGAGGTCGAGATCGCCCAGCAAAGGTGGAAAGGCGTAGGGGTCTTCGCTCTCCTGCATGTCGCCGTCGCCCCAGCGGATCCGCAAACGGTAGCGCGGCGCGTCCCCGTCGCGCGAACCATCGGCCGATGCGAGTTTGCCGGAAAACAGCCCGGCGGGATGCACCTGCGAGAGCGTGGCGAGGGGTGCGCCGGTGACCGGGTCCACGGCCTCCACCTCGCGGGCCCCCGGCTGAAAGGTCCGCAGCACGACATCCTGCCCGATCCGATGGGGACCGAGCAAGGCGAAGGGATCACCGTCGCGCCCCTCAACCAATGCCTCAACGGCGGCGGGGTCGAGCGTCAGGTCGGTCTCGATGCGCTCAGCGATGGTCATCGCAGGTCCTCCTGGCTGGCGCGGGAGAATGTTCAATGGGCATCCTCCAGGCTTGGTTCGCGTTCCACTTCGGCCGCACCGGCGAGCCGCACGGCAAGGTCATGCAGGCCGCGCACCGCGAAGCCGATCCAGGCCGGCCGGTTGGCCGCCTCGTACGCCACCTCGTAAGCGGCTTTTTCCAGCAGGAAGAGATCGAGTAGCCGCCGGTCTATGCTCGCGGAGGGCCCACCACCTTCGGTATAACCACCGAGGAAGCTGCGTTCGGCTCGGCTTCGGAAGCGCTCCAGAAGGGCCTGGCGCTCCGCCGCGGTTTCCCATGCGCGGATTTCGCTTGCGGGCGCATCGATGGCGGCGCGCACGTAATCCAGCGAGCGCATGAGGCCCGCCACGTCGCGCCACGGACTGGTCTTGGCGCGACGTTCGGCGATGGTACGCCGGGGCTCGCCCTCGAAATCGATGATATAGGCATCGCCGCCGGACACCAGGATCTGCCCGAGATGGAAATCCCCGTGAATGCGCGTCATCAACGCCCCCACGGAGGTCTGCGCGAGGGCATCCACCGCCCGCAGCAAAGCGGTGCGACTATCGAGAAGGGCGCGCACGCGCGCGTCTGTCTCCGCATCCTCGAACGGGCCGTGCGCGGCCAGGATATCCAGAGCGTGGGAAAGCTCCGCCTCCGCCTGCCTGCCCCATGCGGCGACATCCTCGGCTTCAGCGATGGACGGGGCGAAGGCGGGGTCGTCGCTCGGGCGGGCCAGGACCGCGTGCAGCTCGGCCAGCCTGCGCCCGGTGGCCCGGATGAACGGGGTGAGGCCGTTGATCTGCTCGTCGAACGCCGCGCCCTTTTCTTCGTCGGCCGGGGTCGTGGCACCGAGCGCGCGCCGCAATTGCTCGATCATCCAGGTCCAGCCGTCGCCCTGGTTGCGCACATGGCCCAGCAGCAGCGCGACCACCGCGGGCCGGCTCTCGCCATCGAAGCGCACCACTTCCCCGAGCAGTGGCGCCGTGTTGGCATAATCCTGTTCGGTGAGGTGACGCGCCATCTCGGATTCCGGGTGTATGCCGAACACCGTGCGACGCACCACCTTCAACACCGCCAGATCCTCGATGATGATGGTGGAGTTGGACTGTTCTGCCGCGATGCGCAGCACCGGCGTTTCGGGCGGGATCTCCATCGCGGCGAGCCGCGCGGTCGGCACGAAGCGCAGGTCCCCGCCATCGGGGATGGGCAGGGCGATTTCCTTGCGCAGCGCGGCGATCACCGCGTGGGGCATGACGTCAAGGGTCAGTGCGTCGGTGAGATACCCCACCCGGCGGCCCTGGCGCACCCGTGAGAGGGCGAGCTGGGTGACCAGCGGCGCGGGCTGCTGGTCTTCCCACGCAATGGCGAGCGGCATCATATATTGCTCGGTGCGCCCGCCCACCTCCACATCGATGGCGGCAAGCAGCAGTTCCGAACGGTCGGCGCCGGCCGGAAGCGGCAGGGACCAGGCGATGCGGACCGCGCCAAGCTTCTCATTCTTGGAGGCGAACCAGCGGCGGCGGCCGATATAGGCGGGCAAAGCCTCGCTCTCCAACAGCGCCTTGTGGCGGTCTCGGCCGACCTCCGGCAAGCCCGAGCGGAGCACCAGCGTAACGAATTCAGGCAGTTGCTCGGGCGGCGGTGCGTGCCAACTGGGCTCCGCGACCTCCTTCGAGAGGTAAAAGGCATAAAAGCCGTAAGCTGGCAAAGTGAGCAGATAGGGCAGGCGGCCGACGGGGGGAAAGGGCGTTCCGCCCACCATCTCGACCGGGACGCGATGTTCGAACTCCACAATATCAAGCTCGACCGCCTGCAATGTCTGCGACAAATTCGCCACGCACACTATGGTCTCATCCTGGTATTCACGCAGGTACGCAAGTATTTTTCGGTTTCCAGGATAGAGCAGGCGGAAGGTGCCGCGGCCAAATGCGCTGTGCCGTTTGCGGATTGCCAGCACGCGCCGCGTCCAGTTCAGCAGCGAATGGGGGTCACGCAATTGCGCTTCCACATTCAGCGCATAATAGCCATACAGCGGATCCTGAATTGGCGGCAGGACAAGGCTTTCCGGGTCGGCGCGGGAGAAGCCGCCGTTGCGGTCCGGCGACCATTGCATGGGCGTGCGCACGCCGTCGCGGTCGCCGAGGTGAATATTGTCCCCCATTCCGATTTCGTCACCATAGTAAATGACTGGCGTTCCCGGCATAGTGAACAATAACGCATTCATCAATTCGATGCGTCGGCGGTCGCGCTCAAGCAAGGGCGCAAGACGGCGACGAATTCCCAGATTGATGCGGGCGCGGCGGTCGGCGGCGTATACGCTCCAGAGATAGTCGCGCTCGGAATCCGTCACCATTTCCAGCGTCAGCTCATCGTGGTTGCGCAGGAAAATCGCCCATTGGCAGTTTTCAGGAATCGCCGGCGTTTGCCGTAAGATATCGGTTATCGGGAAGCGGTCCTCCTTGGCAATCGCCATGTACATGCGCGGCATGAGCGGGAAGTGGAAGGCCATATGGCATTCATCTCCCTCCGCTCCGAAATATTGCTGGGTATCTTCCGGCCACATATTAGCTTCGGCGAGCAGCATGCGCCCGGTGTAATTCTCATCGAGGTGGGCGCGGATATTCTTGAGAATGGTGTGGGTCTCGTCCAAATTTTCGTTTGACGTTCCCTCACGCTCGATCAGATAGGGGACGGCATCAAGCCGCAGCCCGTCCACTCCCATGTCCAGCCAGAAGCGCATGACAGAGAGAACCCGCTCCAGGACCTCCGGATTATCGAAGTTCAAATCGGGTTGATGCGAATAAAATCGGTGCCAAAAATATTGACCTGCAACGGGATCGTAAGTCCAATTTGATTTTTCGGTGTCAAGAAAGATGATGCGTGTTCCGGAATATCCGTGGTCATCATCTGCCCATACATAATAATTACGCTCAGGCGATCCTTTCGGTGCGGATCTTGCGGCCTGAAACCAGGGGTGTTGATCGGAAGTATGGTTGATGACCAGTTCCGTGATGACGCGAATACCGCGTGCGTGAGCCGCCTCTATGAAACGGCGGGCATCCTCCATCGTCCCGTAATCGGGTGAAACGCCTTCGTATAGCGAGATATCATAGCCGTCATCGCGTCGTGGAGAGGGATAGAATGGCAGGAGCCATATCGTATCCACGCCGAGGTCCGCAATATAATCCAGCTTTGAGAGCAATCCCGGGAAATCTCCGATTCCATCATTGTTGGAATCGAAGAATGATTTTACATGGACTTGATAAATAACAGCATCTTTGTACCAATAAGGATTAGGATTGCCGACGGCCGGTTCGCTCATTCAGGCCTCCCCGGACAGGCGGTAGATCGCAAACGGAAGGGCCGGGTCGAGATGCTGGTGCTGGATCTTGCCGCTCCAGCTAAAAGATTGATCATGAATGAGATTTTCCACATGGAGGGTGGCATGGTCGGGCAGGCCGAGTTCCCACAGCGGAATCTCGAAGTCGCACCCCTGGGCCGCGTACGGATCAAGATTCACGAGGATTACCAAAAGGTTGTCACGGTCGGGGGTGAATTTAGCAAACGCCAGCACCTGGTCGTTCCAGGCATTGAGGAACAGCAGGCCGAGATGCGTGCGTAGCGCCGGGTTCTCCCGACGAATGCGGTTGAGAAGGGTGATCTCAGCACCTATACCGCCCTCTGAACCGTAATTTCGGGCCCGAATCTCATATTTGTCGGAGGACTTGTATTCCTCCTTACCCGGAACCGGGTCAGCCTCGCACAATTCGAAGCCGGAGAACATGCCCCACAGCCCGGAGAGGGTGGCGGCGAGGGCGGCGCGGGCCAGGAAGCCGGGGCGGCCCGAGGTCTGGAGGTAATAGGGATTGATGTCGGGCGTATTGACGAAGAAATGCGGCCGATAAAACTCGCTGACCGGCGGAGCCGTCAGCTCGGTCATGTATTCAATGAGTTCCGCCTTCGTGTTGCGCCAAGTGAAATAGGTATAGGATTGCGAAAAGCCGATCTTCGCCAGCCGGTGCATGATTTTCGGCCGGGTGAAGGCCTCCGCCAGGAACACCGCGTCGGGATGCTGCGCGCGGATGTCGCTGATCAGCCATTCCCAGAAGGGAAAAGGCTTGGTGTGGGGATTGTCCACCCGGAACAGGCGCACCCCCTGGTCAATCCAGTGCAGCACCACGTCGCGCAGGGCCAGCCACAGGTCGGGCACGGCATCCTTCGCGAAGAAGTCCACATTGACGATGTCCTGATATTTCTTCGGCGGATTTTCCGCATATTTGATGCTGCCGTCGGGCCGCCAGTCGAACCAGCCGGGATGCGCGGCGAGCCAGGGATGGTCGGGGGCGCACTGGATGGCGAAATCCAGCGCGATCTCAAGCCCATGGTCCTTCGCGGCTGCCAGCATGCGGCGGAAGTCGGCGGGCGTGCCCAATTGGGGGTGCACCGCATCGTGCCCGCCCTCGTGCGAGCCGATGGCATAGGGGCTTCCGGGATCGTCCGGGCCGGGGGTGAGGGTGTTGTCCCGCCCCTTGCGGTTCTTCTCGCCGATGGGATGGATCGGCGGGAAATAGAGCACGTCGAACCCCATGTCGCGGATGCGGGGCAAATCGGCGATCACGTCGTCGAAGGTGCCGTGGCGGGTCGCATCGCCCGAGGTGGAACGGGGGAAAATTTCATACCAGGCGGCGAAGGCGGCGCGCTCACGCTCGGCATCCACCGGGAACATGCGGGGATGTCGCACCGCGAACGGCCGCACGTCGCTTTCCGCGAGGATCTCCTGTGTGCGCGGGCTCAAAAGCAGGTCACGCGCGACTGCCGCGTCCGCCCGCGCCAGCGCGAGGCCGAGTTCGGCGATGCGCGCGCCGGCCTCCCCGGTGGCGGAAGCACTGGCCACCAGGATTCGGCCTTCCTCGATCTCCAGCGACACGTCGAGCCCCGCATTCACCTTGGCCGAAAAGGCGTGGTGGAAGCTGTCATAGGGGTCGCGCCACGCCTCGATAGTGAAGAGATGACGCCCCAGGCGTTCCAGGGAGAATTCGGCGCGATAGCGATCATTGCCGAGCGGCGCCATGCGCACTCCGCGCCAGCCGGCATCGTCGGCGGGCCGCCAGAGCAAGGCCACCGCGATGGAATCATGCCCGTCGCTCACTACATCCGCCTCGACGGAAATGCTCTCGCCGACCACGCGCCGCACCGGAAAGGCGCCGTCGTCCACGGCGGGGCTCACCGCTTCGATGGCGAGGCGCTGGGCCCGCGCGGCACTGAGCGCGCCCTTGCGGCCATGCTCTTCCAACAGAACGGGCTGGGGCCGCCGGCCGTGCAGGCGCATCACCCCGCCGGGCGGCACGGAAAGGCTGGATGTGGTGTCGAAGACGGTTCCGTCCGGCTCCTCGAACCGGGCGAAGCCGTCGGTGCGCGGCATCAAGGCGGCGCCGCTGGCGTGGCTCTCGCGCTCAAGGCTGGCATTGGCGATCACAAGGTCCGCCACATCCCCGTCCTCGCAGTCCCGGATCAGCACGGCGAGCGGGGCGGCGGGCGGCGAGATCAGCCGCCAGGGGCTACTGGCGCCACGGACGGCGCGCTGCGCCATGGCGTCATTGGCCACGGCGATGGCGGGCGAAAGATCGAAGGCGGCCGCCTCCCGTAATTGGGTCAGATCGGTGGCAAGCGCACCCGTGGGATCGAGGGGATCGCGCGCGCCGAATTCAAAGCCAGCCGGCACCAGCAGCCCGTCGCCCAGAGCGGCCGCGAGCGCGAGCGCCCGCCGATGGGCGCGGGAGGGATCGCCAACATCCGGCCTGGGCGCCAGTCGCGCGGCGAAGGGCGCCTCGGGAAATGCGATGACAGGCCCGAGCCGGTTCAGCAGCGCCATTTCCTGCGCGATCCAGGGCTTGCGGACATCCCACCATGCGAGCGAGGAAAAGCCGCCGTCGAAGCCGGCCGGCAGCAGGGCTTCGATTTGCGCATGTGTGAGGCCCGGCGT
>NCHM01000166.1 GCA_002257205.1 Rhizobiales bacterium 24-66-13 | reverse complement strand
TCCGCGCGCGTGACCTGGATCGGCACGCCGTCCACCAGCAATTCCACCACATGGCGCCGCGTGAGGTCTTCCGGGTCCATGACGAAACCGGAGAAGCCGGTCTCGCCCGAGGCGCCGAATGCCGCCCGCACGCCGCATGCCATGGGCACGCCGATGGCCACCATCTCGGACAGGGCAGGGAGAGCGGAATTCATTGCGGGGGCAGGCTCCTGATCCAGTCAAGGATGTACCGGACAGCTTCGGAATTTGCCATGTCCGGCGCAAGAACCAGATCGCCGATGGCACCGGTGCCTACGCCAAAGAACGCGCATGGTAAATTGCTGCGCCCCGCCGCCATGGCCAGCGGATGGCCGAGCCCTTCGCGGTCGGTGATGACGATGCGGCCGATCTCCAGCGCGGCCATCAGGTCCGCCGCCTCATGGGCCTGCACGGGACCCAGCACCACCAGTTCGGGAAGGCTGGCAAGGGCACGGTCGTCGAGGCTCGAGCCGAGCACGAACAGCGCATTGCCCGCGCCCGCGGCCCTCAGTGCCAGGGAGAGCGCATGCGCAAGCCCGTGGGCGCGCGCCTCCGGATGGGGCAGCAGCAGGCCGATCGGCGCATCGCTCAGCGGCACCGTCGCCCGCGCGGTCGTCCGGAACGGGCCGGCCGCGTCCCGCACTTTCCACGGCAGCACGAGGCGCTGGCCGCGCACCGCTTGTGCGATCTGCTCATGGGCCGGCGACACGGCGCCGATGGCTGGCTCGGCGAAGACGGGCCAGAGCCGGGCGGTCGTGCCCGGGCGAACCGGCAGCGCATGGATGCGCACCTCGATCGAAACACCGAGGCCGCACAGAATCTGCCAGAGAGCATCCGGCAGCGCTTCATGGCCGAGCACCTCGATCTGCGCGAGCGGGCGCCGGGCGAGATCGGCGGCGAGCGCGAACGCATTCTCGGGGTTCGCGAGGTCGAAACGCAGATTTTGCGGAAAGCCGCCGTCCGAGGCTGAAAGATAGAGGTGCCAGGCGCCGGGGCGGCCCTTGAGCGCGGCGCGCAGCACCGGCGCGGCCGCGTCTTCTCCATGCGCGTGCAGCAGCGCGTCCGCAGCCGTGGCGAGGTTCGGTCCGTGCACCAGCAGGCGCACGGGGCGACTGTCCGGGGGCAGGTCGGCTTCGATGGCGGCGCGCACGCCGCGCAAGGGATCGGCGGCCACGAAGCTTCCGCACGCCGCCTCATAGGTGGGAAACGCGGCGCCGAGGCGCTTGAGGTTGCGCACCACGAGGCCGCGCTTCTCGCCCTTGAAGGAGCGCGTGCCCTCATGCCCCACATAAAGGTCCGCCGCGCACACATTGCGCCAGCCGAAGGCGCGCGCGCGCAGGCAGAAGTCGGCATCTTCCAGATAGCCGCGCCCCCAGCCTCCCGATAAATGGCCGACATCGTCGAGGCAGCGGCGGGTGATGTAGAGGCAGAAGCCGATGCCGCTCGGCAGGTCGATGACGACGCCGCCATTGGTCCGCTCGGCGCTCGCGTCGATGCGTGCCAGCGCCTTGGCGTCGGGCAGGGGATTGGCGCGGAACGGAACCGGCAGGCTCACGAACTCCCCATTATTGGAGAGCGGAACCACCGTTCCGATATCCTCGGCGCCATAGGCGGCGGCGCGCAGCCGTTCGGCGAACCGCGCCGGCAGCACCGTATCGGCGTTCAGCAGCAAGATGTCCCCGTGCGGGATCGCGGCGATGCCGCGATTGACCGAGCGCACGAAGCCGAGGTTGAGCGGGTTGTCCAGAATGTCGAGATGGGGCGCGGAAAGCCCGGCCAGATAGGCGCGCAGGTTGTCGTCCGGCGGATCGTCCGCCACCAGCAGAATGCGGGTGTCGATCGAGGGGCGGTGCGCCAGCACGCTTTCGATGCAGCGCTGCGTTGCCGCCGCATCGTCATGGACCGGAATGAGGAGGGTGAGATGTTCGCCCCGTTCATCGTCCCGTCCATCCTGGGGGGCGGGCGCGCGGCGGGCCGGAACCGGCTCCGGCGCGGTCTGCCGCACCAGGCCGTACCGCTGGTCTCCCACGCGCACAAACACATGGGCGTCCGCCGGCGGTAGGGAAAGTTCGATCGCGGCGGCGCGCCCGAATGGCGCGGCCTGGGGGTGGTCGCCCTGCGGGTCGAGCGTCCAGCTCTCCTGTCCGTCCGGGGTGAGGAAAACCAGGGCGGCGGTCGCGTCCGCCGGCCATGTGGCGAATCCGTGCAGGCGGCCGGCGGACCACTCGAGATGGGCGAAGGCCGCGTGGCCGATCGCCCGCAGGGCGCGCAGCGCGGCCCCACGCAGGCCGGGCTCGGCGGCGGTGCCCGCGAGGCGCAACGCGGCCTGCTCCTCCTCGGCGGCGGTGCCGTGGCTGAACAGGATGGCCGCCGCGCTCGCCTCATGCGGATCGAGCGCGATCAGCCGGCGCGCGGCCCGCACGGCCCCCTCGGCCCGGCCCAGCATCAGATAGGCATAAGCGAGGCGCAGTAGGTCGGCCGGCGCGTCCACCGCTTTGCCGCGTGTATCGCGCTCGGCCTCCGCGAGGGCGATCAGCGGACGAACCGCCGCCTCGGCGGTATCGGCTTTCAGCCCGAGCAGAAGTGACCCGCGCGCGGTCTGCAATCCCGTTCGCGAGGCGCGCTGGTCCACGGTCCCGGTCACCGGCGCGGACCCATGGGCGGGGCCTAGGCCGTGCGCGCGCGGGGCGCTGCTTCGCGGGGGTCTTGCAGCAACGCCGCTTGCGGCGTGCCGGACAGGCAGTGGTTGGCCAGATCCATGGAGCCGACGAGCGCCAGAACCCACAGATCGTAGGAGCCGCCTTTCATGGCGCGCACCTCCCGGAACCCGGCGGCCACCAGCTTGTCCGCCAGCCGCCGCAAGGTGAAGCCGGTGTTATGGGCCATATGGCTCTGCCCGGCCGCGACCGAGGCGGAATGGCCGAACAGCATGTCCAGCGCCGTGATCGGCCCCGCCGGCGAGACATAAGCGACGTCTTCCAGCCGGCCATCCACCACCAGCTTGGCGATGCTGGCGATGTCGGGGCAGGTGATCAGGGCGAATCCGTCGCCGCTCAGAATCCTGCGGAATTCCGCCATGGCCAGCGGCACTTCGTGGGCGTGCAGATGCTCCACATTGTGCGAGGACCAGACGGCGTCGAAGCTGCCATCCTTGATCTGCGGCATGGAGACCATGCTGCCGACGATGTCGGGTGCCACGCGCGGTTCGATATCAAGACGGACCTCGGTCCATTCCTGGCGATGAAAGGCCGGGTGGAGTCCTTTGCGTGTCGCAGGACCGGATCCGACGTTCAGGACCCATCGCTGCAAGCGCTCAATCTCGTCCGCCGGCAATTATCGTCTCCCTTGCCACGCTTCGGCAGCCCTTGTTTGGATCGTTTTGGAGTCTTCCGCCCCGCTTTTCGTCACCTGGAGGGCAGATTGAATTTGTTCTTAAATAACATGATGTGCCCGCCTCTGCCAGAGCCGGGCGCGCGGGCGAATCGCGCCCGCCGACGTCATGGCCGCGCCGCTGATTTCTGGAGCATGGCGAGGCGGGTTTCCTGGCAGATTTCCTGGCGGATTTCCTGGCGGATTTCCTGAGGAACGCACGCGAGGCAAAGGGGTGCGCAAGGGGCGCAAGGGGCGCCGAGAAGAGGGCGCCGAGAAGGGGCGGTGGATCGAGGACCAGGCTCATGAAAAAAGGGGCCGTGCGGCCCCTTTTTCTGCTCCGTTCGCGAGGCCCGGCGCCGGCCGTGCCCTCAATTGCTCTTCTGCCCGTCCGCCTTCGGTGCATCGGTCTTCGGTGCGTCGGTTTTGGGTGCATCGGATTTGGGTGCATCGGCAGGTGAGGGTGCATCCGCCTTCGGTGCATCCGCCGTGGGCGCGTCGACCTTGGGAGTGTCACCCTTGGGCGCATCGGCCTTTGGGGTATCGGCTGGGGCGGGAGCATCCACGGCTGGCTTGTCCGCACCGGTCTTTATGTCCGCGGGCTTGGCCTCCGCAGGTTTTGCATCTTCCGCCTTTTTCACCGGGGCATCGGCCGGGGCAGCACCTTCGGGCGTGGTCGTGTCGAGGCCGTCCTTGATCTTCTTGACGATCTTGCCGAGGTCTTCCGGCTCGGGCTTAAGGTCGCGCGCATGATTCCACTGGAAGGTGGCTTCCAGACGCCGGCCCACCTTCCAATAGGCGTCCCCGAGATGGTCGTTGATGACCGGATCCTGCGGCTTCAGCTCCACCGCGCGCTCGAGGTCCGAAACCGCGTCGTCATAGCGGCCGAGCTTGAAATTGGCCCAACCGAGGCTGTCGACGATGTAGCCGTCGTCGGGCCGCAGCTCCACGGCCTTGCGGATCATGGCGATGCCTTGGTCGAGGTTGGTGCCCTGGTCGACCCACGAATAGCCGAGATAATTCAGCACGTGCGGCTGGTCGGGATAGAGTTGCAGCGCCTTCTTCAGATCGGCCTCGGCCGCCGGCCAGTTCTTGCTGCGCTCGTTGCAGATGCCGCGGAAATAATAGAGCGCCCAATTGGCCCGCGTCGGGTCCGGCAGCAGGGCGAGGGCTTTGCTGTAGGTGGCGGCGCATTCGCCGAACATCTTGCGGCCCCGCTCGATGCCGGCGAGAGCGACCAGCGCCTCCAGATCCTTCGGATTGGCCTTGATGAGCGCTTCGAGATGCTTGCGGGCCTCGGCGGTCTTGTCGGTGGCGTCGAGATTAATCGCCAGCTGCACCTCGGCGTTGCGCTTCAGGGGCGAGGAGGCGGGGATCTTGTCATAGACCTGGATCGCCTTTTCCGGCTGCTTGAGCTGCTCATAGAGGTCCGCGAGCGACAGGCCGGCCAGCGGATGGTCGGGATCGAGCCAGAGGCCGAGCTGCAGATAGACCAGCGCGAGGTCCTCGCCGCCCTGGCGCGCGAGCGCCGCGCCGAGGCCGTAGAGCACTTCGGCCGCACCCTCCTGGGGCGTGCGCACCAGCGGCGGCAATTGGTGCCCCGCCTCGAGTTCCTTCAGCGCGGCTTCCACCAGCGGGTGGCGCGGCATCAGCTTGTCGAAATTCCTGTAAGCCGCGATGGCGGCCTCGGTCTCGCCATTGCGCGAGGCCCAGCGGGCATAAGCGTCGATCGCCCGCAGCGTGACCGGCTCGGTCTTCATCGCCAGTTCCAGGCGCTTGCCGGCTTCCTTCTTGTTGCCGCTGACGTCGAGGATCAGCCCGGCATGCAGGTTCTTGAAGCTGGCGTACCAGTCCGGTCCCTGCAGGCGGTCGATCATTTCGACGCCGGCCTTGGGCGTGCCGGAGCCGACCATGGTCCAGGCGGCGAGCAATGTGGCCGTGAGATCGCCGATGGGGCCGCGCACCGACAGGGACAGATTGGTCCGCGCGGTGGTGTATTTCGCGGCCTTGATGGCGCGCGTCGCCAAGGCGAGGCGGGCGATGCGGTGGGACCGATCCACCTTCACCAGCCGGTCGGCGAGCGGCATGGCTTCTTCGACGTCGCCGTCCACCAGCATGGCGAAGAAGGCGCGTTCCACCACCTCGTCATTGCGCGGATCGAGCTTGAGCAGCGCGCGCAGATAGGCAACGGCGGCCTCGGTGTCGCGTTCCGAGCCGGCGAGGCGCGCCGCGAGGTAACTGCCCGAGAGGGTGGCATCGGAGATGGGCGGAAAATCCGCCCGCGCGGCGCCGGGCGCCACCGTCATCAACGACACGCAGAAAGCGGCCGCGATGGCCAGGGGCGAGCGAATGAGCGAAATCTTCACCGGGCAGAAATCCTGGAAGGAGCGTGGGGCTGAGAGAAACCGCGCCACATGGCGGGAGGATGGCGACTTTCCGCAAACCTCGCAAGTTACGTCAGCGGTTCTGTCTTTCGACGCCGCTTGCGGTCCGCGGGCCGGCACGCCATAAGCCAAAATCATGCAAAAGCTTGTGGCGCGCGCTCCGGCAAAGGTCAATCTGACATTGCGCGTCCTGCGCCGGCGCGCGGACGGGTTTCACGATCTCGCGAGTCTCGTGAGCTTCGCAGGGGCAGCTGACCTGCTTTCCCTAGCGCCAGATGCGGCGTTCGGCCTCGAAGTGACCGGGCCCACCGCGCCGGCCGCCGGCCCCCAGGGCGAGAATCTGGTGTTGCGCGCGGCCGATGCCCTTCGGGAACGGGTCGGCGGGCTGCGACTCGGGCGGTTCCATCTCCTGAAGCGCCTGCCGGTGGCGGCGGGGATCGGCGGCGGCTCCTCCGACGCGGCGGCCGCCCTGCGCCTGCTGGCCCAGCTCAACGGCCTGGATCTGGCCGATCCGCGCGTGATCGACGCCGCGCGGGTGGTGGGCTCGGATGTGCCGGTGTGCCTCGCGCCGCGTGCGCGCATGATGCGCGGGGTGGGCGACCAGCTCTCGCCGCCGCTCGATTTGCCGCCGCTGCCGGCGGTGCTGGTGAACTGCCGCGTGGCGGTGCCGACCGCGCCGGTGTTTCGCGCCCTCGGCCTGCGGCCGGGCGAGGACCTGCCCGGTGCGCCCCACGGCGAGGCGGTGCCGGCCGGGCGCGCCGCTTTGCTGGATTTTCTCGCCCGCACCCCCAATGATCTGGAGCCGCCCGCGCAGAGCGTGGCGCCGCAGATCGGGTATGTGAAGGCCCTGCTGCAATCCGATCCCCGCGCCCGGTTCGTGCGCATGTCCGGCTCGGGCGCGACCGTGTTCGCGCTCACCGACACGTGCCGCGATGCCGCCGGGCTCGCCAAGGCCGTGAGCGCGGCCCATCCCGATTGGTGGGTGCGCCCCACGGTGCTGCGATGACCCTTCTTGCTTATGTCGTCGCGGCGCTCGCCGAGATCGCCGGCTGCTTTGCCTTCTGGCACGTGGTGCGGGGGGACGGGTCCCATTGGTGGCTGGTGCCCGGCTTCGCCAGCCTCGCGGTGTTCGCCGGGGCGCTGACGCTGGCGGAGTCCGCCGCCGCCGGGCGGGCGTTCGCGGCCTATGGCGGCATCTATATCGTCGGCTCGCTGGCCTGGATGTGGGGCGTGGAGGGCGTGCGGCCGGATCGCTATGACGCCATCGGCGCCGCGCTCTGCCTTGCCGGCGCGGCGGTCATCGTGTTCGGGCCGCGCGGCTGAGGGATCAGATCAGCCAGCCGTCGCCGCTGGTGCTGGTGAAATCCAGCTGCACGATCAAATCATTGTAATCGCGGTCGCCGCCGCCGGCCAGATCCTCCCAGCCCCAGGTGTTGAGCCCGTAGCTCCACAGATGGGTCACGCCCGCGCCGTCGGCCTGCTCATTGGCCTGCGCGAACCCCCAGAAGGTGTTGGCCCCGTTGGTGAGCTTCATGGCGATGATGTCGCCGGTATTGACCCTGGTAATCTCGGTCTGGGCGTAATTGCCCCAGCCCGGGCCGTCGATGGAGGTCTGTCCGTCGACGGTGTGATAGGCGCGGGCCTGCGCCGCGTCGGCATAGCCGGCCGCGCCCGGCGCGAGGCCGCCGATATCGCCGTTCAGATCATCCACCTTGTAGAAGGTCAGGTGGGTCTCGTCGGCGCCGTTCTGGCGCAGGCGCACCACCACGTCCTGGCTCCGAACGCGGCGAACCCGAAGGCCGAAGTGAGCGCGGCCTGGTAGAGCGCCAGGGCATCCGTGCCTGAGGTCGCGGAGAGGGCGGCACCGTTCGCCACATGGATCGAGCCAGGGGTTGCCTGCCCGACACCATCGAAGATCCGCACCAGATCGGGGTCAAAATCGCTTTGCAGGGATTGCTGGGCGAGCCGGCTGGTCCAAGCCAGATCGCCGCCGCCGCCTTGGGCCGTGAAGCTTTGGCCGCCGGCCGAAAGGGAGAAGCTGCCGTCCATCCCCTGGGATTGCACCAGCAGGGTCTGGCTCGCGTCACTCACCGCGTGGGTGGTGTCGACGATGCCGAGCACGGCGGGCGCATCGGAATAGATCTGCGCATGGGCGATGGCGGTCAGGGCTCGGGCGAGCAGCAAGCCGTTCGGGGAGCCGAGCCCGGTGGTGTAATCATAGCCCGACTCGGCATCGAACCCGAGGCCGGTTGGAACGACATAATCGCCGCTGTTCTCGTCCAAGACCGCGCCCGGGGTGTCTTTCGTCGCCACATAATAGGTGGAGATGTTGTTGCCGAGCGATATGTCGTTGAACGCGCCGGGGGCAATGGCCGCGGCCATATAGAGCAGGTCGTTATAATAGCCGAGCTGCGGCAGATGCTGGTTCTCGAAAACAGCGTCGAACTGTGCCGTCAACGAGGCCCAGAGCGGCGTCGCCGCGCTGGTGCCGCCGTCACCGTGGGTGAGGGTCCCGGTGCTTGGATCGTTCAGGTAAGAGGCGCTGAGCACATAATAAAAGGCGTTCCCCGATGCGAGCGCCGACACGTCCGGCGCACCGCGGCCGGTCGCAACGGTGGGGCCGATGCTGGTGGGGGTGAGGCCGAAATCGGTCTGGTAGCTCGGCGTGCCCTGGGTAGTATCGACGCCGCCGCTGCTGGAATTGTTGGAGCTGTAGGAGGGACTTAATTCGCCCTTACCCGATTTGGAATAGCTGAAGTAATAATTGTTCCAGGTGGTCTCGAACAGGCGGAGCAGCGGGTCGGTCTGGGTCGGGTCGCTGTTCGCAACCATGTTGGTGGGGAGCGTGGTCAGGCCGGCGGCGGTCATCGCCATCAGCAGATCCAGGTTCGGCGTATCGGACATCACTTGCGTGACCAGATCGCTCGCGGGCACCCCGGTGGCGAGGGTCGGGTCGGACTGCGCGCTGGCGAGCGTGCTGATGGAGGTTCCGCCCACCACGATGGCGGTGGAGACCGTGTGCGAGGTTCGCAGCAAGGGGCTGCCGCTGCCATATTCGGTCTGCGAACCACCGTCGCCGGACGAGAGAAACACCGACATGTTGCGCAAGGCCGCGTCGGTAAACAGATCCGAATAGGCAAGATAGAAAAGCGAATTGGGTGTTGGCTCAGCATCTTCCGGGAACGAGGAGGTGAGGATGCCGGGATTATTCACCAGATCCCAGATGGCCTGCTGATAGGCGGTAAAATGGGTCTGGCCAACGAAGCTGTAGAGCAGCTGGGTGCTGTTCGGGGCGGCGGATGCGACCACCGATATGTCGAGGGCCGTTTCATCGATGAAGCCGGTCCAGCCGGTGGGATCGGCACCTGGCAAGACCTGGAACTGTTCCGCCGTCATGGCCGGCAGATTGAGCGCGGCGCGATAGGCGTTGATGCCGGCCAGCAGGGCGGCGGGATCCTGCGTGGGGGGCTCGACGAGGGCGATGGCCGGTGTGGCGATGCTGGAATCGAGCGGAAAATTATAGGCATCAGCGATGACGGCCGGCGTGGAAACGACCGCGTTGCCGCCATTGCCAATGCCCTGGTCGCCTGTCGGCGGCGTATAAGCGGAAACGCCGGTCGCCACGGCGGGCGTCACGACGGAGACGTTCTGATCGACCCACAGTCCGCGCACGCTGCCGAAAATCGATTCAGGCAGGGACAGATTGCCGGCCCATGCATAGAAGACGTCGCTTCCGTCCGCGACCGTCAGCAATGGCGTGTTGAAGAGGCTTTCGAACTGGGCCGGAGTCAGTTGCAGCCAGATGGTGCGGGACTCGGCCGAGGAAATATAGCCGGGGTCGGTCAAGAGCGCGCTTGCGCCAATCCCGTTCGCAGGGGCGTTGATATAATCGATGACCGCCTGATAGGTCAGCGGGTTCGCGCCATAGGTGTTCCAGACCTCGGTCTGGCTCGCCAGAGCGACTTGCCG
>NCHM01000165.1 GCA_002257205.1 Rhizobiales bacterium 24-66-13 | reverse complement strand
AAATGGTGCCGCAAGAGGGATTCGAACCCCCGACCCCCTCATTACGAATGAGGTGCTCTACCAGCTGAGCTATTGCGGCCCTGAAGCGTTCAAGGCTTCCTGTCTCGGGCGAGGGCCGGAAAAACCCTAAAATCCGCGTTGCCTTGCGTGCGACCACGCGCCGACGCAGCCCAAAGGCCGAAACAGGCGCCTCTCATACGTGGAGCCGTCGTGAGATTCAAGGGCGCCGTGCGGGGGCACACGTGCCATCCCCGGCAAAAACATCCGCAGGGCCGCTCTTGCCTCCTCATCCAGGCGCGGCTAACCCTTGGCCATGGCCTCAGATCCCAAGACGCCCGCCCAAGACAAGTCCGCTCGCCTTGCCCAGGCCTTGCGAGCCAATCTTGCCCGCCGCAAGGCGCAGGGGCGTGCGCGCAAGGAGGAAACGGTCCACCCGGCCGACGCAAATCCAGGATCCGCAAACCACGCCGGTCCGGAAGCGCCCGCCCAGGAAGGGGCCGAGCGCGCCCCGGATGAGGGCGAAAAGGCCTGAATTTCCGTTTCGGAAGGCGGACGGCCCCCGGTCGCCGGTGGATTGGAGCCGGCCATCATTGTGCCCAAGGGCAAGCCTTGCTAGATAACGCGTTTACTCGACGGCCGTGACGAGGGGCAGGGCGGCCACCGGGCACCAGGAGCGTTCAACGCATGGATAAAATTCGCATCGTCGGCGGGTCTTCCCTTGAAGGCACGATTCCCATCTCGGGCGCCAAGAATGCCGCCTTGCCGTTGATGATCGCGAGCCTGCTATCTGAAGAGAAGCTGATCCTCGAGAATGTGCCGCGCCTCGCTGACGTGGCCTTGCTTCAGCGCATCCTCGGCAATCATGGCGTTGACATCACCACCAACGGCAAGCGCAACGGGGATGATCCCCACGCAGGTCAGACGCTGGAGATTGATGCGCGGGTGATTGTCGACACCACGGCGCCCTACGATCTGGTCTCGCGCATGCGGGCGAGCTTCTGGGTGGTCGGGCCGCTGCTGGCCCGCATGGGCGAGGCGAAGGTCTCGCTGCCCGGCGGCTGCGCCATCGGCACCCGGCCGGTGGATCTCCACCTCGACGCCCTGGGAGCGCTGGGCGCGGAGATCGAGATCGACGCCGGCTATGTGCTCGCCCGCGCGCCCAAGGGGCTGCATGGCGCGCGCATTGTATTTCCGAAGGTCTCGGTCGGCGCCACGCACACCGCCATCATGGCCGCCGCGGTCGCCCATGGCGACACGGTGATCGAGAATGCCGCCTGCGAGCCGGAAGTGGTCGATCTTGCCGACTGCCTGGTGAAGATGGGCGCCCGCATTTCCGGTGCCGGCACGCCGCGGATCGAAATCCAGGGCGTGCCGCGCCTGCGCGGCGCACGCCATGCGGTGCTGCCCGACCGCATCGAGACCGGCACCTATGCCATGGCCACCGCCATGGTGGGCGGCGACGTGATGCTTTCCGGCGCGCGGCCGGACCTGCTGGAAACCGTGCTCGACACGCTGCGGGCGGCGGGCGCCGAGATCGACGCCACCAATGAGGGCATCCGCGTGCGCCGCAATGGCGCCGGCATCAGCGCCGTTGATGTGACGACCGCCCCGTTCCCGGGTTTTCCCACCGATCTTCAAGCCCAGTTCATGGCGCTGATGACCCGCGCGAAGGGCCGCTCGCGCATCACCGAGACCATTTTTGAGAATCGCTTCATGCACGTGCAGGAGCTGGCCCGCCTCGGCGCGAAGATCCATCTCGACGGCGATACCGCGACCGTCGAGGGAACGGAGCGTCTCACTGGGGCGCCCGTGATGGCGACCGATCTGCGGGCCTCGGTCTCGCTCGTCATCGCCGGCCTCGCGGCTGAGGGTGAGACCATGGTGCAGCGGGTGTATCACCTTGATCGCGGCTTCGAGCGGCTGGAAGAGAAGCTCTCGCGCTGCGGCGCGCAGATCGAGCGCATCAGCGGCTGAGGATTTCGCGCGCGCAGCATTGCGCCCCGCGATGGGACGGCACGCAAATGCGCGTCGTCCCTTGATGGATGGCGTGGGCGTCGCCATCTGCCATTCATCACAAGAAGCGATAAGAAGGCCGCACGCCGATGGAAAGTCTCAAGCTCCTCGCCATGGATGGCGAAGACCTCGCCATCATCTCGGCTCATCTTCAGGATGCGGTGATCAAGGTGGAGGATATCGGCTTTTTGCCGAGCAGTCGCCGGTTCGCTTTGCTGCTCAACCGGTTCGACTGGGACCAGATGGAAACCGCGGACGAACTGGTGCGCCGCCGCGCCGGGCTGCATTTCGAGCGGGTCAGCGCCGTGCAGGCGCGCGGCTTCGATCCGCGCAAGGGCGATACGGTGCTGAATCTGCTGGCGGTGACGTTCGAGCCCACGGACGAGCCCTCCGGCCACATCTTGCTGACCTGCTCCGGCGGCGCGGAAATCCGCCTGTCGGTGGAGTGCATTGAGGCGCGGCTCAGCGATCTCGGCCCCGCCTGGGGATGCACCTGCGCCCCCAAGCACGACCCGTTGCCGGACCTGAAGGCCGGCTGAACGGGGCGGCGCGAGGATCGGGCGATGCGTCACATGATGCGTCGCACCCGCCCCGAACCTGAGCGGAGCGGAAAAGGCATTCAACTTTTCCGGCACATGCTCTAGGGAGACGGAATGCCGATCCGTCTTCATACTCAGCAGAGCGATTTTCCCGCCGCCTTCGCCGCGTTTCTCGCCAGCAAGCGGGAAACCGACGCTGATGTGGCCGCCGTCGTGGCGCAGATCATCGCCGACATCCGCGCGCGGGGCGATGACGCCCTGATCGAAATCTCCGCCCGGCTCGATCGGGTGGACCTCGCGGCACGAGGCATCCGCGTGACCGATGCGGAAATCGACGCCGCGCTCGCCTCCATCCCCGCCGAGACGCGCGAGGCGCTGGAATTCGCCAAGGCCCGCATCCATTCCCATCATGCGCGGCAGAAGCCCCAGGACGAGCGCTATACCGATTCGGTCGGGGTTGAGCTTGGCCAGCGCTGGACCAGCGTGGATGCGGTGGGGCTTTACGTGCCCGGTGGCACGGCCGCCTATCCCTCCTCGGTACTGATGAACGCCGTGCCGGCCAAGGTCGCGGGCGTGCCGCGCGTGGTCATGGTGGTGCCGGCGCCCGACGGGCAGATCGCCCCGCTGGTCCTTGCCGCCGCCCGCCTTGCGGGTGTCGACGAGGTGTATCGCGTCGGCGGGGCGCAGGCTGTGGCGGCGCTCGCCTATGGCACGCAGACCATCGCCCCGGTGGACAAGATCGTCGGTCCCGGCAATGCCTATGTGGCCGCGGCCAAGCGGCAGGTGTTCGGCAAGGTGGGCATCGACATGGTCGCCGGCCCGTCCGAGGTGCTGATCCTGGCGGACGGGGAGGCCAATCCGGACTGGATCGCCGCCGACCTGCTGGCGCAGGCCGAGCATGACACCGCCGCCCAGTCGATCCTCGTCACCGACAGTCCCGCGCTCGCCGAACAGGTGGAGCGTGCGGTAGAACGCATGCTCGCCACCTTGCCGCGCGCCGAGATCGCCCGTGCCTCCTGGCGCGACCATGGCGCCATCATTCTGGTGGACGACCTCGCCGCCGCCGTCCCGCTGGTGGATCGCGTGGCGCCGGAGCATCTGGAGATCCACAGCGTGGATGCCGAGGCGCTTGCCGCCCGCGTCCGCCATGCGGGTGCGATCTTCATCGGCGCCTATACGCCCGAGGCCATCGGTGATTATGTGGGCGGCACCAACCATGTCCTGCCGACCGCGCGCTCGGCCCGCTTTTCCTCCGGGCTCGGCGTGCTGGATTTCATGAAGCGCACCTCGCTGCTGAAATGCACGCCGGAAGCCCTGCGGGTGATCGGCGGGGCGGCGGTGCGTCTCGCCGAAGTGGAGCGCCTCCAGGCCCATGGGCGCTCGGTTCTCATCCGTTCCAACGCCGGCAGCCCGGACGCCTGACGCCATGACGCAAAGCTCCCGCACCGACCGCCTGTGTAACGTCACCCTCGACGACACCTCCATCGGTCGTGGCGGGCCGGATGTGGAGCACGAGCGCGCCACCGCCATCTACGATCTGCTGGAGGACAATCGCTTCGCGCTCGCCACCGATCCGGGGGAGGGGCCGTATACGCTGCATATCGGCCTCATGGACAATCGCCTGGTGCTGGACATCAAGCGCGAGAGTGGCGATCAGGTAGTTCAGCACCACCTGTCCCTTACCCCGTTCCGGAAGGTGGTGAAGGATTATTTTCTGGTGTGCGAGAGCTATTATGACGCCATCCGCACTGCGTCGCCGACCCAGATCGAAGCCATCGACATGGGCCGGCGCGGGCTCCACAACGAGGGGTCCGAACTGTTGCTGGAGCGGCTGAAGGACAAGATCGAGGTGGACTTCGACACCGCGCGCCGCCTGTTCACCCTGATCTGCGCCCTCCATTGGAGAGGATGAGTTGGACGCGCCTCCCGCGGCAGCTTCGCGCTCAGCGCGGCCGCAATCGGTTCTCTTTATCTGCGGGCAGAATGTAGTGCGCTCCGTCATGGCCTCCGCCTGGGCGAAGCATCTGTTCGGCAAGTCGCTTTATGTCGGCTCGGCCGGCGTGATCGCGGGCGAGGCCGATCCGTTCGTCACCGCGGTGATGGAGGAAGTGGGCCTCGACGTGCGCCGCCACCGCCCAAAGAGCGTAGAGGAACTGGAAGAACTCGAGGGGCTGGGGTTCGACCTCGCCATCTCGCTGTCGCCGGACGCCCACCATCGCGCGCTGGAAATCACCCGCACCAATGCCCTCGGCGTGGAATATTGGCCCACCGCTGACCCCACACTTGAGACCGGCAATCGCGAGCAGCGCCTGGAGGCCTATCGCACCGTGCGGGACGAATTGGAACGGCACGTGCGGGCCCGCTTCCGTCAGGGATGAGGGCGGCAGGGTGTGCGCCGCCGCTTCGGCGCGCGGTGAAGAGCGCGGATCTGATCGCCTGGAGAGCTGGCACCAGTTGAGCCGGCGCCAGCTTTCCCGTTTGGATGCGCGGGCGGCCGACGCGCGCCGCGCTCACTTCATCAGGTCGAGCCCCTTCAGCAATGCCGCGTTGAACGCAGCCGGGTCCTGGATCTGCGGCGCGTGTCCGAGATCGGCGAATTCCACCAGCGTGGCGCCGGGTATCGCCTTGGCCGCGGCCTTGCCGAGTTCGGGATAATTGCCGAGCCGCTTTTGCACATCCGCCGGTGCGGCTGCCTTGCCGATCGCGGTATTGTCCTTCATGCCGATCAGCAGCAAGGTCGGCGCCTTGATGTTGTGCAGCTCGTGCACCACCGGCTGGCTCAGCAGCATGTCCGAGGTGAGCGCCTGATCATAGGCCACCTTGTCCTTGCCGGCGCCGAGATACATGCCGGCCAGCATGTCCACCCATTTGTCGTACTCGGGTTTCCAGGTGCCGGCATAATAGGTGTTCTGCTGGTATTTCTTCATGCCCTGGAAATTGTTGCGCTGTTCGCCCACGAGCCATTGGTCCACGGTCAGCGAGGGCACGCCCTTTTCGCGCCAATCCTCAAGGCCGATGGGATCGACCAGCACCAGCCCCGATAGGTCCTGCGGGAAGGTGAGGGCATAGCGGATCGCCAGCATGCCGCCCATGGAATGGCCCATGATGATGGGCTTTTCGACATCGAGCTGCGCCAGCAGGGCATGGGTGTTCGCGGCGAGCTGATGCAGGGAGAATTGGTAATCCTGCGGCTTGGAGGATTTGCAGAAGCCGATCTGGTCCGGCACCACCACACGATAGCCGGCCTTGGTGAGCGGCGCGATCACCCCTTCCCAGGTGGCACCGCAGAAATTCTTGCCGTGCAGCAATACGATGGTGCGTCCGTTCGCTTGCTCCGGCTTCACGTCCATATAGGCCATGTGCAGCGGCTGGCGCTGGGAGGTGAAGTCGAATCGCCCGACGGGATAGGGATAGTCGAAGCCCTCCAGCTCCGGGCCATAGGCGACGCCGCTCTGGGCGGCGGCCGGCAGCGCGGAAAGGGCAAGCAGGAGACCGGTGGCTGCGAAACTCATGCGCATCGCGCGTGTCCTCGTTCCAAATCCCCCCGGCGCGCCTTCTAGCAGTGCTTTATGAACGGTGGGCGGCATCGGGATGCTGGAAGCGCCGTCCGCTGCCGTCCAAGGGGTGCCGGCCTGATGCGCGCAAACGGGCGTTCACACGCGCAACCCTTTGCGCTAGCGTCCGCGCGCCGCGTGTCCCGTGCCGCGCGGCTTCTTTTCAGCCGGTTCGAGGTGACGCAGACGTGAACGACAGGGTGAAGCTCGTATTGGCCTCCGGCTCGCCCCGCAGGCTCGCTCTGCTCAACCAGGCCGGCATCGAGCCGGACCTGCTCATGCCCGCCGACGTGGACGAGACGCCCGACAAGGGCGAGTTGCCGCGCCACCTCGCCCTGCGGCTCGCCCAGCAGAAGGGCGAACTGGTGGCGGCCCGCGCCAAGGAGGCCGGCATGTCGGCCATCGTGGTTTCCGCCGATACGGTGGTGGCGGTGGGCCGGCGCATCCTGCCCAAGCCGGAACTTCAGGGCGAGGCGGAGGAATGTCTGCGCCTGCTCTCGGGCCGGGCGCACCGGGTATTCACCGGCCTCTGCGTGGTTTCGGCACGCGGGCGTTCGCGCACGCGCCTCGTTGAAACCCGCCTGCGCTTCCGCCGCCTCTCGCATGACGACATCACCGCCTATCTCGCCTGCGAGGAATGGCGTGGGAAGGCGGGCGGCTATGCCATCCAAGGCATTGCCGGCTCGTTCGTGGTGAAGCTCATGGGCTCCTACAGCTCGGTGGTCGGCCTGCCGCTCGCCGAGACCATCGCGCTGCTGGCGGGGGAGGGCTATCCCGTGCGCGCCGGATGGGCGGAGCGCGCCGCGTGAACGACAATCAGCCCAAGGGAGCGCGCGCCGCGGTGCCGTTCGTCTCCAAGCCGTGCCCGATCTGCGCCAAGCCTTCGGTGGAGCGCTATCGCCCCTTCTGCTCCAAGCGCTGCGCCGACGTGGACTTGAATCGCTGGCTGAAGGGCGCCTATGCCATTCCGGTCGTCGAGGACGAGGACGAGGACGGAGAAGGCAGCGCGCCCGAGCGGGAGAGCTGAAGGGGCGGTTGTCCTTTGCCCGGTTCCGATCTTTTGAGCCAACTGCCGCTTTTCCGGCTTCCGGAGCCTTCCCCTCCCTGACCTTCCCCCATTCCCCCTCCCTAACCCTCCCCCGCAAGCGGGAGAGGGAATCCGGCGGTGCGGGAGGGGAGGGATTTCCTACGACGCCGACACGCCCTCTCTCCCGCATGCGGGGGAGGGCTGGGGAGGGGGCAGGCGTTGCAGAGCCACCTCGCTCGATCCACCTTACGATGGGGCGCCCCGCCTTGACGGGGCAATGTGACAAAGGCGAGGGTGCCGGCCACGCACCCGGCCACGCTTGAAGGAATAAGCCCATGAGCGCCAGCACCCTTGCCGCCGCAGCGGCCGCCCCTTCCTTCCGCACCGATGCCTTCATCAACGGCCGCTTCGTGCCGGCGGCGAGCGGCAAGCGTTTTACCGCCATCAATCCCGCCACCGGGCAGGAACTGGGGCAGATCGCCGCCTGCGACGGCATCGACGTGGATCGCGCCGTTTCCGCCGCCCGCATGGCATTCGAGGATCGGCGCTGGGCGGGTTTGAAACCGGGCGAGCGCAAGCGCATCCTGGTGCGCTTCGCCGATCTGGTCCGCACCCATCGCGATGAACT
>NCHM01000164.1 GCA_002257205.1 Rhizobiales bacterium 24-66-13 | reverse complement strand
GGCCAGGCCATCTCCTCGGGCTGCATTCGCATGCTCAATGAGGACGTGATCGACCTCTACAATCGCGTGCCGGTCGGCGCGCAAGTCGTGGTGCTCTGACCCCGTCTTCGCCAAGGACCGTTGAAAACGGACCGTTGAAAAAGCCGCCGCGCCCCTGCGTGGCGGCTTTTTTCGTTTACGATGCCTTGGCCGCGATGCCTTGGCCCAAGCCGGTGCGCCCGAGGATCGGGTGGTGATCCGCGCATTCCGGCTGCCGGCAAACGCAGGCGCATCCGGCCAATGCCGATAAGTAATCGCACCGGCCAGCCCGCGTCGGCTGCCGCGCGACGGGACGGCCGCAACCCGGGACCACCGGAAGATGCGAGCAGAGGCACACAAGCCGCTTCGATTAACGGCGCGGAATCGTCGGTAGAATTTACCCCACGGAATATCTCGCGGATGCGCGACATCCGGCCTCGGCTCAGCCTCCGGGCGATTTCCCGCCGTCGCCGGCAGCCTTTGGGCCGGGCTTGATCTGCGGCCGCTTCAGGGGAAGCGGGACCTTGTCCCGCATCGTCGCCGCGCCGCTGTCTCCCGGCGCGCGTGACGCCGCCGGCGATGCTTCCTGCGCCTCCGCTTCCTCCGGCGCGGCGGCCCCATCCTTGCCGGTAGCGTCCTTGCCGGTGGCGTCCTTGCCAGCATCGCGCGTCGCGATCACGGCCGGTGCCGGCGTCTTGATGATCCAGCGACACAGCTTGATGTCGAGCCGGCGCTTGGCGATGTCCACGTGGATATGATCCTCGTGATAGCCGTCCGATCCCGGGCCGAGCACGGTGGAGAAGCGGGTACAGGCATCCGCCTTGATGCGTTCCTGCAGGGCAATGGGAAACCCGCCGTTCTTCACCTCGATCACCCGCTTGTCGGCGGTCTCGAAGCCGCCGAAGTCGATCGCATTGCCCTGCCCGTGCTCGCTCATCTTGGCACCCTTGATGCGGTTGCGCGGGCGGCAGTCGTAGGAGGCGGCGACCTTGAAGGTCTCCATCCGGGTGCCGAGCGTCGCCACCGCCGGGCCGAGATCATCGCGGATCCATTGCGTCACCGCCGCCGCCATCTCGCACTGGAGGATCGCGGCGGGCGACAGGGTCACGAGATGGCCGTCGGCCAGCCGCACCGCCGTGACATGCACCGGCGCCGGCAGCGCGCAGCCGGGCTTGATCGCGACCGGCGGCGCCGGGGTCGCCACCAGGGCCTGCTGATCCACCAGCGCCGCGCATAAGGCGGGCAAGTTTCCCGGCGCGACCACCTCCGCGGGCACACCGGCAGCCGGCGGCGCGCCAGGCACGGCCGATCCGCTCGGCGGCGGCGGGGAGACCAGCGCCGGAGCCAGCTTGTCTTCGTCCGCCGCCTCCGCATCCTCCTCGCCCGGCAGGGGCTCGCGCGGCCGGGGCGTGGGAACATTGGCGAGGCGCGGCAAGGGCGCCGTCGAAGGCACCGTCTCGGCGACCTCCGGAGCCGGAGCCGGCGGCGCGGCGAATGCGGGCGCGGGCGCCAGCGCGGCAAAGGGCGGAAAAGCAAAGGCCGCAGGCGCCGGTGGGGCTTCGGCGGGTTGCGATTCGGCCTCCGCCGCGTCCTCGGCCTCGACTTCGGCATCCAGAATATCGGGGCGCGGCGTCGGCAAGGGCACCTTGGCGAGGGGAATGCGCGGCTTTCCAACCGGCAGGGAGGCGGGCGGGCGCGGCGCGGTGCTCGTTGCGGCCTGCGTGGGCTGCGGCATGAGCACGGGTGCGGCGGCCGCGAGCAAAAGCGCGAGCCACAGGCCCGCATGCGCCTTGAGGCGGCGACCCCGCGCGATGCGATGGGGCATGGCGGTCCACCGCGCGGGTGGCGACCAGGGAAGCGGGGATCGCAGTCTCATCGGCGCGATCATAGGCAGATGGCTTCATGATGTGAACGCCTATCCACACCATACACGCGCAGCCAAGGTGAAGCTGGGTGCGCGCCTTGTGTTTCTTCGTTCCGGCTTCCACAACACATGAAACTGTTCGCGCCGCATCGGGCGCTTTCCCTATTTTCTCCTTGTGCGGAGGCCCCATGCGCGACCTGAAGGCGGTTTTATTCGACAAGGACGGCACATTGGTGGATTTCGACCGGACCTGGGGCCCGTCCGCCGGCTCCGTCATGCGCACGCTTGCGGCCGGAAATGCCGCCGCCCTGGCGCGGCTGGAGGCGATCAGCGAATATCTGCCGGGTGAGGAACGCTTCCTGCCCTCCTCGCCTTTGGTCGCCGGCTCCTCGGCCCATTACGGGCCGCTCTGGGCGCAGACCCTGGCGCGGCCGGCGGATGAGGACTTCCTGCACCTCATCGATCGCCTGTTCCGCGAGGCCGGTCTCATTCATCTCACCCCGATCGGCGCGCCGGATCAGGTGCTTCAGCGCCTGCACCAGGGTGGGCTCAAGCTCGCCATCGTCACCAATGACGCGGAATCCAACGCCCGCACCCAGGCCGAGGCGCTGGGCCTCATGCCGTATCTGGAGGCGATCCACGGCTATGATTCCGGCTTCGGCTCCAAGCCCGGTCCCGGCATGGTGAGCGCGTTGGCGCGAAGCCTCGCGCTCGATCCCCACGCCATGGCGGTGGTGGGCGACAGCGAGCACGATTTTACCGCCGCGCGCAGTGCCGGTGCCCGCTTCATCCTGGTCCGCACCGGACCGGCGCCGGTGGAGCATCTCTATGGCGCGGCCGATCTGGTGGTGGATTCCATCGCCGATTTGCCGGCCCGCCTTCTGGACGCGTGACAGCCGGCGCTGGAAACGCACATGAAAAGCGGGCATAGATCGGCGTGATGCGGCGCCGGGCACTCCGAACAGCGCCTCCTGGGACACCGACGCGACAGCCATGATCAAGCGCCAGCTCTATGTGGAGGAGCGATCTTCCGCCCTCGCATCCTGGAGCCTGCGGCTCGCCCTGTTCGCCATCCCGGTGATTGCGCTGGCCTCCGTGCTCTATCGCGCCAATCTGCTCGATTTCGAACCGGCCATGGCCACAGTGGGCGCCGGCCTTGGCCTTGCGGTGGTGGGCGCGCTGGTCGCGGTTGCGGCGTGCATTTCCATCTGGGAAAGCGGATGGCGCGGACTCGGCAAGGCCATCGGCGCGCTGGCGATCGCGCTGTTCGTGCTGGCGGGGCCGGCCGCCGTGCTGGCACGCGGCGTGATGCTGCCGCCGCTCACCGATCTTTCCACCGACATGGAAGACCCGCCCTATTTCCGCGCCATGGGCTTCGCACGCCCGCGCGCCGCAAATCCGGCCATTTATCCGGGCGAGGATGTGGCGGCGATGCAGCGCTCCGCCTATCCGGGCATCAAGCCCATCGACCTCGACGCGACGCCGGAGGAAGCCTTCAACACCATGCTCGCTTTGGTGCAGAAGCGGCGCTGGCGGGTGCTCGACGCGGTGCCGCCGCGCGGCGGCCTGCGCGACGGGCAGATCGAGGCGGTGGCCATGACCCCGCTGCTCGGCCTGCGCAACGACGTGGTCATCCGCGTGCGGCCGACCGCGCGGGGCGCGCGTATCGACATCCGCTCCATGTCGCGTTTCGGCGTGCATGATTTGGGCGAGAATTCCTGGCGCATTTCCAGCCTTCTGGCCGATATTTCCGCCGAGCGCCGCAAGAAGCGGCAATAAGGCCGGGCGCGTACGGGCTCAGACCGCGACCGGGAGCGCGAGGTCCTCGCCCTCGTTGCGCACCGAATTGACTCGGGCGGAGACCGCCCACATCTCCATCGCCGCTGCCGGATAGGGCTTCATCAGATCGAACGGCGCAGGATCCGCCAGCCAGCGCGCGATGTCCGCCGGATCGAGGATCACCGGCATGCGGTCGTGCAGCGGCGCCAGAAGCGGGTTGGCGGCACAGGTGAGAATGGTGAAGGTGCGCACCCATTCGCCCGAGGCCGGATCCTTCCACCCCTCCCATAAACCTGCGAGCGCCATGGGCTGGCGGCTGCGCAAGGCGATGAGGAAGGGCTGGCGGCCCGTGGTCGTGCGCTGCCATTCGTAGAAGCCGTCGATGGGGATGACGCAGCGGCGCGGCTTCCGCCAGGCGGCCCGGAAGCTTTGCTTCTCCGCCACGGTCTCGCTGCGGGCATTGATGAGCGCGCTCGCGCCCTTCATGTCCTTGGCGAACGAGGGCACCAGCCCCCAGCGCAGCAGGCCGATTTCCGCGCGCGCCGTTTCAGGATTGCGCCGGATGACCAGCAGATCCTGGGTCGGCGCGGCGTTGAAGCGCGCCGGCGCGTTGGGCAGGGGCATGTTCTTGGACTCAAGGCCAAGGCGCTCCATGTAATAGACTGGCCCGTAGCTTTGGATGAAGCGTCCGCACATGGATGCACCGTGCCGCACCGCGCCGCACGGGAGAAGGCCGGCACGCGGCCTTCGCGGACCAGCCCACAGGAGAAATGCCCATGAAGCGCGTGCTGCTCGTGCTGCCCTTGTTCGGGATACTCGGGCTCGCTCTGTGGTGGATGGTGGTGGGCTGGGAGGCCGGCGCGAACGCGCCCATGCAGGCGACCGATTATATTCCCATGGTGCTCGGCGTCGTCCTCACCTTGCTCCTCGGCTGCGGGCTGATGGCGCTGCTCTTCTTCTCCAGCCGCCGGGGGTATGACGAGGCGGCGAGCGGTGTCCTCGATCCACAGGCCGCTGCTCCTCCCGAGCGCACCGGCAGCTACAATCTGCATGTGCGCCCGGCAGCATCTAGCCCGGACGGCATGGCGAACCGCCATGCCGATGCCGAAACGCCGGACCCGCCTCAGCGCGCGATGCGATAATCCCCGGTGATGGAGGGGGCGCCCTCAGTCTCGACCTGCCGCTTCTCCACCAGATGCTCCAGATGGGCGAGCACGGTGAGCGCGGCGGCGCCGAACAGGCGGGGATCGAGGCCGATATAGATGCCGCGCACCAGTTCGGGAATGGTGGAGGTGCGCTCCAAACCGCGCAGGATCGCCGCCTCGCGGGCATGGCGATGGTTGAGATAATCGCGCACGAAGGCGGGCGCATCGTTTACCGCCGGGCCGTGGCCGGGCAGATAGAGCGTCTCGCTGCGCTGGGCCAGCTTCTCCAGCGAATGCACATAATCGCCCATGGACCCATCGGGCGGCGCGACGATGGAGGTCGCCCAGCCCATCACATGGTCGCCGGAGAACACCAATGCGTCCTCGTGCAGGGCGAAGGCGAGATGGTTGGCGCAATGGCCGGGCGTGGTGATCGCCTCCAGCGTCCATCCGCTGCCGGTGAGCACATCCCCGTCGGCAAGCACGATGTCGGGCACGAAATCGGTGTCGGCGCTCGCATCCATGGGGTTGATCTCGCCGATGAACAGGGGACGCGCCGGGCGATGCGGCCCCTCCCCCACCGTGCGCGCGCCGGTCGCCGCCTGCACTGCCGGGGCGGCGGGGGAATGATCGCGATGGGTGTGGGTGATAACGATGTGGCTCACATTCTCGTCGCGCACCGCATCCAGCACCGCAGCGATATGGGCGGCATCGTCGGGACCGGGATCGAGGATCGCCACATTGCCGCGCCCGACGATATAGGTGCAGGTGCCGGTGAAGGTGAAGGGCGAGGGATTGGGCGCCACGATGCGGCGCACGTTGGGCGCCACCTGTTCCACCTGTCCGGGCGGCACATCGAAGCGCCGGTTAAACTCAATGTCATCGCTCATGGATATTTTTCGCAGGCTGGCGGGCGCATCGCGGAGTAATGTCGCGCCGGAGTTGGGGTTCGCAAGGACGAGTCGCATGACAATCTTCCGCAGCTTGACCGGCAACGCAAATGCCCAGGCCCGCCATAGCGCCCGCCCGGTGCTCGCCGGCTTGGCAATGGTGGCCGGATTTGCGCTGGCCGGCGCGCTCACCGGCTCCGGCACGGCGATGGCGCAAAGCGCCTATCCCAACGGCCCTTCCAGCGTGACCATGACCTGCGCGCAGGCTTTGAGCTTCGTCACCAAGGCGGGCGGCACGGTGCTCGGCACCGGCGGGCTGACCTATGACCGCTATGTGCGCGACCGCTCGTTCTGCAATTATTCCGAAGTCACCAAGCCCGCCTTCGTACCGACGCGGGACGTCAAGCAATGCTTTGTCGGCTACACCTGCATTGATCCCTCGATCGACAATGGCGGACGTCGCTAAAGACCTGTCGCGCTAAAGACCTGTCGCGCCGAAGGCCGCAATGGCTGAAGCGCGCCGGCGTCAGGTGCGGCGGCGCGCTGTCGCTCAGGCGGCGGACAAGGCGGCAACCGGCGGCGCGATGGCGGCGAGCGCCGCGAGCAGCGATTCATAATCCACGCCATAGCGCTCCGCGAGCGTTCGCCACCAGGCATCGCGCGCGAACACCTCGCGCGCCGCGGCCGCATGGAACGCGGCCTGCGCGGCATCGCCCAGCCCGCGATAACACAGCGCGACATAGAGGTGGCCGAAGGCGTGGTCCTCATATTTGGCGACGACATTCTTCATGTAGTTCAGCGCCAGATCGTAGCGGCCGATCTTGATATTGTAGTTTTCGACGAAATTGACCCTGAGCTGGGTTTCGTAGGCATAGGCCTCCAGCTTCACCGGATCGACGCCGGGGGCGCGAATGACCGATCGGGTCGCCACGAAGTTCGCATTGTCGGTATTCTCGATATAGCCTTTCTCGACGCAGATGTCGTAAAGGCGGCTGCCGAAAATCGGGATCGCAAGATAGACGTGCACCCAGTCGAAGCCGTTTTCGATCAGCATCTCCAGGGTTTCCTGGCGATGTTCGTCCTGCTCGCCGGGCAGGCCCGTGACGATGAAGACATGCGAACGCACGTCGAACTTGCGCAAAGCCTCCACGGCGGGGCGGATCAGCTTTTTCTTCAGCGGCTTCTTGATGATGTGGTTCAACACATGGTCGGACCCGGATTCGACCGCCAGCGCCACCGCCGAGACTCCGGCCTTGGAAAACAGCTCCGCCACCTCCTCGTCGATGGCATAGACCGCGACCCCGTTCGGAAACTCGCAGCGGATTCCAAGGTCCGCCATGGCCCGTAGCAAGGTTTTCGCGCGCGCTTTGTCGTGGAAGAAATGATCATCCTCCAGCATCAGCACCGTCATGCCGAATTCGTCCCGCATGCGCGTCACGTCCGCGATGATGCGGTCCACCGACATGAAGCGCACGTCCTGTCCGTGCAAGGAGGGGTTTGAACAGAAGACGCACAGGAACGGGCAGCCGCGCGAGGTGTGGATCGCCATTTCGCGCTTGGGCTGGTCGGTGTATTTCTTGTCGATGCCGCGATTGTTGTAATGATCCAGATCGAGCATCGCGTAATTCATCTGCGGTATCTCGTCGAGATTGGCAATGAAGCTATGCGCGGGCACCTTCCCCGCCTGCACGCCGTCCCGCGTCACCCACGATTTGTGCGCGGCGAGGACCGTCGCGGGATCGTCCGCGTCGAGCAATGCCTTGAGCGGCAATTCCCCTTCGCCCTTGCAGATGGCATCGAGGTCCGGGCATGCCTCCAGCATCAGCTTGAAAGCGGCGGAGGGCAGGCCGCCGCCAGCAATCGTGAGGATCTGCGGGCGAAACGCCTTCACTGCCTGCGCCAGGGTCTGGATATAGCCGAAGGAGGAATTGAACAGGGCCGACACGCCGACGATGTCCGGCTGGAAATCCGCAAGCACCGCATGCAGTTCGGCGCGGAAGACGTCCTCGTAGCCATCGACGGCGCGCTCTTCCACCAGGCGCTTCAGCGTCACGTTCAGATCGAGCAGCCGCAGGTCTTCGAGCCGCGCGCATTGGGCGCGA
>NCHM01000163.1 GCA_002257205.1 Rhizobiales bacterium 24-66-13 | reverse complement strand
CGAGCAGTTCGCCAAGCTGTGGAACGTCACCGCCGACATCTTCAAGAATGATCCGCCCAATGCCGCGCTGACCATCCTTGGCGCCACGCCGACCCAGGTGGTGGTGGAACTCGGCCATGTGACCCAGTCCGGTTCGACGCTGACGTTCCAGGTCGGCCTGCTGGACGGCGATCTGCCCGCCACCGGCGGACCGGTCACGCTGGTGATGGCACCGACGGTGTATCGTCCGCTCAATCATGCCGGCCCGTTCCTGCGGTGCTGGTGGAGCCCCTACTGGGTGCAGCGCGTGTGCCGCGCCGCCTGGTGAGCCCACGGACGATTCGACATCTCTGCGAAACGGCGCCTTCGGGCGCCGTTTTTTGTTAGGCGGCGAGGCGCGCGCGCAGGGCGCCCTCGTGCCATTGCTCCATTTCCAGATGCGCGCCGTCGTCGCTGATCACCCGCCAAGCACCGTCGGGATGGGGCAGGCCGTGCAGCGCCACCGGCAGGACGCGGCTTTTCAGGCGGATCACAGGGGCGGCATGGGCATAGCCCGCATGGGGCAGGCCCAGCAGATCGTGCGCGATCGCCTCGGCTTGCTTGGAGATCGGCTCGATGAAGCGGCAGGGCGCGCCGGCGATGCTGACGCAATCCCCGAGCGCCGAGATGCCATCGACGCTGGTGCGCAGGCTGAACGGATCCACGGCGATGCCGCGCTCGAAGGCGAGCCCGGCCGAGCGCGCGAGCCGGCTCGTCGTCGCAAGCCCGGTGGCCGCCACCAGAATGTCGGCGCCCAACACCTCGCGTTCGCCGTGTGCCGTCTTGGTGAAAACGATCGCGCTGCCGTGATTGCCCCGCTCGGCGCGCTCCACCGTAATGCCGCCGAGAAACCGCACGCCGAGGCCTTCCAGCCGCACGCGCAGCCGCTCGGCCGCGAGCGGCGGCAGCAGCGCGGCGAGCGGCGCGTCCTCCTTGTCCAACAGCGTCACCTTGTGCCCGGCACGGGAGAAATCCTCCGCGAGCTCGCAGCCGACGAGGCCGGCGCCGACGATCAGGATCGCGCGCGGCGCCCCGTCGAGATGGGCGGCGAGGCCGCACCAGGCGTCGAGATCGTTCACGCGCCAGCACAGGTCCGCCGGCAAGACGGGCGGCAGCGCGGGCCGCGCGCCCTGGGCGAGCACGAGATGGTCATAGGGCAATGGCCCGGACGTGGTGCGCAGGCGCCTGCGGGCGGCATCGATGCCCATTGCGAAGGTCCCGGCGCATAGCCGCACGCCGAGCCGGGCCGCCATATGAGCCCCGCTCTCCTTGCGCAACTTCGCCTCTGTCAGCCCGCGCTGGAGCGCGATCGAGAGTTCCGGCTTGTGATAGACATCGCCGGAGCAGGACGTGACCATGGTGATGGGCACGTGCGAATCCAGCGCGCGCAGGGCTTCCGCCACCGCGCGCCCGGCGATGCCGGCGCCGACGATGACCACGCCGGGCGTGCGCGAGCGATGCACCACGCCCGCCGCCGGTGCCGCGACCGGCGCGGAATGCACATAGGGTTCGAAATCGGATTTACGCACGCCGCAGATCGGGCATTCCCAATCCTCGGGAATATCCGCGAACCGCGTGCCGGGGGCGATGCCGCTGTCCGGGTCGCCGTCCTTCTCATCATAGATCATGCCGCAGGCGCGGCAGATATATTGGCGCCAGACGATCTCGGAGGTGTCGGTCGCGCTCATGCGGGCATCTCCTCGCGGGAGAGGCGGGCCATTTCCCAGCGCAGATGCTTGATGGCGGGCGTGACGATGGCGATGAAATGCGCCTCGCGGATGCGCCGCTGGGGCGCCGAGGACATGAGATAGCCGCGCGCGCCCTGGTGCAGCAGGGCCGATTGGGTCGCCCGCAGGGCGAGTTCCGCGCCCTGGGCGCGCGTGTCCAGCACGTCCAGGAAATAGTCCGGGTCTTGCTCGAACGGGGTTTGCGCCAGCAGCAAAGCGTGGGCGGTGAGTTCGTCCAGCTCGGCCTGGATCTCGTCCGGCCGGTCGGAGAGGTGGCGGTTCACATGGCCGAGGGCCGGTTCCACCTCGCGCATGGAATCGACGGCGCCCTGGATCACGCCGACCGCCATGCCCGCCTGCAGCAGGATGAACGCGCCGCGGATGCGCTTGATGAAGGGCCGCGCGGGATCGGCCACCAGGTCCTGCTCGGCGACGAAATAATCATCCAGCCGGATGCCGAAGGTGGAGGTGCCTTCCATGCCGGAGAAGTGCGGGCAGGGGCGCAATTCCACCGGCGGGTCGCAGCGCAGGATGAACATGATCTCGTGGGAGGGCGTGCCGTCGTCGCGATGCACCCGCGCGATGGCGCCGCAATATTGGCCGGGCGCGATATGGCTGACCCAGGGCAAGCTGCCGCTGACCAGATAACCGCCCACGGTCTTGCGCGCCCGCAGCAGCATGGGTTCGATTTCGGCGAGCGCCTTCATGGGGTTGGACAGCGCGGTGCCGCCGAAGGTGCGCCCCGCCGCATGGTCCTCCAGCATCCGCCCCATGAGCGCGGGATTGTCCGACTGTTCCATATAGAGCCCGCACACATCGTGCGCCCACATGAGGAAGCCGGTGGCCCCGCACACCCGGCTCGCCGCGCCCATGGCGGCGAGCGCGGTGCCGAACTGAGAGCCGTTGCGCGCAAGATGCGCGCCGAGCGCCCCCGCCGCGCCGAATTCGGCCAGGATCTCCAGCGGATAATGGCCATGGTCGATGCGGTTCACCGCCGCCCGCAGCGGGCCTGCGGCAATGGCGGTGGCGCGGGACAGGATCGTGTCCGCATTTCCCGCCTCGGGTCCGGCAGGGGGATGCAACTGGGCAAGCGTCATCGTGGCCTCCGGCGCAGGGGCGGTTTCGGTCAGAATGTGGGGGAGGGGGATGCGTGTTCGACGAAGGGAAAGGTCGGCGCGAGGCGGGCCAGGGCAGGAGCCTCGCGCCGACCCCCCCTTCAGTCAGCGAGGCCGATACTGAAGGGGATCGGATTGCGCATGGAGTTTGCGACGGGGGAGAAATAGTTGGCGCGCTTGACGATTTCGTCCAGCTCCGCACGGCTCGCGTCGCCCTCGATGGTCACCGTCACGCGGATCTCCTGGAACCCCATCTGCGCGGGTTCGCGATCCGCGCCGCCGGCACCCCAGGCGGCGGTGTTGCCGATGTCGCCCTCAACCCGCAGTTCCAGCTTGGAGAGCTTGACCTGTTTCCAGGTGGCGACGGCGGTGATGCCGACCGCGAGGCAGCCGCCGAGGGCGGACAGCACGATCTCGCCGGGGGCGGGGGCGGTGTTCTCGCCGAACAGGTGGAGCGGCTCGTCCACCACCACGGGCTTGTGGTCGCCCACATAGTTCAAGGTGCGATACTGCCCCTCGACCACGGTGTTCACCACATTGGTGCCGCGCCGCTCGGGGTTCTCGCGCCCCTTCTCGGCGAAGCCGAGCAGGCCTTCGCGATCGATCGGACGCAGATAGGTCGTCACGGTCTTCACGGCATTGGTCGTGTCGTTCACTGAGAGCTTCCTTTCGAAAAGGGTCCTGAGGCCCGTGCCGCGAACGGCATTCACAAAAGATAACAGCAAGCCCTGTGCCACTTTCCTGCGCACCGGAAAAATGGGTCAGAAAATCACGCCCCGCAATAGGTTTTATGCAGAAATGGTGCTCCATAACCATTTTTTAATGAGGATAAGGCGGCTTACATTGTCAACATTGTAGACAATGTAAGCCGCTCATTTCGCGCCGTGCGTGTCCTCGTCGCCGTCCAACTCTGCCTTCTCCCAGCGATAGGCGAATTGCCGCGCGGTGAGGCCGAGGCTCTGGGCGGCGCGCGATTTGTTGCCGCCGCTCTGCGCCAGCGCCCGCCGCAGGTCCTCGGCCGAATGCGATCCCGCCCGCAGATAGGGCCGGAAGGCCGGCCCGCCGCGCCCCGTGGCGGCGCCGCGCAGCGCCGCATCCTCCTGTGCGCTTTGGCTTGAGACATGGGCCATCGCCGACAGGAACGGCGCGAGGTCGCTCCCGGTAAGGGAGGGCTTGTCGGCCAGCAGGACCAGGCGCTCGATGAAATTGGACAATTGGCGGATATTGCCCGGCCAGGGATGTTCCCGCAGCCGCGCCATGGCGTCGGCGGTCAGATTGACATTGCGCTGGTTCGCCTCGTTGAACCGGCTGACGAAATGCATCGCCAAGGCGGGAATGTCGTCGCGCCGCTCGGCGAGCGTCGGCAGGCGGATCGGGATCACATTGATGCGGTAATAGAGATCCTCGCGGAACCGGCCGGCGGCGACTTCGCGCTCGAGGTTGCGATTGGTGGCGGCGACGAGGCGCGCGTCCACCTTGATTTCCTTCTTGCCGCCGAGCCGCGTCACGGTGCCTTCCTGCAAGGTGCGCAGCAATTTGGTCTGCATGGCGAGCGGCAGTTCGCCAATCTCGTCCAGCAGGATGGTGCCGCTGCCCGCCTGCTCGAACCAGCCGGCGCGCGCCTCGCTCGCCCCCGTGAAGGCGCCGCGCTCGTAGCCGAACAGCTCGGATTCGAACAGGCTTTCGGGGATGGCGGCGCAATTGACCTTGATGAACGGCCGGTCGCGGCGCGGGCTCGCCAGATGCAGGGCGCGGGCGAACACTTCCTTGCCGGTGCCGGATTCCCCCAGCAGCAGCACATTGGCATTGGCCGAGGCGACCAGCTCCAGCTCCGCCAGCGCCTTCAGCAGGGCCGGGGCGGTGCCGATGATGCCATAGCGCGCGCTGTGGGTTTCGAGCGCGCGGGCGAGCATCTGGTTGTGCGCCTCCAGCGCGCGGGTCTTGCGGTCCAGGATCTCGTTCAGTTCCAGGACCTGGCCGGCAAGGGTCGCGCAAATGCGCAGGATGGTGATGTCGTCGGAAAACGGCCGGCTGCGGTTGCGGATGCGATGGCAGCCGAGCACGCCCACGGTGCGCCGGTCCACGCGGATGGGGATCACCAGGAACGCCACCGGCTCCTGGGGCAAGGTGGCGCGATCCACCGCGCGGAACAGGAAATCCGGCTCGTGGTCGATGTCCTGCACGATGATCAATTGCTCATGGGCGAGCGCCCGTCCGGTGATGCCCTCGCCGGCCTGGTAGAGGCCGCGCGCCTTTTCCGCCGCGGTGAGACCGTAGGAATAGCGGATCTTGAACAGGCCGCTTTCGGCATCCCACAGCACGATGCGGCCGCGGTTGAGCCCCAGCATCTCGGACAGGAGGTGCAGCATCTCGTGGAGAATATTCTCCACCTGGAGTCCCTTGCCGATCAGCCCGATGATCTGCTGGATCAGCAGCATTTCCTGGGCGCGCCAATATGCGGGGGGCTCGTCCTCGTGCAGCGTTCCCTGCGCCGGAGCATGGGCCTGGGCGGGGCTGCTGGCCATGCCCGGAAGTGCGCGCGCCCTCGGTTTTCGGCCCGTGTTCCTGCCGTCTTTCATGGCCCTTCCCACCGCACGCAAGCGCTTATCCTATCAGGCCGGTGGCGGGGATTTCCATGGAAACAGGCGCCACCCCTCGCAATCGAGGGCTTGCAATGCCATTTTGTTCTCACGAGAGAATCAAAAGGCGCCGCGCGAGCGGTGCCGCGAGAGCGAGCGCGTGTCCATTCCAGTCGAGCATAAGGGCCTGCGTCCCGCAGGCGAAGGCGTCGAGGCGCCGGCATTGCGACCCGGCGGCATTGCCGCGCGTGCGCGCGCCGGCGGCGGGGCCGCCGCGCCCCTGCCCAATTATCTGAACGGTCTCAATGCCGAACAGCGCGCGGCGGTGGAGACCATCGACGGGCCGCTGCTGGTGCTCGCCGGCGCGGGCACCGGCAAGACCCGCGTGTTGACCACCCGCATCGCCCATATCCTCAATCTCGGCCGCGCCTTCCCCTCGCAGATCCTCGCCGTGACCTTCACCAACAAGGCCGCGCGCGAGATGAAGGAGCGCATTCATTCCATGGTGGGGGATGCGGTGGAAGGCATGCCGTGGCTCGGCACCTTCCATTCCATCGGCGTGCGCATCCTGCGCCGCCATGCCGAATTGGTGGGCCTGAAGAACGGCTTCACCATCCTCGACACCGACGACCAGATCCGCCTGATGAAGCAATTGTTGGCTGCGGAAAATATCGACGACAAGCGCTGGCCGGCGCGGCTTCTGGCCAACACCATCGACGGCTGGAAAAACCGCGGCCTCTCGCCTCAAAACGTGCCGCCGGGCGAGGGCTCGGCCTTCGCCAATGGCAAGGGACAGATGCTCTATGCCGCCTATCAGGCGCGGCTAAAGGCGCTGAACGCGGTGGATTTCGGCGACCTGCTGCTGGAAGGCATCCGCCTGTTCCGCGAGCATCCCGACGTGCTGGCGGATTATCACCGCCGCTTCAAATTCATCCTGGTGGACGAATATCAGGACACCAACGTCGCCCAATATCTGTGGCTGCGCCTGCTGGCGCAGGGCTCGAAGAACGTGTGCTGCGTCGGCGACGACGACCAGTCCATCTATGGCTGGCGCGGCGCGGAGGTGGACAACATCCTGCGCTTCGAGAGCGATTTTCCCGGCGCCACCGTGATCCGCCTGGAGCGCAATTACCGCTCCACAGGCCATATTCTGGCGGCGGCCTCCCACGTCATCGCCTTCAACCAGGGCCGGCTCGGCAAGACCTTGTTCTCCGAAGGCGAGATGGGGGAGAAGGTGGCCGTCACCGGCTCCTGGGACAGCGGCGAGGAAGCCCGCGCCATCGGCGACGAGATCGAGACCCTGCAACGCGCCGGCCATCCGCTCTCGCAGATCGCCATATTGGTGCGCGCCTCGTTCCAGATGCGCGAGTTCGAGGACCGCTTCGTTACCCTCGGCACGCCCTATCGCGTGATCGGCGGACCGCGCTTCTACGAGCGCGCGGAAATCCGCGATGCGCTCGCTTATCTGCGCTGCGTGCTCTCCCCCGCCGACGATCTCGCCTTCGAACGCATCGTCAATGTGCCGAAGCGCGGCATCGGCGATGCCACCTTGAAGCAGATCCACGATGTCGCCCGCGCGGCCGGCGTGCCGTTGCAGGAGGCGACGCGCGCCCTCACCGAGAGCGAGGAATTGAAGCCCAAGGTGCGCGCCACCTTGCGCGGCCTGCTGGAGGCGTTCGAGCGCTGGCGCCGGCAATCCGGCGAGATGCCGCATACGGAACTCGCCGAAATCGTGCTGGACGAGAGCGGCTATACCGAGATGTGGCAGAAGGACCGCTCCGCCGAGGCGGCCGGGCGGCTGGAAAACCTCAAGGAGCTGGTGCGCTCCATGGAGGGGTTCGAGAATCTGCAAGGCTTCCTGGAGCACATCTCTTTGGTCATGGATGCCGACAAGGGCGCCGGCGAGGATGCGGTTCAGATCATGACCCTGCATTCCGCCAAGGGGCTGGAGTTCGACACCGTCTATCTGCCCGGCTGGGAGGAAGGGTTGTTCCCCCACCAGCGCGCGCTCGACGAACAGGGCAAGGCGGGGCTGGAGGAGGAACGGCGGCTCGCTTATGTGGGCATCACCCGCGCCCGGCTCTCCGCGCGGATCTATTTCGCCTCCAACCGGCGCATCCACGGCATGTGGAATTCCACCGTACCGAGCCGCTTCCTGGACGAACTGCCCGACGCCCATGTGGAGGTGCAGGAATCCAAGGGGGGCTTCGGCTGGGGCGGCTCCAGCTACGGCGGCGGGTCCTACGGGGAAAGCCGGTTCGACCGCGCGGCCAAGGTGGAGCCCTTCTCCTCCACTTATTCCACCCCGGGCTGGCAGCGCGCCCAGAATGCCCGGGCGGCGGGAAACGCCGGCTCAGGGCCCGGT
>NCHM01000162.1 GCA_002257205.1 Rhizobiales bacterium 24-66-13 | reverse complement strand
TCGGTCGGTCTTTTTCTTCTGCACGCGCGCCGTGACGGTGTGATGCAGGCGGCGCCGTTCCTGGGCCGCATGCGCGATGCCCCGGTCTCGACGCGCACCGCCATTCTTATGACGCTCCGCAACGAAGATCCCGAACGGGCGCTGTCACGTTTGCGTGCGGTAAAGGCCGGTCTCGACGCCACCGGCTTCGGCGGGCAGTTCGATTATTTCCTGCTCAGCGACACCAATCGCGCGGACGTGGCGCGGGCGGAGGAAGAGGCTGTCGCCGACTGGCAGGCGGAGGCGGGCGGGCGCATCCTCTATCGCCGCCGTCCGGTGAACACCGGGTTCAAGGCCGGCAATGTGCGGGACTTCTGCCTCACCTGGGGCGGCGCCTATGATTTCATGCTGCCGCTCGACGCGGACAGCCTGATGGGCGCGCCGGCGGTGCTGGATCTGGTGAAGATCATGGAGGCGAACCCGCGCTTCGGCATCCTTCAGAGCCTGGTGGTGGGCCTGCCCAGCGCCAGCGGGTTCGCCCGCCTGTTCCAGTTCGGCATGCGCCACGGCATGCGCTGCTACACGCTCGGCGCCACGTGGTGGGCGGGCGATTGCGGGCCGTTCTGGGGGCATAATGCGCTGATCCGGGTGCAGCCCTTCACGCTCCATTGCGACCTGCCGCTCCTGCCGGGAGAACCGCCGCTGGGCGGCCCGATCCTCTCCCACGACCAGGTGGAGGCGGTGCTCATGCGCCGCGCCGGCTATGAGGTGCGGGTGGTGCCGGTGGAGGGGGAGAGCTTCGAGGAAAATCCCCCCACGCTGCTGGATTTCATGGCCCGCGACCTGCGCTGGTGCCTCGGCAATCTGCAATATACCCGCCTGCTCTCCTTGCCCGGCCTGCTGCCCATGAGCCGGTTTCAGCTCTTGTGGGCGATCCTGATGTTCGCCGCCATGCCGGCGGTGCCGCTGGCGCTGTTGCTACTGCCGTTCGCGGCGATGGATGCCTCTCCGGAGGTCGGGGCCGGAACCGCGGGTCTCTATCTCGGCCTGCTGTTCCTCTCCCTCTCGCCGAAGCTTGCCGGGCTGCTGGACGTGGCCCTCACGACCGGGGGCGCGGCGCGCTATGGCGGGTCGGCGCGCTTTGGCCTTTCGGCGCTGGCGGAACTCGTCTTCGCCTTCCTGCTCGGGCCCATCATGGCGCTGTCCACCACCCGCTTCCTGGCGCTGCTCGCCTTCGGCCATGTGCATGGGGTGTGGAACGGGCAGGCGCGCGATGCCCATGCCCTGTCCTGGCGGGTTGCCGCGCGGGCGCTGTGGCTGCCGACGGCGTTCGGCCTTGTTGTGGCACTCGCCATGGCTTTGACGGCGCCGGTGCTGCTGCTCTGGACCGCACCGCTGATCGCCGGATGCTGGCTGGCGATTCCATTCGCGGTACTGACCGCCGATCCGCGCTTCGGCGCCTGGCTCGCAGCCCGGCGGCTGTGCGCAACGCCGGAGGAAGCCGTGCCGCCGGAGATCTTCTGCGCCCTTGTCCCGCCTGCCGCCGTGCGGCGCCGCACGGCGGCATGAGGTCGCCCTGAGACCCTGATCCTCCTCCAGATTTTTATAGAGTCCGTCGATCATGGAGGCGGACGATCCGAGCCTTACGGTTTACTGAGGAGCACGAGGCGGTAGCGAAGACCGCCTCGTGCGCCGCAATGGGCTCATCGCCATCCGGGCAAGCCCTCGGCCACTATCTCGGACAACGGCACCGAGCTGACCTCGATGGCGGTCCTATTCTCGAACCTGGCGCCGACCCGCACGAACCATCGCTTCATGAAAGAAGCCGCAATCGATCGCGGCAGAGGGCGCTCCACGAGAACTACTCAGATACCTTATTTGTTCGCCGGGAGGAGGCCGTCGTCTTCACTCCAACTTCGAAACTCATCGCCTCAGAACCTCCGAGAAAGGTCAAGTCAGGACACTGAATACGATTGACTTAAAAAAAGCGGCTATGTTATTTTTCGATATCAAATTTACACCGGTTATTTATTTATAATTTCCTTGGGGGAATTGAGCGTGACAAATACATATCGCGTTACATCCAATACTGGATCAGTTTCACTAAACAACAATAATAGTATTTATACCATAACATATTCATTTTCGAGATCGGGAGACAGCTTAATTGCCGAATATTTACGTTGGTCTATCTTAGGCTCACCAGAACTTTACGGAAATTTATTTCAAACGGTAAATGAAGTGCCGTTTTTAGGCAGCCAAACCCTGTTTCCATCAGGCTTAATCTCCTTCGCCTCGGGCCAGACGACCGCGACGGCCACTCTGCGGCTCGGCATTGCCGACGGCAATTTTGGGGCGGCTGAAGACGGCCTTGGATACAGTTTCGGCCTGCGTCTCGGCGCCACGGGCACAGTCACCACGGCGATCACTGATAGCGCTTCTGGTGGAGTCGGGGTGACGGAGCGCTATTACACCATCCAGGGTGGAGGCGGCACATTCACATTTCAGTACGACATGTATTCGATACCTGACCGGGCCGACATCTACGTCAACGGAGTTCTCGCCCAGACGACAGGGCGGCAAGTTTCGGGGACTGGCACCCTAACAATCGGCGGCTCGATCTTGCCGCCAGCGACCAGCGTGCGGGTGGTGATGACAGGCACGGATCCGGGCACGGCCTGGGATTACAAAGTTAATTACATTCCTGGCCTTACGGCCGATATAGCCGCCTATGTAAATGTCATTGTGCCCGATCCCAGCCAGCTTGACCTCGCACAGCTGTCAAAGGACGTCTATCTCGGGCGCAGCACTGGAAATGATTCCTATGTACCCTATGGCCAGGACCTCGAGTTTGCTGGGCTCAGGGTTCAGGCTTACCGCAATGCGGATACAAGCGAAGTGGTGTTCGCGGTGCGCGGTACACATGATGCAGATTGGGAGGTTTTCGTAAAAAATTGGCTGACCAATACTTCATTTGCTACAGGTTTCGCCAATTTCAGCCTGAGTACGGCTGTCGCCTTGACGTCAGATTATGTAGGATCTGTCGCGAAATCCCTAAACCTTACAGGCGATGACATTACCATGACTGGGCACTCCCTTGGAGGAGCCATTGCACAATTGGTTGCCAAGGGCGCGGGCGTAAATGCCGTGGTTTTCGACGCCCCGGGAGCGGGGCAACTTTTCTCGAATTTGTCGAGCGAGCTTGCGCCAGTGAAGGGACTCGGCACCGGCGGTACAAGTTCGAATATCCGACTTCGCGGCGATCAGGTATCGCTCATTGGTCAGGCCATCGGCACTCAGGTGACATTAACCTCGCCATACGCGGATACGATCGCCAATCTCGGTGCCAATCACGACCTCGACAAGATGATCGACAGGCTGCAGGCCAATGCACCGACAACGTCCGTCGGCGCGAATTTCGCATCCATATTCAGCACCGCCTTAGACTTTGCTGTTCTCCGCAATCCTGTGTACGCCGCGGGCGCCTTCACGCTGAGTCTTGTCGTGGACGCGGCAGCTACTTATTTGCTGGATCCCGGTGGCACGACCACGTTCGAGCTCACACTTCGTGCCGGATCACCAGCTTTCCGAGCCATCACCCTATTTCAAGTCGACGACGTCGCGACCTATTACGTCTCGGCCTTCACAAGCGGCAGCTGGATCGCCCCCCAGCCTGTCATGCCCGGGGCGACGTTCGCGGCACCGTCCGGGGCAACCGGATTGCGCTTTTCCGCCGTCGGTTCGGACGGATCCTACACCGTGCTGCCCAACTCCTTCTTCTTCCAGCTGGGCTTTGCCAGCGCTGGACGGGCTGAGATCGATCTCACCACAAGATCGGTCTCGTACGCGCACGATATAGACGGAAACCGTTCCGCTGACCTGCTGTGGCAGAGTGATGCTGGGCAGGCGGCAACTTGGCTGCTCGATGGAGGAGCGATCTTAAAGACCGGGTTCACTGGTCCCGCCAACGGCGCGGCCTGGCGGATTGCAGGCTCTGGAGATTTCAATGCGGATGCGCGTTCCGACATGGTCTGGATCAACAATCAGGGGCAGGCGGCGGTCTGGCTGTCTGACGACTTGGACATCTATCGCTCGGACCTCATCGGCACACCCAATGGCGTGGGCTGGCGCGTCCGTGCCATCGGCGATGTCAATGGCGACACCCGTGACGACATCATTTGGCAAAATCAAGCCGGACAAGCGGCTATCTGGTTCATGGACGGGCTCTCTTATACAGGCGCCATTGCGCTGGGCACTCCGAATGGAGGCAACTGGATCGTGCGCGGTGTCGCCGATCTTAATGCCGACGGCCGCGGGGACATTATCTGGCAAGATAGTGCTGGAAAGGCCGTGGCTTGGCTGATGGATGCGACAAGTGTCCAGAGCGCTGTGACGCTTGGAGTGATCTCAGCCTCTGGCGGAACAAACTGGACGATCCGGGGCTTTGGCGATTTTAACAATGATACGCGTGATGACATCGTCTGGCAGGACGACAATGGCCAAGCTGTTGTTTGGCTTATGAATGGGGCGAACGTGACTGCCTCGATCGCGATCGGAACCGCCAACGGGGCCGAATGGAACATCCGACAGGTGGCCGACCTGAACGAGGATGGTCATGCCGACCTCGTTTGGCAGAATCATGAAGGGCAGGCGGTCGAATGGTTGCTGACGAAAACCAATTTCGCCACCCGCTTTGCCAGCATCGGCGGGGCAAACGGATCAAACTGGTCCATCGTTACGAACAATGAAAACAAGACTCAGGGTGACCTCGACGGCGACGGACGCGCGGATCTGGTTTGGGCTGACGCAAACGGGCAGGCAGTGCTCTGGCGAATGAATGGCGCGAATGTCATCGCAGGCGAAAAGATCGGCGATTCGCTTGGTGCCGATTGGCACTTGCGGTCGTCCGACGACATCAGTGGCGATGGCCTGGCTGACTTGATCTGGCAGAACGCCCAGGGCCAAACCGTTGCCTGGATTATGCACGACAACGGAGTCGCTGCCGCTGCGGCTGTCGGTGGCCAACTTGGCGCCCAATGGCGCGTTATGGCGACGGGCGATCTCAACGGCGACGGCATGGCTGATATTGTTGTTCAGAACGGCATCACTGGCGAAGCGGTCGCTTGGCTAATGAACGGCACCACGATCACCAGTGCTCGTGCAATCGGGGGCGCGAATGGGCCGGACTGGCAAGTCCGCGCCATGGGTGACATCAATGGCGATGGTTCCGATGATATTATATGGGAGAATACTGGCGGGCAGGCCGCAGTCTGGCTCACGCAGGGAGCGCAGATCCTCGCCGCGAGCCTTGTTGGGGGAGCAAACGGAGCCAGTTTCGACATCGCCGGCGTCGCTGATCTCAACGCCGATGGTCGCGAGGAGATTATCTGGGAGGCAGCTAATGGACAGGCTGGAGTTTGGTTCATGAACGGAACCAATATCACTTCAGCTGCACCTATCGGTCATGCAAATGGGAGCGGCTGGCACGTAGCCGACATTGGCGATTTCAATGCCGATGGGCTTGACGACTTGGCGTGGCGCGATTCCGGTGGGCAAGCGGTCATTTGGACGATGAATGAGCTGAACATCCTTACGGCCGGTATTGCAGGCGGCCGGAATGGCGCGGAATGGGAGATCGTATGATTTTTGCGCCGGCAGGCGGCATTATAAATACGCGTAGACGCCGCATTCTACATCTAGGTCGGCATTCCGTATGTTGCGCAAGCGGGTCTACTTCTCAGCTAAAGAGTATGCTTCCCGCGGCACCCACATCAACACTGCGGAAGCCATCTTTTCCATCTCTGACATCCGCATCGCCGTGACACTCATATTCTGCTTTAATCAATGAATCCTGAGCTGGCACCATTTGAGCGGAATCAAATTGGTGGTCCCCCGATGACGCTTCCTTCACCAGCGACAACGTGGTGTTCTTGCCCATGGCCCCGGCGCTGGTGGCGCGAGCAGTCGCCCACCGTGCATGAATTCCTGCGCTGGCGGCAGATGGCGGGCCGCGCTTAGGTGTCGAAGCTATGAAGGTTGTTCATCCGGGGCTTGGCTGAGAAGCTGGGGTTGCGAGCCAACCACCCCTGAGCCGGAGCTTCCCGGATGAACGTTCATAAGAATGCCCGGCTGACGCCGTCGGGTCGAGCCTTGCTTGTGGATCGGATAGAGACGGGCTGGCGTGTGCGGTCGGCGGCGGAAGCCGCTGGGGTATCGGTGCGCACCGCCTACAAGTGGCTGGGCCGGCATCGACGGGGTGGCGCGCGCCGGCATTGCGACCGCAGTTCGGTACCGCGCCGATGTCCGCGTGCCACACCGGCAGCGCGGGTGGCCGAGATTGAGCGGCTTCGGCGCCAACGCATGAGCGGCCCGCGGATCGCAAGCTTGCTCGGCATGGCGCGCTCGACGGTCGGCGCGGTGCTGCGGCATCTGGGGCTGGGCCGGCTCTCGGCGCTCGACCACAGACCCGTGGTCGTCCGCTACGAGAAGGCGGCGCCCGGCGAACTGATCCACATGGACATCAAGAGCCTGGGCCGGATCGACGGGGCCGGCCACCGCATCACCGGCCAGCACGCGGGTCATCATCGGGCGCGCGGGATCGGTTACGAGCACCTGCATGTGGCCGTCGATGACGCTTCGCGCCTGGCCTATGTGGAACTGCTGCCGAGCCTGGGGCGCGAGGATGCCATCGGCTTCCTGCGGCGGGCGCTGGCCTGGTATGCCCGCCACGGCGTCATCGTGCAGCGTGTGATGACCGACAACGGCTCGGCCTATCGCTCCAAGCTGTTCGCCGACGCCTTGCAGGACGCCGGCGCGCGCCACGTCCGCACCCGTCCCTATACCCCGCGCACCAACGGCAAGGCGGAGCGCTTCATTCAAACATCCCTGCGCGAATGGGCTTACGCAAAGCCCTATTGCTCCTCAAAGGAACGGGCTGCCGCCATCCATACCTGGGCGGATACCTACAACCTCTCAAGACCCCACACAGCACTCGGCGGAAGCCCACCCTGGCAAAGACTGAACAACCTGCTTGGAAACGACACTTAAGCCGCGCGCGCCGTTCAGCTTGCACCGCAAGCCGAACGGATACCGCGTTCTCTATCATGAAATGAGAGGACGCGCCGGCTGCCCTCAGGCCGGTTCGAGGGCGGCCAGCAGGCGCCGGCCCACCTCCGCCGCGCCGACCAGGCCGGGGGTGGGATGCACCACCACCCGCACCGGGATCGCGGCGAGCCGGGCCTGGTAGGGCGGATGATCCTCGAAGGCCGCGCGGAACGGGGATTCGGCGAATAATTGCGCCATCGCCGCCCCGACCCCGCCGGAAATGAACACGCCGCCCCGCGCCAGGGTCAGCAGGGCGAAATCGCCCACCACGCGGCCCAGCAGGCGCAGGAACACGTGGCAGGTTTCGCGCTCGTTACGCTGGCCGGAGAGCGCGGCGGTGATGATCGAATGGGAAGTCGCGACCTCCCCGCTGAGGATGCGATGCAGCCGCACCAGCCCGGCTCCGGAGAGCACGTGCTCGACGCTCACCGGGCCGAGATCCTGCACCAGATGGGCCAGCACCCGCGCTTCCTCGGAGGTGACGGCGCCGAAGCGCACGTGGCCGCCTTCCCCCGGCAGCACTTCATAGCCCTCGGCGCGTGGCAGCACGAGCGCGGTGCCGAGCCCGGTTCCGGGACCGCACACCAGCACCGGCGCGCCCTCCACCGCCTTGCCGGTGCCCACGGTCACGAGATTCTGCGGGCCGAGGCCGACCACCCCATGGGCCAACGCGGCGAAATCGTTCAACACGGTCAGCGCGTCGAGCCCGAGGGTACGGGCAAGCTCCGGGCGGG
>NCHM01000161.1 GCA_002257205.1 Rhizobiales bacterium 24-66-13 | reverse complement strand
CCAACTTCCAGATTTTGTTGAACCAGTTGATGCGGTCCTCGTACCCGTTATATCCGCCGTTGATCTTCTTGGTGATGCTGCGAATATCATTCTTGTCGGCAAGGTCGTTGCAGTTCCCCGCCACCCATTCCGCCAGCGCCGGCTTCAGCGCGTGTTGTGCGCTCGTGACTTGATCGGGGGATACTTCGAACAGATTCCCGAGTTTGCACCGCTCGCCCATCTCCCGGTGATTGGCGCGGCCCGTGGTCTGGAGGATTCCGTTGCCGCGGTATTTCCATCCGTCGCCGGGATTGATGTTTCCGAGTTCCTTAGCCTTCCGGGGATTGCCGAGCCCATAGACGCGCTCGAACAGGGCCGGGCCATCGCCAGCGAGCTTCGCGGCTTCCGACTTCGTGACGGCCGCCGAATGGACGTTGACGCCGAAGATTTCCATGATGCGGGAGGCGCTGTATTTCCCGCTCTCGCGCCGGATCGTGAGCCCACCGGATTCGTGCATCACTTGCGCCAGGAAATGAGCCAAGCGCAGGGGAGTGGAAACGCCTGCCGCATCAAGCTGCGTGTCGCCGCCATCGAAAGCGGCCAGGTAATCGTCGAGTGCCGATGGCGCGAGTTTGTGCACCACGTCGATTGCTCGCATGGGTCTCTCCAGGGATTGGGCACAAAAAAGCCGCCCGAAGGCGGCGGCGGACAGGGCGACGTGTGTGGTCGCGTCAGGCCGGCCAGACGATTGTCGGCAACTCGGCCAGCAGATCGGTGACGGTCGGCGGCGCGCGGTCTCCGGCTGCCACCAGGGCCAATTGGGCCAGCGCGTAGGTCCACACCGCCGAGCGCCAATCCCGCAGCGCCGCCGCCTCCGCCGCATAGGTGGGGTTGGGGTCGCCCAGATACGACACTGCGGCCTGGATGCTGTCGTATTGGCGCTCGCGGGCGGTGGCGTCCAGGCGTGCCTGGATCGCGCGGGCATAATCCTCCTGCGTCACCGGAGGCGCCGGCGGGTCATAGGGCACGACCTGGGCACCATCCCAGCGGCGCACGCCGGGATGATCAAGCAGGTCCTGCCATTGCGCCTCGGTGATCTCCACGCAGCCGGCGGGCGGCTCGGGATAGATGTCGGATGGATAAAATCCGGATATCAGTCCAGACTCTCGGAATTTTGCATATATCTTCATCGTAAATTACGATCCAATCGCCACAAAGTAGACTGCCGCACCAACGACCTGCATAACCGGCCCGGTGCCTTCGATATATCTGGTGTGATACTGAAAACCTGACTGAGTGATAGCGCCAACATTCATCGCAGAGATGTAATCAGTATAATCACCGAGCACGTACGGCACTGAAACGACGGTTTCTGCGGCGGTTGGGAAAGCTGCTGGAAACGCGAAATACCCATCCGATCCAGACAAATTAACAAAACCCCACTGCAACATCTTGCCGTTTGGAAGCCGAAAATATTTCGACCCAGATGTGACGAGGTGATCCGTCCAGATCTTGCCGAGGTCACTCGTTGCGACCGTCGCGCGTAGCGCGCTGACGGCATCCCAACCGATTTTTACTGCGGCGTCCGTGGTCTGCCCGACCCCGGTGCCACGCTCCACCACGGTGGTGACCGGCCGATGCGTCCAAGACTCTGCGGTGTCAGACCAGATGTAAAAATCCAGTCCCGAGTTGACGGCCACATCTCCATTGGCCGGAACCGTGAAAATCCAGCCCGCCCCGCCCCATTGGGCCAGCTGGTTGGCGCGCCCGGCCCAGGCGCCGGTTGCCGCGGTGCCCACCACATAGAGCGCGTCCAGAGCGGGAGACGCGGGAGGCGTGTTGCCGAGCACACCGGCGCACAAATACATATTGACCCCGGCTTCGATACGCGCCGCCGCCGCCAGATAGCTCTGCAGGCGGGCCGCCGCCGTGCCGGCCGTGGTGCGGCTGCCACTGTCGAGGATTGCCGCATAGGCGGCGCCGGAGGCCGTCACCGTCGAGGGATAGGCCAGGGTGAGATGCGTGTCGTCCACCACCGCGAGGATCGGCAGGCTAGCACCGCCCACCGACAGCGTATCGCCGGCGACCAGGCGCTGCGCGCCGTAGGTCCAAGCGGTGCCGACGCCGGTTACGGCGGTGCTGCCGGTGGCGACGGACACCGTTCCGACGTTGTAGATTCCGCCGTATGCCATTTGTATTCCTCACGAATGCTCTACGATTGCGACATTGAATCCGACACCTGTCGTGCCAGCTGCGAACTGGTAATAAAGTTGGTTGGATGTCAGGGGCCGGATCGCGCCGGCCGTAGGCGCCGGCCCCCCAGATGATGGGCGGTAGTCTGTCAGGAGCGGGTTGAGGTCAGATCCGGTAGGATAGCAAAACCATTGCGACGTATTTGGGTTATAGACCCCAACAATCAATATTGGCGGCGCTGAAATACTCGTATCTGTCGATGCGCTCCCGCTATATGCGGCGGGGCCACCTGAGAAATATTTACGAGTCTTTACGTGCAGACATCCACCATCGGTACGCATGAGCAACTGATCATCATTTGCCGTGCGAACATCGACGTTTTTCCGGGAGATTCTCAGTCCACGAGCTGCGTCCAGGAGCACGCGCGGCGTGGAGGCCCCGCTTGGCCCACCAACATAAGATGGGTCATACCCGAGGATGCTGTAATACATCGTTTGCGAGAACGCGCCACCATACAGTTGATACTTGATTGTGTTGCTATTAACCCAGCCAAATCGCGTTGTCGCAAGTTGCATGTTGCGAGGGAGGCCGAACGCGTCCGCGGTAGGACGGAATAATATAGGCGGATAATCAGGATGGTTTTGCAACGTATTAAATGTCCCAGACATCGAGTATTGTCCGAATGCGTCCGTAACCGCAGTGCCGTAAAAACTCCCAGCCTCGACAACTTGCATGGATGGTTTATTCGTAGACAACGTGAGGTCGTCATCACCGCACGTCAGCACATCCGCGCCGTTGCGCGACACAAATAGACCAGACCCACGCGTCGGGTGGTTGCCGAGCAGAATGGAGTTTTTTCCTCCATTATCCGCTTCCCGCGGGTCGTAATGGTCAATCGGCTTATCGAACACAATATAGGCAACTCTTTGCGCCGGAGCTAAATTGGCCTCGCGCCACCACGCTGGATTTGTCGCGATGAGATAACTGGATGTTGGGCACGCTCCGACAGGGATGTACCGTTTGGCGTACCCCTCGATATTGTAATCGACTAGCCACACGAGGGCGAGCGGGGTGAATGGGAGAGCGGCGTAATCGATCCGCACATAGTTGCGATACAGCGCACCATAGGTTTGCCGATAGCTCGCGAGCCCGCCGGTATCCCATGATATCGCGTGTGGCTTAAGTATTTCACTCCAAGCCGAGTCAAACACAAGATCGTCATCGGATAGGCTCTGGTTTAGAACATCGAATCCTGGCTTTGAAAACCTCAGACGTTTACGAGCGCCGTAATTTCCGATTATCAATCTATTTGTCATGTTTAATCGCTTATCAGCAGGTAGCCGTTCGTAAGGTTGATATCCATGTTTCCAGATGCGGAAAGCAATCGTCCTGCAGTAGCGGTCCCTATATTTGCCGTAATTGCTGATAGCGACGATACATTCAGGTGGGATGCAAGTATCGATCCAGTTGCGAAAATGCTTCCATCTAAGTAAAAATTGCCGCCACTCGACTGGAATAGAGCGAACGGTGTCCCATCCTGCTTGGCGAACACCACCTTGTCCGCGCGAAGCCGGATCTGCCCACCGCCGCCGGGCAAGGCTATGGCGGACATGCCGACCGTCACGGACCCCGCGACCAATTGCAGATCCCACGCTGCGGTTGCGCCGGCAGGAGTAACGCCCGCAACCCACCGCACGGTGACGCCTGCTGCCAAACCGTCCACGGTGGCAGATAGCTCCGTCACCTCGGAGGCAAGAGCACTCTGACCATCCGCAAGCGCGGTGACCGTGCTGCTCACCGTGGCGAGGTTGGTGGTGACAGTGGCCAGATCGGCATCCAGGCTGACCGCCTCCGCCTCCAGCGTCTCCACCCGCTGCACCGCGGCGCTTACATCGTCCGCCACCGCGCCGATGCGCAGCAGATACTCCCCCCGCTGCGCGCCAAACGTCGCCGTGACACGCCGCACGTCGTCGAGGCGGACCACAGCCTGGTGCGCGGCCATCTCGGCGGCCAGCAGGTTGACCTGCTCCAGGCCGGCCCGCCATTCGTCGTCGGCGGCGCCGAGCTCATTGGCTATCTTATCGTGCAGCGCCGCCTCAAAGTTTTGCATCCCGACCGGGACGATCTGCTCTGTGGTCGTGACTGGCTCCCAGTCGGTCCACGTGGTCGAGCGCGGCGGCGTGCATGTGATGGTCGCGCGCACCTCATAATCGGTCTCTGATTGGAGCCCAGCGCTCCAGGAGTAGTAACCAGAAAGAGGATCGTCCGACCGCGCCGTGAGCACGTCCGTCTGCCCCGCCACGCGATACTCAAACAGTAGCGCGTCCACGCGGTTATCAAGGATCGCCTGCCACGTGGCCTGGATTGCTGGCGTCTTGAGCCCATTGTCTCCGACAAGCGTGCGATTATCGACATCGAACATCGGCACTGTCGTAAGGTCAGTATCGCCAACCCCAGGCAGGCCACCGTTGAGCGGCACGTCGTCGATCTCGCCAAATGCAGTCGCGTTGATCTCCCGCAGATCCAGCGTATAGGTGCCCCGCCCCTCTTGGATGCGCTCGATCATCCACCGCCGGTCGCCAAACCTTGCGGAGGTCCACCGCACCCAATCCCCCGGCTCCAGTACAACGGCGGACATGCCGAGCGTAATCGTGGCCGTCGCCTGTAGGCGCGCGAGCAGAAGCTCCAGTTCGGCAAGCCGCTGCGCCTGGACAGGATCAAAAACCTGAGGGTAATTGCTCTCGCTATAGCGCTGCTCGGTATCGAGCGCGACCGCGTCCAGATCCACCCGAGAGGGGTAGGAGACGCTTGCGCCATTTTGGGAGAGGTCGGTGTAAGTGCCAAAAACCCCGTTGACCAGTTCCGCCCGGCCGCGCTTGGCGATAAACCGGATCGGGAACCCGGAAACGAGATCGCCATCCGTGATGGTCGGATAAGTCGTGGCCTGCGCGACGCCGACGATGGGCGCGAACGCCCCCGCCCGCTCGTACATCGCCCCTGCACACGCATCCAAAAACCGCTGGATAACGGCGCCGTGCTCCTCTGCGTCGGAGATGATAGTGCCGCAGGAATAGCGATCGGCGGATGACCCGGCGCTGTCCATGACAGATTCGTCGCAGGCATTTGCCGCGGCGGTATAGGCATCGAGCACGAAGTCCGCCGTCTGGACGTTGGCGCCGTAAAGCAGTTGCGTCGCGACACTCATGCCGCGCTGGAAATTGTAGAGCTGCACGATTGGGTTAGCGCTATAAACCCATGAGGTCTTATCGCTCCAGCGCTGCGCTCCATCGCCGCCGGCCGTAGTATCAGAACGCCAGTCGTACAGGCGTCGACCACGGATACCGAAGGAAAACGCCGGGAACGAAGAAAACACCTCTTTAAAATACAAGCACCGTGTCGCGACATAGCAGACTCCAGACCCGCGATAATCCGACGTCCACCGATCTGACGGATTGGCATTCGTGACGAGTTCGGAAAGCGCAGGCTGGTCCGTGTAGCCGCGAAAGAACCACAGATGCATGCACGGAACGCCAGTGGTCGGGTAATTATATTCGTTGACCGTGTAATGATCGACGTGCGTGGACGCAGAAACCAGGGACAACGTGCACAGCTTGCCGTCGACCCATACGCTTTCCAGCGCGTCGTGCGGCCCCTCACCAATCGCATAGACCCGGTCCAGCGCCAGATTTGGCGTCGACGCGAACGATCCACCAGTCTGGCCATAGACCTGATGCCCCTCGGTGATCGCCCGTCCGAACACGGCACCGCGCGGAACGTCGCCGGCAATCTGGAGTGTGCCTTCCAGGCCACTTGACGTTGTGGTCTTGGCCGATTTACCGCCGAGAGCCTTTGAAAGGTACGACAGGCCGACCGACGCGCCGATGCCGACGACAGCACTAGCCACACTCGCAGTAGCCGCCGACGCGCCAGCTGCGACCAGTGCTGCTTCAAGTCCCATCAGATCACCTTAAATGCGCGCACGGCGCGCGAGCGCGGCACACTCCACATGCCGGCCCGGCCCATGCTGACGATCTGCGCCCCGACAAACACGCCGCCGGCATCCTCTTTTCCATCGCGGATGATCGCGATGTCGCCGCGTCCGGCCTTGACCGGATGGATTTCCTCCATCTCGGATGCAAAGCCATCACCCATGGAAGAAAACCCCAGGGCACGGCCGCGCTTGATAGCCGCCGTCTTGGACCGATAGCCGCGCTGATCGCGAAACAGATCGCGCTCCGTCATGCTCTCGACCGCATCGAGGCAGAGTGTCAGGCAATCGCTCTGCCCCCTGATAAAGGTCGCGGACTGGTAGCGGGTCAGGACCGCGTCTAGCTGCTCCCACCAATCCCGTCGCTTCATACGTTGCGCCCCCAAAGTAGCTTCGCGTCAGCCGTCGGAGCGTGGCGAAAGAACCCGTCTGCGGGGTCAATCATTCGCTGGTCCGCATCGCTGCGCACCCTGTGGCCCACGCGCGTGTGATCCCGAGACCGGCTTTCCAGCATCGCGGTCAGTGTTGCGCCGCCACCCACTTGCAGATCGTGCTGCATCTGATCGAGATAGCCGCGATAAACGCGCTCAACGGAGAGCAACGCCCGCGTGTCGGGATGGATGTAAGCGCGCGAGATAGTCACGGGACGCTGGTGATAGTTCTCGCTCTCGATCGAGGCGAGAACATCGGGCGTGAGACCCTCTTCGGGAATCGCCGAAAGCTTGATGCTGACGGCTGACGGCGCAAGGCCGCCCTCAAAGGACAAGTCCTCGATGTCGAAAAGCTTTCCCGCGCCGATATAATCGAGCCCGGCATAGGTGAGCGTGCCCGCGCCTGTCCAAAAGCCGTACAGCCCGCTCGCAAAATCGAACAGGATCATATCGCGCACGGCCGCGCGGCCCGACGAGAGCATCGCCAGGGTGTCGCTGTCATAGGATCGCATGGGCACCTCAGATTAGCGTCTGCGCGGCTTCGAAGGTCGCGGGTGGGCTAGATTTGCTAGCAACTGCGGACGTCGAACCGGGGCGGATTTTCATCACACACGACGGCCGAACCATATCGACGACGGCACTCGCGCCAGGAGCGGGGCTTGATCTAACTGGAGGCCAGACAGAGAGCGTGACGGCACCAGATCCGTTCGCCGTGGCATCCTCCACCACCATGTGGAGGGCTTTGACGCCATTCCACGGGAACGACAGCATGTCCCCTGACGTCGCCTTATAGGAGGCCGGGAGGCCCAGCAGGCCAACGGTCGTCGCCGTATAAGAGTTGAGCACCGCAGCGCCGGTGAATGCCCCGCCGCCCGCCTTTGTGAGGCTGAGAACAGACGCGCCATAGAAGGCTGGGTATACCTTTTCTGGATCATACCCGAGGAAGGTCTTCCCGCCGCGCAGGCTCAACCACCAAGACTGCCACGCGTGGCGCATCGTCGCCTCATAGAGCGGCTTGGTCGTATATTTGGCGAGCCAGATGCTTTCGCCGTATTCCATCGTCTGGACGGCGCCGTTCTGGAGCACGTTAAAAGTGGAGGATTCGGAGAGGGTGAACTCGACTTCGGTGAACCAACTTCCAGATGGGAAGGCGCGCGGATAGGTGATCGTCATGCGTCCCCCGGTCATTAAAAAAGCCGCCCGAAGGCGGCTTTGGTTGGTGTGAATGGTATCAGAAGTGGACACTAAAAAGGCGGCTATGAAGCCGCCTTAAAGTTAGTCCTATACCC